>NZ_JASDCV010000024.1:0-1210 GCF_030407755.1 Rhodococcus sp. APC 3903
TCGCCGAGCATTCACTCAGCTTCTCGGGCCAAAACACCGATTGCGAAACAGTCCCGATCGACGAGATTGTATTATCGCTTACTGCAAAGGGTTTGACAATCGGCGAGGCGTCCGCGCACTTTCAGGACATCCATGGTGCGACGGCCTCGAAGGACACTAGCTCCCGGATCACCGACAAGGTCGTTGGTGAGATGACCGAATGGCAGAACCGGCCGCTCGATCGTGTGTATCCGGTGATGTTCATCGATGCGGCGCACGTCAAAGTCCGCGACGGTCAGGTCACCAACCGGCCGATGTATGTCGCGATCGGGGTCACCGTGAACGGTGAACGCGACATCCTCGGGATGTGGGCTGGGGGCGAAGGCGTCAAGTTCTGACTGTCGGTGCTCACCGAAATCAAGAACTGCGGGGTGATCGACGTGTGCATCGTGGTGTGCGACGGCCTGAAAGGGTTGCCGGATTCGATCAACACCGTCTGGGAACTCGCGGTGGTGCAGACCTGCATCATTCATTTGATACGCAACACCTTTCGGTTTTCTGCACGGCAGTACTGGGACAAGATGACCCGCGACCTGAAACCTGTCTACACCGCTCCATCGGAGTCTGCGGCGAAGGAACGGTTCATCGAATTCTGCGGAATCTGGGGTGAGCGATACTCAGCGATCGTGCGGATGTGGGAGAACGCCTGGACGGAGTTCGTTCCGTTCTTGGATTACGACGTCGAGATCCGGCAGGGGATCTGCTCGACCAATGCGATCGAGTCCGTCAACGCTCGTTACCGGCGTGCGGTGCGTGCTCGTGGGCACTTCCCGACGGAGCAGGCCGCGCTCAAATGCTTGTATCTGGGGTACTCGGGCTCTGGACCCGACAGGGAAAGGTAAGGAACGATGGGCGATGAGGTGGAGGCCAGGCGCTGAACGCGTTCGCTATCACCTTCGAAGGCCGCATCACCCTCAACGGTAATTAACCGATACCGAGTTCGGATCCACCGCTGATCGGACACTCCCCGCGGATCCGTACAACTACTCAACGTCGGACGAGGGACGGCTTCTGCGGACTATTTTCACTGGAAGCGTCTGATTAACGACCGCTGCGTTCACGGACGGGTAGAAGTCTGCGCTGTTCAGAGCCGTGACTACACGCTTCGCGCTCTCAGCCGATACCCAAAGCCGTGGGCACACGCCATCCTTGTCGGTGAGGTCGTCGAGGC
>NZ_JASDCV010000024.1:1308-90675 GCF_030407755.1 Rhodococcus sp. APC 3903
GCCGGTGGCCGGTGGCCGGTGGCCGGTGGCCGGTGGCCGGTGGCCGGTGGCCGGTGGCCGGTGAGAGTGTCACGTCGAGGTCCTTTGCTGTCGCCAGTGGGCATGAGAGTTCCGGGGAGCGGTTGGGTAAGTTGCCGGTTACTGCGGAGGATCTTCGCGGCCTCGCGGAGGTTGCGGGCTGTGTCCTCGACGTCGGTGACACGTACGGTTAATCCGGCCCGTCATCGGACACCGTGTCCGTAACTGCACCCAAAGAGGTATGCCATGGATACGAGCCGGCGGCAGGTTTCGAGGGACGGATAGAACTCCCACGGATCGGCGAGGGCCGGTGAACGGATCGTGTGGTCGCAGCGGTCGACTGTGGATCGAAGCGACAGACGGCGGCACGTTTGCAGCGCGAACATCACCCCACCGCACGCCAATCGCCCTCCGGAATAGTTCACTGGCACACTCGCATCGTGCCCTCGTTGACAGCTCTTATCGTCATAGACCTGCAGGTAGGAGTGTTGGCTGGATGCTTCGACGCTGCCGCGATCCTCAACCGCACCGCGAACCTCGTCGACCGCACTCAAGCGGAGGGAGTCCCGGTCAGCTGGGTTCAAGCTCACGACAACTTTCTTGACGCCGGCCGACAACGCCAAACAACGAAGCTCTTCATAGAAGGCGAGGCGGCGTGGACGCTAGCACCGCCGCTCACGCAGGAGCTCGACAAGCCCGGGATCGAAAACCTACGTCGGCGCTCTCAGGAACTCGGCCGGAGTCCATGCCGGCCACGTAGTCTCGCCGACCGGATCGCCGTCGACGAACCGGGCAACAATGCGCGTGACATCCGGGGCAGTGTTGTCGTACACGGTCGCGTGGTCGGATCGATCGATCGCGTCGACGACCAACGACCACAGCCGGCCGAATCGCTCGCGAATCTTCACCTCCGGCACCGAATGCCCACCCTCGACAACCCGCTCGGCGACACGAGCCACCGACAACTCGACCGGAACCAGGACCACGTGGAGAACAACAACGAACCCGGCCCGGCGCGCACGGTCGATCAACTCCAATTCCGATGGATGCGAAAACACCGTCTCGGCGATGAATGACTCACCCCGATCGATCAGGACATCGCGCATGGTCGCCGCAATCCGTGCGGCCTCGTAGGAATGCTCCTCGGCCGCATCAGGCCAGCGATTTTTAGCGATCACATCCGCGTTGACAAGCACGCTGCCGGGAAGCAGGGGCGCGAGACGCTGCTCGACGAACGTCGATTTGCCGGCACCGTTCGGCCCGATGACAAGATCGAGACGTCTCACAAGACGATCTGCGAACCGTCAGGCAGATACTTGACGACCCGCCCGTGCTCGTCGAGCGAAATCGTAGCGCGCCCCTGAACTGCGCGATCAGAGACATGGTTACCTGTCGCGATCGATTCTTCAAGGGTCGCCGCGATCTCCGCGTTGAACACCGCGCCCTCCTCCGCGGAGAGCACGCTCAGTGGGGTACGACCGGCGAGGGCGGCCTCGACACGCTGACGTGCGACCTGTCGCTGGTTCGACACCTCACGACCGACCCGGGCCCAGTGCTCGAGCTGCTGGCGTGCCGAGCGATGCTCGCGCTGTCCTTCCGCTGCCGCGGCATCGACGAGCTCTGATGAGAATCTGGTGACCTTGTCGACGACTTCCGTCATGGCTCCTCCTTCGCTACAACACCCAAGTTCATTGTAGCAATTTGCTACAGGAAATATCCATGCGTGACTGCACACCGGACAGTACGAGGAAGGAGATGGCTGACTCTTGGACCCGCAGGACAGTTGGAGAATCCACCTGTCACGTCGACATCGACCGCTCCCGTCCTCGTCGCACGCGCAGCCAGATACCACCACTAACGGCCAGGCGTCCGATCATCCGGCGGAGATCAACGACAGCCCCTCACCGCCCCAACAGGTGCACTAAAAGTGAGCCGCGCCGCGGTCCCTCTCCGTTTCAGCGGCTTGAATCCTTCCGGCCCGCATCCACTCCGAACCGCAACCCTGAACCCTGCCGTGGCTCGTAGAACGAGAGGCCACAGGTATGACACACGACTGAATCGGACGAGTACCGGAATCCGTTGCACCACAACGATCTCGAGAACTTCGATACTAGCAAGCACCGAGCGCAGCGGGAATGGTCCGATGCCATCGCCGCGACGCACGGACGGCGCTTAGCGAAGTCCTGCCAGCGGCATCGGTGTAGCGGCCTGCAACCTGCTCGCGCAGCGCGGAAACCGCATCGTCGTAGCCGCCCTTTGACCCATTCAGAGCCTGTGAGGTTGTCGCGCGATTACCCGAGGGCGGCGACCTCGGGATCAGTGCAGACGCTCGGTCAAACGAATCCGTAAATAACCTGGTGGCAGCGACATTGGGAAGATACGGGAGAATCGACGGAGTGGAAGCATGTGCCGGCGTCGTCGATCCTTCACCGTCTCATTCGGTGACCTACGAGTCCATCGAACGGCTACTCGATATTCACCTGATGGGCACAATCAGGATCGCACAAGCAGCATATCCACACTTGAAAGCTAGTGACAACGGTGCCATCGTGGCAATCTCGTCAATGGGAGTCCACCTAGGCATCCCCGAACGGCTCGGCTACAGCGCAGCCAAAGGCGGCATCGAGGCCGTCGTCAAAACACTTGCTTTTGCCGAACCTTCCGAGATTGCCGACGTGATCGCCTTTCTCTTTTCTCCGGCAGCCGGCTACTTCACCGGACAAGCAATCATCACCGACGGAGGGATGACGATCCAGGACCCCTGGCCGAAATAGATCAGGAAAGTTTCATTCCGGCCTACATGGTGAACGCGTTGGCGGCGTTGATCCCGTATCCGGAATAGAGTTCTGCCAGAACATAACTGAGCGCCCGAACCGTCTGACTATTCCGAATTGGAGCCAACTTAGGGTGGAAGCAATGTGATCAAGGACTTGGAGTGCGTGCGCCAGTGGGTGGGGATCGCAGGCGAAACCGTGTGGCCCGTCTTTGTCGGTACGGCGGTGTGGGGACTGGCGTTCGGAGGCGCCGCCACCCTTCTTCAAACCGCATCAGCCGAGGCTGCAGGTGCTTCGGGCGACGTCGCTCAATCTCGCGTGGTGACATTTTGGAACATCGGCATCGCCGGTGGCGCCATCCTCGGCGGGCTTCTGCTCGATTCCTCCGATGCGGGTTCATTGCCCTGGGCTGCATTCGCTTTGGTCGCCGCCGCACTCGTCGCGACATCAACTTCACGCCGCCAGGGATTCACCAGCCCTCTCCGAAAGTAAAGAAACTATGAATACCATTGCGCAGCAATCGCATATCGTGCAGAACTCCGAACGCACGCTCTGCGTGCGCGGATCGATCCGGAAGTCAGAAGCGGTCTCGACGCGAGGCTCTCCGTGCTCTCCGTCACCGGCCCCGGCGGTTTTCGCAATTTCCCCCTCGATCAGCGCCGAACAATGTATGCAGACAACAACGCGGCCGCATTGGTGGCCGACCCCCTTGACTCGTCCATTTCACACAACGACGAGCTGATTCCCGCCCACCTCTGTGAATCCATCCGTGTCCGAATGTATCGACCCGTACCGCGGACCATCATCACCCGAAAATGACCGACTGCGCTGCGGAATAAGCTCTGTGAGGGCGCGATAATTCGTTTTAGCCCGCCCGAGCATCGCTCCTGGTGAAATAGCCGCGGTGTTGGCAGTGGGCGCGCATACTCCACCGAGAAACCGGGTAGCGGGCGCGGCATCTGGTCATCTTGCACGTGCGATCTGCAGGTTGAGCCAGTCGGAGATCCACTGGATCGCGTTGCGGCCGGCGTTGTCGACGACGAGCGAGTTGTAGTTCTGGTGTGCTCCGGAGGCGAAGAAGGACGCCGCGTCGAGCCCCTCCCCTACCAGCGAGGCAATGGCGTTTGCGCCCGGTGAGTTAGCCATCGTGGTCAACGAACCAGCCAGTGCTGGAAGATCCAGATTCTGCGCCTGAGTGGTGATGGTGGCGGCCGTCGAGGACTGCTTGCCGAGCAATGTCGGATCAGTCTTCGTAGCTTTGCCGGACAGCATGTTGACCGCGACAGCGGCGAGTTCGAGTCCGACCGGGACGAGGCCGGCCATGGCAGCTCCGGCTCCGAGGGGGTCGGGGAGCTGTCCTAGCGGCGGTAACAGCTTCTCGACTGCGGCCCAAGCGATTTCCTGCACCTGCCCAACGAGGGTGGCGAGCCTGATGATGTCGACTCCTCCCAGGATCGACGCGGCGAGCGCGGCGACCTGCGAGTAACCGGACGGATCCGGGATTACCGACAGGACCTGCGAGACCCATTTCAGATCGACACCGGCGGCCATCTTCACCAGCGGGGAGAGCTGGTTGTTCAGATCTCCTGCGACCGTGTGTGCGCCTTGCGCGTCGAGCGCGGCGACCTTCTGCGGGAGAAGGTTCAGGTTCGCCAGGATCGCAGGCATATCCAGGGAGGTGAGCCCGGTGGCGACGCCCAGGACTTGGTTGATGACCGCCGTGGGTTTGAGTAAGGAGAGGATTCTGGAGGCGGAACTGAGGACGTCGCTCGGTGTTGTTGCGAGCGGGGCGATCTGGTTGTCGAGGGTGCCAGCGGCGGTCGATAGGGAGGTCAGGTCCGGAGATGAGGCAGGCAGCGTCGTGGAGCCCTTGCTGGCGAGCGTGCTCGCGGTGTCGGCGATCGCGGTCACTGTCGCGAGCGCGCTGCTGAGATCAGATTCTCCGGCCTTGTCTAGAACGTGGCTGGCATTGTTTTCGGCTGTTCCGGCGGGAGCTGCAGCGAGCTGCCCGTTCGCCGCAGGGTTGGCGGCTCCGGAGCCGAGTAGTTCCGCGAGCGGACTGATGGTGTTCGCCAGAGTTGTCGCGCTGGAGGCGACCTTCTCGAGGTCGACTGTGCCGTCCGTCTTCGAGAGTTCACTGGTCAGATTGCCAGTGGCTGTGGCGAGGCTGGGAAGGTCGGCTTGGGAGAAATCCGACGCTAGCGCGGTGGCCAGGTGTGAATTGTCGCCTACCTGGCCGTCAACTCCAGCACTCGGAGCTTTGGTGAGCACTGAACCCAGCGATCCGAGCAGCGGGCTCGAACCTTTTTGGATCGAGCAGTAGAGGTCTTTCGGATCGCAGATCGACGCGACCCGGCCCGACAGCTTCCCCATGCCCTGCGGCCGCGGATCGGCGATCCCCTTTCCTGACGGCTTCGGGCCGATGACTGCTTCGCCGTTCGTTCCGGAACCGGGATCGGCGAGAAGCCCGACCGCGAGGACTTGCTCTGCCTTGATGGGGCCGGAGCCGTTGCCGATTTCAGAGGCAAGATCACCTGCGATGTCCGCGCCCTGGGAATAGCCGGTGATGGTGAATTTGGTGTCGGAGCATTTCGTTGCGATCTCGGCGATCACGTCCTTCGCCCTCGTCAAACCATCAGATTTGCTGTCTGCGTAGGTTTTTCCGTTGTCGAAGGCTCGGGCCATGTACGGCAGAGTGTGGACCTGTGCCGCGCTACCGTTCGTGTCCGCGATGCTGTGGGCGATCGGTTTGAGCATACCGACCGGGATCGAGGGATCGGCGTCTTCTGCGGTTTCCCAGGTTCCGGGGATGAACAGGTTGAAAGTCTTCGAGCATCCGTTTGATTGGGCGGACGCGATGCCCGGCGACATCAAAGCGATGGAGGCTGCGACGACTGTTGCCGTCATCAGCATGCATACCGGACGGTGGATGGTCGAACCTAGGAACGGCATGAGAACCTTTCTCGACCAGGGAACACGGTGTACCTGTCCGCGCGCGGGCAGGTCTGAAGCGCCCGATTTCAGGTGAGGGCCGCTATAGTGCTGGACGTATTCACTCCGATCAATCCGCCCTGTGAAGAACTGAGCTGTACGAGGGCCGGGTGATCCTGCGTCTAGCGCGCATCCAAGCCCGAGTCGCCGTTCCTGCGGGCTGAGGTGTCCAGTGGGGGCATGTCCGGTGGGCGTTCCCAACAGCGCTGGGTAAAGATGGATGGGTGAATGCTCCAGCCGAACTGCCCGCCGACTATGCCCAGTTTCTCGACCATCTCAAGTCGCAAGTTCGGCAAGCGCGAGTTCGCGCCACCCGAATCGTCAACACCGAACTGCTCAGCCTGTATTGGGACATAGGGCACGCGATCGTGCAGCGTCAAGAGGCCGAGGGCTGGGGTTCAAAGGTGATCGACAGGCTCGCCGTCGATCTTCGATCGGCCTTTCCCGACATGCGTGGGTTGTCGCGGACCAATCTGAAGTACATGCGGCAGATGGCGAGCATCTGGGGGCGCGATGCAATTGGCCAACAACCTGTTGGCCAATTGCCGTGGGGTCATGTGACGGTATTGCTCGACAAGCTGGATAACCAGTCCGACCGCGACTGGTATGCATCAACGGCTGCTGAACACGGGTGGTCGCGCAATGTGCTGCAAAATCAGATCAACAGCGGTTTACGGCGCAGGATCGGTGCGGCACCGTCGAATTTTCAGGACCATCTTCCGGCCGAGGATTCTGATCTCGCTCAGCAATTGGTGCGTGACCCGTACGTCTTCGATTTTCTCGACATCACCGAACGTGTCGCGGAGCGGGAGCTGGAGTCCGCGCTGATGCGTCGGCTGAAGCAGTTCCTCCTCGAGCTGGGACACGGGTTCGCTTTTGTTGGACGCCAGTACCATTTCGAGGTCGGTGATCAGGATTTCTATATCGACTTGCTGTTCTTCAACTGGGTGCAAGCGAGGTTCGTCGTCGTCGAGTTGAAGGTAGGCAGGTTTGAGCCGGAGTATGTCGGGAAGCTCGGCTTCTATGTTTCGTGGATCGACGACAACCTCCGCAACAAGGACATCCACGCCCCGACTGTGGGAATCTTGCTCTGCGCCGGTCGCAACGACAACGTCGTCCGGTATTCACTTGCCGGGACAACTGCACCCCTCGCCGTAGCCGACTACACCTATGAGACTCTCCCCTCCCAGGTTCGCGATCTCGTCCCTACCGACGACGAGATCGCGGCAGCTGTGGAAGCCACCGTCTCCGAACTCGACTCCCAACTGCCCGTCAAACCTAACAACTCCGACTGAGAGGCGCCATTCGATTCCGAACCTGGCCGACATATCCACTGGTGCCGAGATCGCCACCGGTGGTTCGCACGAGGGTCTGCGAACGAGATACCTGGTCCTGCCCGGTGCGTCGAGGGGCAGGGCAGTTCTATGTCCAGTCGATGTGGACGGATTCGATGGAATCGAAGTGAAATCCGAAGGTGTCGCCGTACTGGTCGAATCCCTTGTTTTCAGGGTAATCCATCGTGGCGTGACGTTCGAGGATGGCAACCACCCGGGCATGATCGTCGTTGGCCAAAGCCATGGCGAGTTCGCGTGTTTCGTCGAGACTGAAGGGGCTGTCGGAGTTCGCGAAGTCGAGGGTACGCACTCGGTAGTCGTAGCCTTCTTCGGAACCGTTGCGGACGGACACTCCCCCGCGGACTCGGATGGTGGCCTTTTTGGGTTGCCCGTCGGGTCGTAGGACGCCGGCGCGGTCCATGATGTCGCGAGCTTTGACGTTCTTGAGTTTCTTTTTCGCGTCAGCGCGCAGCTCGTTCGTTTCGCCGGAACGGTAGCGAGAGACCGCTGATCGTGAACGGCCGATTTTCTTTGCGACAGCGTCGATTCCACCGAGGCGTTCGATGGCGGCTCGCCGTTGTGCACGTTCGGTGACGTCGGGGTGCGGGATTCGTCCTTGCTGCGCCCAGCGGCGCAGTGTTCGGTCAGATGGGGGCTTTCTCCCGGCGTCGACAGCTGCTTGCCGTAGGCCTTCTTTACCGATTTCGGTACGGATCTGGCGTACGGAGACTTTGCTGGTGAGTCCGGCTAATCCCCCACTTTTGACCGATTTGGACTTTTCGATACCGCTGGTTGCTGCTGTCGAGACGGATACGTTGAGTCCGTCCAAGCCGACGGTCTTTTGTGCGGGTTTGGTAGATCGTGGTTTCGGAAGATGCAGGGCCACTATATGTTTCCTTCATCTTCGTCGGTGAACGCAGCTTTGAGTGCGAGGTTGATCTCGTGGGTGTCGCGGGCGTCGGTCAGCATGACGGTTATGTTTTCGGTGAGCGGGGCGCTCTTTTCCAGAGTCATTTTCCCGAGTGCGTCACTCTCGTCTGCGATGTCGATGCCCGGGGGCAGGGGGTAGACCCAGGAGTCGGTGACGGTGCGCAGTGGCCAACGCCCGGTTTCGCGTGCGATGCGCATCGCGACGCGGCGGCCTCGCCAGCGGCAGTGTGCGATGATCGCTGCTCGCCAGAGCGGTTGGTGATGGTGTTGCATTTGTTTGGCGGTCCACATGTCGGGGTTGACCATTCGGCCGATGTAACCCTTGTAGCAGGCGCCGATGAACCGTTTCATTGCTGTGTCGCCGGTGTCGACGGCAACTTTGCGGGCCTCTCTCAAGATTTTCGCCCACTTGTCGAGGGCTCGACCCTGTTCGGGGTAGACCCACGCTTCTGCGATGTCGAGGTCGTCGAGTTCTGCGCCGATTCCGCCATCGGCGATGGACGTTTGAAGTGCATCGAGGCTGACGGTGGTGATCCAGGTCTGCACAGGTTGGTCGGCGAGCATGTGTGGGTGAGGCAACGGTAGAGCGGGTGGGAGCGCCAGCATGTCACCCGGTGGGAGGGTTACACGCCAGAGTCCGAACGGGGTTTTCGATTGCCGCGCAGCGTCGAGCGCGTTCTCGCCGCGAAGATGTCGAGGTTTTCCGTAGCCGAATTCGAGCATGCCAGCCGAAGCGAGGTACGCAGCTCGTTGGTCTATCGATACCAGTTGTGTTGCATCGGAAAGTTCTTCGAGGTCCGGGATGCGGGTCCATCCGACTGCAGGTTCGAGATCTCCGCGGGGTTCACCGTCCAGCGGTGGGACCGGTCCACCGACAGTGACGACGATTCCTTTACCGCTGCGGGTGCGGTCGCGTTTGATCTTGTCGACGATGGCGGCGCCGGTGCGTGCTGGGGTGGGGCCGGGTAGCACGCCGAGGTGTTGTGCACACCAGGCGAGTCGGCGTCCCAGTTCCTGCGCAGCGGGGAGGTCGTCGTCGGGGAGGTAGGTTCCGGCGGTGGGTGATCCGAGGATCCCCATGTCCCCCACGCGATTGCCCCATCCGAAGTCTTTGTTCCAGTAGGTCCACACGTAGGGTTCGATGAAAATGTCGACCATGGATGTGAAGTTCCCGGTGGTGCGGGAGAGGTGAACGACGTGGCCGGGTTCTCCGCGGAGTTCCCATCCTGCGGTCAGCATCGGGGTCAGCGTGGCGTGGAGGATCGCGGTGAGTTCTTCGGCAGCGCGGGTGCGGAGGATTTCCATGTCGTCGACGTCGTCTTCGCTGCCTGGGTCGATGATCCATCCGAGCATCTCGCAAGCTTCGATTCCGACTATCCAGATCTGTGCCGGTGCGCCCAGCGGGGTGAGCGTTGCCCATCTGATGAGTTTGTCGAGTTTTTCGATGGAATCGACTGGGCCGGTGAGTGTGTGGCCAGATGGTGTGTAGGTGCCGGCTGCTGTGACAATAACGGCGTGGCCGTCTGCTGCCTCGCTGGCGGGAGGAAGGGCGGCCGGTTCGGTTGCGCCCCGTTCTGACGCCTGGGTGGGTTCCGTTTCCATTCCGTTGGCGCGCTCATCCAGAGGGGCGATGACGTCGTCGGTCCGGGGGTGCTCCGCAACCCCGGAATCCGTTTCGAGACAAGCGGTGTCGTCAACGTCGAACAGAGAAGGCTGATCGGGTTCGGGAACTTCGTCCGAACGAGTAGCGGATTCTGGTGGCTCGAGCTCGAATAGCGTGAACTGCTCCCCTTTCTTCAGCGCCATGTTTCATCCTTTCCGTTCACTGTCGTCATCATTCGAGATCGAAGGCGGCGCGCACGGCTATGGACAGTGATTCCTCTTGCGCTGGAAGAAAATAACCGATGATGTTGCCGAGTGCACTCACGGGAATGGTCGTGATGTGGTCGCAACTGACCACCGCGTCGGCGGATAGTCCGTTAGCGGCGCTGACGGACACCTCGGTGGACAGTCCTCGGATCTCGCCGGTGATGGGCGCTACCGTGACGGTCCCAAGGTGTGGACGGACCATCCCTCGGGTGAGTACGAGGACCGGCCGAACTGTGTCGAGGTTGGCTTCATGAATTGGTCGCATCACGTCAAGCCTGTTGGCTGTCGATTCACGGCGTGGTGAGCGAGGGGGCTCAGATCATGTTCGGATGTTGCGGCCGAGAGGATCTCCGCGTCTCGTGCGGCTATCTGACGGCGACGCTCCCGTTCGAGCGCGCGCAACACTAGTGAGGCTCGCGAGGCGGCGCGATGTTCCCTGACTTCGTCGTCGAGAAATTCCACGATCTCGTCCGGTAGTCGTACCGCGATCTGCGTGCTCATATGCTGATGGTACCGAAGTGGGATTCGTTTTGGTACCACCATCGCGTGCGAGTTCTGGAACCAATCATTTCAACGGGAGGCAAGGGCCGATGAAGTACTCAGCGGCCCCGACGCGGCACACCTTCCCACGCACACGGTTTCCGCTGTCTTCTATCGGTCGATCTCTATCTGGTGTCCTTCAGTCTCAGTGACGGTCCCATCGATGGTGACATCTCCACGTCGGTACGGCTCGGATCGCTGAAATATTCGCTATGAGACAAAGCTCTACGAGGTTCGACTCTCGATGTCAGGCACTTTGTCACTCCCCTCGACGACACGACTGCCTCGCTACCGGCGAGGAATTAGCAGTACACCGTGCACACGGTTGGCGACGTCACCGCGAGGATTGAGTCCGGTTCCTCTCCCCTACTCACGACCTCGCCAGCGCGCGGACTACGCATCTGAAATCAAATACGCGTTCACTAAGTCGTCGATGCGTGAAGTGAAATCTCCAGGGTCGCCCAGTACCTGTATGACTTGAACTGCGCCGATAAATCCCGCGCACAGATTCGCTGCCAGGCGCTGGGCGGCAGAGGCGGGAAGCTGTCCGTCTGCGATCGCAGTATCGACGAGTCGGCTGACGAGTTCCACCCACTCACGGAACGCGGGTGGGGCAATATCGAGACCTGCTTCTGTGGTGAGCCTGAGGCCGGCTCGGGCCAGGGCATCGTCGGCTATAAGCGCCGCTGAACCGTAGAAGAATGCAGCCAACTTCTCGATCGCTGGTATTGCTGATTCGTCGGTTGATTGTCGGATTCCGCCGAGCGCGGTCAACCAGTGGTTGATGAGTTCTCGCGCGATCGTTTCCTTGGAGTCGAAGTGGAAGTACACGGCTCCTTTCGTGGAGGCAGCCTCCGCAACGATGTCGTTCATGGAGGTAGCGGTGTACCCATCGATCGAGAAGGAGCGTGCAGCTGCCTTGAGGATCTTTGCCTACGTCTCGTGCGCTCGCTGTTGTCGGGGTCGCTGGCGCGGTTCGGGCGGAACGATCACGCGGTGTCGGTCGTCTGGGTCGGTCAACGCGGGTTCCTTACCTGCAGTCTGTGGGCACTCTGCTGTCGTCAACCCCTCCATGATGATGCAATTCCTGGCGCTCGGGAACCTTGGCGTTGGCGGGTTGCGGCGCTACTCACGTTGTAGTGACGAGTTGGTCGGTGAACTGGGTGTCGGAGGCTCGCATGTCGATGAGCGGCGGGTTGTCGAAGCCAGCCGCTCGGGCCGCGGTATCGAACTTTTCGTATCGGCGCCACGAAGTCGATGTTGCAACAGGAGGGTTGGACGTCTGGGCGATCATCTCCCAGGTGAGAGTCGGGTCTGCAAGCTTGCGTCGTGCGGTGTCCTTGACAGCGTCGGGCAGGTCCGATGTGGCAATGAACCATTCGAGTTCGGCGTGCGCCACCGCCTCTACGTTCGACGGCTCCGGGTCCACTGAGGACCTCGTTTGTTCGGAGGGGCTCGGGTGCGGAGCGCTTTCCTGCGCGTCATGCGTTTCTGCGACGCCTAAAGAATGCTGGGCTCCTACAGCTGTTTCGTTGCGCATCACGACGCTTTGCGTAACAACCGCACCCACACCTGCAGCAGCATTGTCGATCTCGATCTTGTAGTCGGAATATGCAATACCCGTTGCTTTGATCAGGATTCCCAGACCGTGCGTGAAGGCGAGTACGAGCACCGGCGGAATGACCGCGATCATGGCAGCAACGGCCGGGTCGAGAGGCGTGTAGCCGATACTCTGACCTGCCGCAACGGCCTGTTGCGCAACTGTTGCCGAGTGGAACGCATGGTAGGCGTTCCCGAGGATGCTGATCGCGACCACCGCAACAGCAACAGCAACGTAGAAGTACTTGTCGCGTCGATGCATCTTCAGTTTGCTCAGAATGACGATGGCGACAGTGGATCCGAAGATTGCACTGTCAACGATGACGGGAAAGATCCATGCGAGGTTTTCGGGGATGGTTCCTTGGCGCGCGAGGTCCCGTTGGACCGCGAAGGAGAGGACAAATGCGCCTGCGGTGATCCCGATTGCGATGAAAATCGCGATGAGAAGTGCGGCGATCAGTGCTCCAAGCTGGATCCGCGCTGCGCGCAGACTAAAATCACCCATGATCGGGTTTTCCTTCCTACAAGGGGTGTTCTCGGTCTGGAGTCCCGCTGGTTGCCGCCGGCGGGACTCCTCCTGGTTTCGGAAGACTTCTTCTGGTTGTACTCCTGCGTTTCGTCCGTTTTGCGTGCGGTGAGGGTTGACAGCGATTTCTGGCGGACGCATCCGAGAGTCGACTGATGCTTTTTGCGTCGCACTCAAAGCACGTCAGTGATGTCGTTCCAGCTGCGTGCCTGTTGATCTCAGAGGGACGTGGGGTGGTCTGCAATTTTGCGTGAGAATTGCGTGACTGCAACGGATTGTTCACGCAATTTGCTCCAGGCTTGCGCTGCCAAGGCTTCCAAGTTCTACAGAACGGGCAGTCAGCAGATGAGAGGGACATGGCATTGCGCGCGCACAGCAAGGACTTCCCGCCCCGGCGGTTCACCTCCCGCCCGCACCCGACAGCCGTTCTCACTATCGAGGTCCTTGGAACTGTCCCCCACACATGCCTACTCGGCTGTCGTACCAGGCGCCTCTAATTAGGTCTTCCAGCCGAAACACACGATGCCCTCGCCCGGGGCCGAACTCCACAATCAAGAATCAAGACAACCCATCATGCGTGCACGCAGTGCACGCCATGCACGCGGGCCTCTTATAGTCCTCTGGCCTTCAAGTATTCGTCCAGCGCGGCCTCGGTCATCGATGCCTCGCTGATTTCGCGATCGCCAGTCTCGTACCGCAATTTGTCGACGCCACGCCGGAGGCGATCCTTCGTCGAAGGTTTGATGCGCGTGTTGTGGGTCATCGACAGCTTCTCCTCCTCATCTTTGCGGGCACTGAGATCCGCTGAAGGCGATGGTGGCGTAGCTGCAGGTGCCGCAGGGGTCGCGTCTCCCCTGGGCGGACGTTCCGGGATGAGTTCAGCCGGATGTGTCTTACGAATTGCAGGTTCCCGCTTCACGCTCATGCCGGGGCTCCGATCACGATGGGCAACTCAGCGAGCAAGTCACTGTAGGCAAGTTGCAGCGTCAGTGCTTTCCCACCCTTGAACTGGTGAATCGGAGTGCGATTCGAGTGCGCGTCCTGGCGGGCCGCGAGTTCCGGGATCGATGTCTTGGCGACGAGTGAGCCGTAGGTCTCCCGTAGCTCGCTCTCTCTGAACTCATGTTCGCCGGTGGATCGTTTACGACTGATCACGATCTTGTCGAATTCCAGCTTCGGGTTCGCCCGTTTACGAACGGTGTCGATTGTCTCTTCGAGCTTCTGAACGCCGCCGACACTGTCGATTGTGGGTTCGGTGATGGCGACAACGCCATCTGCTGCAATAAGAACCGCAAACAGCACCTTGCCCATATTGGGAGGGCAGTCGAAAAGCACAGCGTCATAAGGAGAAAGGTCGAGTCCTTCGAACGCAACGTCTAGGCGAAACACCAGGTCATTCGACCCATCCGATTCGATTTTGCCGAGCTCTTCGTCTGCGGGAATGAGGTCGACGCCATCCCATGGGGTGGCAATGATCGCCTCGGCTGCAATGCCTTCCCTGGTCTGGTTCATCAGGTGGTAGGCCGTCATCATGCCCTCTTCGAGAGTGACGCCGAGGCCACCGGTCGTATTGCCCTGTTGGTCCATGTCGACGACAAGTACTTTTCCGCCGACCGCGGTGATGGCGCTGGCAAGCCCGAGAGTGGAGGCCGTCTTGCCTACGCCACCCTTCTGGTTGCCGAGTGCGATTTTGCGTGGCTGCATTGCGGACCTTTCATCGAGGGCGTTGACACTTGCTAGGCGTGCATTGCGTGTAAACCACGCGCTGCACGCAATATGTGCATTGCTTGCTGTGTGCGCAATCCACGCTGTACGTGGGTTGCATGCAGACTGTGCGTTACGAGCAATCCAAGCATTGCATGCTACGTCTGCTCCGCTCGCGAAACACGCACACTGTGCATTACGTGCGCGCGTAGCATAACACGCATGTCATGCGTGACATACAAGCCACGCACTCTGTGCGTGTCATGCACGAATTGCATCAAGTGCAACCCTTGCGTTCAACGCGTGCAATGCTCACCACGCGTTCGCTGCAACCCGTGCATGTCATGCTCGCCACGCTATCCATGCGTCGTCAGCACGCCCCGCGTGCGTTGCACACAATGCATACCTCGCACTCCAAGCACCCATTACATGCAACGCATGGCATGCTTTGCACGCACCGCTCGCAGTGCTCCCTCCGCACGCACGCGGTGCTCTGCATGCGGTTCACACAACGCACGCAAAGCACGCACCGCGCGTGATGCGAAGTATGCACGCATGCCACGCAGAGCTAGCCGAACACGCCTTGCATGCATGCACGTCCTTCACTTCTGCATGCAGTACACGCATTGCGTGAACACGCAAAATAGCAGGTCAATGCTCTCACTGGCATCGAACGAATCGAAACATCACCCGCGCGCGATACACATTGTTGCGAAAGCTCGGCCGACCGGGAGCAGCTTGGCTGCCACGATCACCCGATAGCGCGACGTTTCAGACACCGAATCGAAACGTGTGACAGTCCGTCTCCGTCAGATTTTCGTGGAAGCCGAAGGGACGCTATTGGGCAGCCAACTGACTAAAGGCGGAAATATCGGAATCAGCAATCTCCGCTGTGCGCACAGAACAAATTGCTCAACCGTCGCGAGCGGTCCTGCCCAGCCATCCGCCAATGCACCGCCCTTGCCGCGGATGGAAGGAACGCGCCAACCTTGCGAGGCGGGCAAGACAGCCTGCCACTTCAGAAACTTTCTGATGTTCGCGCCGGGCGCACTTCAATAGAACCCTGTACCCCTTTGAAGGCCAGAACATATTTCATTCCATCGGGGTCCGAACATCCAGGGCAGAAGGAAGGACTCACGTGAACCGCACGGATGGTGAAAAAACTGAGACATGCGTGGGACGAACAACCGCACTGATCGGGGGAGGGGTTCCAATTCTGTTGAGAGATACAGCCGACCGACTGCAGTCGGGGTGCTCATCTAACTCACGAACAACATTGCGGAATCATCTCAGGACACAGCGGGGCCCGCGATGAAACGAAAATTCTGCGCGAAAGGTCGGTCGCGGTGTGAACCCGGACGTGTAAGGGAAGGGACGTGTGGAGATCCGGATCAGTCGAAGTTCGGCCGCGACGGAATCACCGAAGCGAGTCCAAGCAGGCACTAACTTTACGTCACAGTGACGAAATTAGGCTTGGGGACGGGGTGGGAAGAATCAGTTCCGTCAGGCTTGATTTCGCCGCTTTGCGAGCAGAACTTTCGGGGGAGTGGGCACATTTCGAATACAGCGACGCATGAATCGCAACGCCGAAACACACGCACTTCTCGACCGAGTGGGGGAGGGGATGGAGACAGCTTCCCGTCTACAAGTATCCCGTGCACGATGCCGGCGCTGCCGTGCCGACGGCTACGAACGACGCAAGGGGGCCCACCGTTTCACGCAACAGCGCTGCCATACATGCAATGCGTGCGTTGCAAGGCATGCATTGCATGTATGGCATGCGCGACCAGGATGCCTCGCAAAGCATGCGTCACACGCAGTGATCGCACCATGCTTCTCTGCACAAAAAGCCGTTTACCTGCGCAAATAAAGATGCTCAGTCAGGTACATGTCTCGGAGAGATAGATCGATAGACGATCCGAATACCTACGGGCGCGTCTGCATTGGAGGAAACGGCAGTTGTTTCAACCTCCTCTCGGATGTTGAACCCGTACCAGCGCGGCGTTCTTCAAGCGCAGAGAAGCAGACCGCCAGCCCGCCATTGACTGGCTTGGGCGGGGTCAGTTCTCCGAAAATGGCTGTGGAGCTCCGCGTATTAGATCAAAATGTTGTCCTCCGGGTTCTTTGTGTCCCGATCAACGTCGCCATGAGTATTTACACCTGTGGCGATCAGGGTGCTGTGCCACGGATCGCCACACTTCTCGGCAACGCTTGTCGATCAGCGTGAGGCGTGTTTTTCGGACGTGAATTGCTTGGCCGGATTGGGGCCAGTAAAGCCTCAATGCTGCTGCTTGCATGTCAGGTGTGCCCGAATGCTGGCTAGGATCTTGGCGCGGTGCTCCGGGTTCGCTGCCATTTTCGTACGCTGAACATGTGAGCTTTCAAGTAATTCTTGTTCCCTCTTTCGCGCCAGGTCGGCCGATTTACGCTGTTCACTGGGTGATTCTCCGGTCCAGTCGATCCCATCGAGCCTGCGTCTGAGGTATGCCAACGGTGAGATCAGGCTTGATCTTGTTGGCCAGATCCACCCCCGATCTGCTGTGTCTCGGGAAAGCGTCTGTGCAATGTCACGTCCTGTCCATCGCGTCGTATCGATCTTGACATCGCGGAGAAGATCACAGATCGCCCCGATATGTCCGGTCGGTCTGAGAGCCGGCGCATAGTTGACGAGTTCGGCTGCAGTCCTCTGAAGTGCCAGAGGCCGCGGTGTGATCCGAGAAGTGCTTCGTTTTTTTGTTGTGAGCTGGGCTCGCGCGTGCGCGCGTTGGTGAGTTCTTCCTAACGGAAGAACTTCAAAAGATAAAAAACCAACACTAGATAGGGTGTCAGTTCCTATCGGCCCTGGTCGACTGCTGTGGGGCTGATAGACGCGATTGACGTCGGGCCTCAGAGATTTGCGAGCTCTGTGGCGGGTTGCTCTTTCAGAGGCGCGAGACGGTCGCGTCTTGGCGAGTTTGCGCTGAGGTGTCGTTGCCACGATTGTTCGAGGGGATGACAGTGACCATGTCGATGCAGCGCGGTGCTGTTGACCCCCGTGATGGGCTTCAGCAGCCAGAAATTCCAGGGTTTTGAGGTTCCGTCCCCGGACCTGTTCGATGCCCATTCCCAGAGCGATGAGCACTCGCCTGGCGCGATTGACAGAGGATTCGCTGACTTTGGCCCGGGCAGCGATCGTTGATTTCGCTGCGGAGACCCCGCGGCCGGTGTGGGATTCGGCGAAATGTGCGTGAGCTTGTGCCACTGCGTAAGCCTTGTCGGGCTTGATCAGGTTGCGCGCGCACAATGCCTTGCCGGCCGGGCTGGTGGTGTGATGCCGGAATTGGCGGAGCCATTCCCTGCGTGATGTCCACACTGGAACGCGTGCTTGTTCCGTTGGCTCGACAGGTAGGGACCAAGAGCGTCCTCGCTGGTCAGTGGACTCGTTGAGTTGCCGTGTGGCGGATTCGAGGCGCGCGATACGTGAGAGAGCATCGTCGACTGCCGCTTGCCATTCGTCGACTTCTGTCGATTGAGGGACCGCGGATTGGGTGCCGATGTGCGACACGCCGAAGGTTGGTGATATGGAATGAGTTGGGCTGTATTCAGGGTATGCGCTACCCTGAGACGTACCTGCCATAGGTAAGTCCCTTCCAGGGGATGCAGTACGAGCAGAGAAAGCGCTAACTTTCGAAGCTCACCTCTCGAGAATGTTCGAGAACAGATGTCGGAGAACCTGCCAGTTCTCAGTCGACGTCAAGGACCTGCCAGTCCTTATTTCGCCGCGATGCGGTCCGCTCCCAATCACCCCCTTCGGGGGCCTTTGTGCTTTTCAAGAGGTCTGCGCTGTTTAGTTAGGTATCGGGGCACTTCGTTCGTTGTCGGCTAGGGGCGGCCTCCCTGTCTGCGGATCCGCTGTACGCGCGTTGCGGCCGCGGTTGTTCGGGTGGTCTGTTCGATCCGGCGGCCGCACGTCGGTACCGCTATGGGTACGGTGCTGGCTTGCTCGGATGGGACATTCGGGACGCGAAAGTGTGATCCGAGCGCCGCGAAAGCTGAAATGTGATCTGGACGTGCCGAGAATGACACCGCGAATACGTCCGCGAGTATGGCGGAATTGCGTTTCTGCGATATCATCGAGTAAGCACCGCCTCTTCCTTTCGAGGTAGTGGTGGTCACCGCCTCTTCCTTTACGGGGTTAGTGGTGGTCAGGGAGCTGGGAAGCTCTCACAACCGCATAAACGGACAGCCCCCGATGCCGCCAAGCCCTGGGGGTTGTTCGCTGTCTAGGGATAGTTCATGCGCCGACCGCAAGTTGCTCGATGCGGCGCAGTGATCCAGCTGCCTCGACCTCGAGAAGTCTCAGCTGGTCCGGATGCAGTTTGTCGATGATGTAGTCCGGGATGTCCAGTCCGTGGGTGATGGCCAGTATGAGCACGGAGTAATCCCCAGCAGGGATTCCGAGTTCGGCGGCCCGATCCTCGTACACCTTGTGCTGCTTGAGGGGAGCACGAGTCGCGATGTGTCCGCGAGGTCCCTTGTTGTGCTGTGCCATGAGGAAAGACTAGAACCAATCTGTAACTGATACGGGTAGGCGCGCTTGTTCGGTGTGTCGCGTGTGGTTGATGTTGCCATGGAGTTCTGAGGGATTTTGCGGCGGCCGCCTCACAGCCCGCCGCCTGCCCGACCAGGGAGGGGCTTGACGGACCACCTCTGCGGCTTTGCTGAAGGTGGAGTTTGGGTGCGTTGGCGGTCGGCGGTTCGATGATGGGTCTAGCGTCGGAATCGGGTTGGATTCTTCGGGAGCGGATGGAGATGCTTGGCTCTCATGCTGTCAGACGCCGGGGAGGTTCATGTGCGACTGAACGCGGGGGAGCGGTTATGTAACCCGCGTGTTGGACGGCGCTTCCGCAGGCTGCTGCCGTGTGTCGTGGAGATGGATGGAGACGGGGGTCTGTGGACAGTCGATGGTGCGTCTGCGAGCTCGATGGCTCGGGTCACGTGTCGAGAGGAGCACCTGAAAGATCCGGAAAGGCACCTTAACCTGTCAGCTGCCGAACGTAGGTTTCTAACGGGGAGGGTTTGTGCCTTCGTGTTCGCCTGCGAATCGTGAGGGACTTCGGTTGGGGGAGGTCGATCCGCGTATATTGTCACGCGGAATGCTCTTTATCGCAGTTGCGCAGAGGATTTCGTTCACCGGATTCGAACATTAGAGTCGTGCGTCGTTAGACTTCCGTGAGTACATTGCTCGGATCGACGTATTGACGGTGCGCTGTTCGCGCACTCGAAGGAATGCTTCGCATTCCGTCAACATTCGTTTCTCAGGACTCAAAGGTTCCACAACGCCAACAGTTCGGCCCGAAGACTGAGCGAGCGAACGTAGTGGTTGGACCGCAGTTGTGCGCTGGGGTGCCCGACATCGACGAGATACCTCTCGGTGTCTGCCACAGGAAGCGGTAGCAGGTCGTTGCGAACGCGGAGAAAGAACTGAAATTGACTGGGGGAATCCGGTATTCGATCCTGGTTGGATATCACGACGGCGGGTGGCAATAACAATTCGTTGTCCGTGGAGACGCGGAGGACGACGTCCCCACGTGCCATGCTGCTTGGTTTTCCGAGTCTGAGTGTTTCGAGCCGATATCTCACGCTCGGACTGACCGAAAGATGCTTCGTTGAAGTCTGTTTCACAGGTGCGATGCGCACGGAGGTTTCGTGATCGCTGACTTGCCTGATAAATATTCGGTTGGTCGGAGTTAGAGGAAAGTCGTTGTCAAGGTTCTGCATTCGGCCAGTGATGCCGGGTATGGGTACGGCACGCCCGATCGCCCATTCGCGCGCGGCGTTGTCGATGAATATTTGGTCTACAGCAGTGGTTTCGTCGATATTGTTGATGAACGCGCGACTGTCGGCAACCACTTGGGGGTCATCGGAAATGACGACCGCTTCATGGGTGAATGTGGAATTTTCGGAAGCATTCGGCGAGCCGATTACAGCTCGTTGGTTCGTCACGATGACCTTGGCGTGCAGTGTTGACGACGACAGGATGCGAACGCCCTTGCTGAGGTAGTGCGCAAGAACGGCAGGTGAAGTGGCGTGGGCGCGGATCGCCGCGGTAGAAGCATTGACGATCAGAAGGTCTCCACTGCGAAGTGGAAGTAGTTCGGGCGCAAGGTGTCCGAGATAGGGGACAGCGGCATAGCGTGGGCCTCGCGTGCGGATCGCGCGAGTGATGTGTGGCCACGGGTTCGGTCCGTGGAAGCTGGTCCCCATAGCCTAGAACGGTAGCGCGAATCGGGCCCGATTTCTGGCGCCTGCGTGAAAGCTGCCTTTGTTCTGCGTCGTCTCCGGAGCAAAAGAAGCTTCCGGATATCTGTGATCTGTCGTGGAGGTCGAAGAATGTTGTAGCGATCAACCCTGCCGGGTCAGACGGCGTTATACCCCAGTGCGCTGCAGCGCTGTCGATTCGGCGTGCGATTTCGATACGGGACGGTGGCAGTGATGGCGCCGGACGGGTGGGAAGGGTCTGCTGCTTGTTCGAGCAGCGCCCCGCACAGTGCACCGGGAAATTTGCCGCGGTACGCGATCCCGCGGGGGTGTGGGCGGGCGTGGTGGATCGTGCGGGCCCATGCCTGGAGGGGCGTGTAGGCCTGAGATCGTAGGCGCTCGCCGTGTGGATATCGGGTGACTGATGTAGTGTCGCTGGCGGGCCGAGTCGATTCGTGATCAGTGCTCGAAAAGTGAACGTGCAGAAAACTTCTCGGTATTCCAGTGAAGGTCGGGCGGCGTGGTCTTCATGAACTGATGGACCCGTGCCTCGTGACGGGGAGGCCGGGCGTGTTGGGCTGCAGTGGAGGTTCGTCTACTACTCTTTGGCAGCCTCTTGTCGCGAGTTCAGGTGAGGTGGCGGCTGGGATGCGTCAGCGTGGCTTCGGCGCCCATCAGATAACAGGCGGCACGGCCGGCGCGATGGTTGTGAGCGCAACGTAGGATATTGCACTCACTGAAGACGTTGTGGGGAAGAAGATTCCGTTGAGATAGATCCATGAGGTTGCGACGGCACCGGCGATCAGTGCTGCGATTGTCACGGTGGTGGCTGCGCGCTCGCGGAAGAGGAGCATCACGGCCCCGACGCTGGGCTTTCGGGCGGGGTCAGCGCGGATAACCTCTGGCTACGGTGCGTGCAAGGATACCGAGCGTGGCTTTGAGAGATCCTTCGGCGATGACGGGAAAGATTCCTGCTTGCCGCCAGGTGGGGCCGATATCAGACCAGTCGTAGTACGAGGTCACGAGGGAACTGTGGCCGTCGTCGGCCGGCTCGATCCGATATCCGTAGACGTGCCCGATCGGAGGCCGGACAGTTCCGAGGATGGTCCATGCTATTTCGCGTTGGGGAACAAAAGTTTTGATCGTCACTGTGACGTCATACTGTCCCATGGGTAGGTCGCCCAGAGCTTCGCGATCCATGTGGACGACGAATTCGTCGCCGGTCGCGGTCACGAGTTTGCCATCTGCGCCCATCAGCATTCCGGATCCGTCGATGGCGACGTGCCCCTGAGGGTCGCAGAGGACCGCGAAGATCGATGCGGGGTCGGCACGGATGGTGCGCTGTACTTCGATCCGTTCGCTAGTCATGTGGCGAATGCTGCCATACCGCCGATCGGTCGGCGAGGTTTCTCTCGTTCGGTGGGTGCATTCATCGGCTTCGGTCGGCGAGGCGGGGTGATGCGCGGACATGTCGGATGCTGCCGTTCACGCGCCGGATGGTTGAGTAATCCTGAGCGGGGTAGGTGATCCATGGAGTCTTCGCGAATGCTCGTGGAGAGCGTGGGTAATCGACCGTGTGGATACTGGGTGACTGTTGTGGTGCCGCTGGCGGATTGTGTCGACTCGTGAGAGGTGCTCGGCAAACGAACGTGCAGAGAGTTTCGCGATAATTTAGTGGCGGGGGCAGTTCCATTCGCCGAAGAACCTGGCCATGGCACTGGGCGGTGAGGTGGGGGAGCTGTTTGTCGAAATCGAACCACTGTTCGTCGATCCTCGTTTGCCTCTGAACTCGGCACCCGTGGACAATGGAACGCAACGAAAATGGGGATCTCACTTGTGCGCGGTACTGATAGGCGTCGTTGTCGAGCATTTTCTGTGGAACTTAAGTGCTAACGCACCCCTTGTTGAGATGCCGAAACTACGACTTAAGTCGGAACAATTGAGATAAATCACGAAAACTGGCACGAGTTCTAAAACACTGTCTACGGTTACTTCCACATCGTGATCGCTCGGCCCTAGATCCCGTCCTTCGGGTGACGGAAATTCTTACCGGCGACATGCGACTGTCCGTTGCGAAGGAGTGGGAAATGTTAGTTCCGTTCTTGCAGGCGATTCTGAATTTCGCCTACGGGTCAATCGATGCCGGTGGGGTCGTCATCGACGGGCTCACTGGAATCTCGAGCGAATAGGAGGATGGGAGATGAATTCATCTGATCTGGGTTCGGTTTCGGCACTCTTGCCCATGATGCTGACTGCTTTCAAGTCCATCATCACGATGCCTGTTGCGCTCTCTGTGGACTTCGGTCTCGACGTCCCGTTCAATCCGTTCAAATAGTTTAGGAGGGTGAAAATGGGTTCCTTGGAAGATGTTTTCGGTCTTTTCACCGGGTCACTGTCAGCGATCCACGTCAGCTTCTTCGAGATGCTGACTGCATTGTCGAGTGACGGATGGGTGAAGGAATGACCTTCCGATCCGACTACTCGCGGCTTAAGGAGGTGAGTATCTAATGCTTTTTTCCTTCTTGAGTAATGCTCTGGGTTCGCTTCGAGATGTCAGCGGCTTGGCGGTGATGGGAAGCATGATGATTCCCTCGTTCAGCGCGGAATAACCTGATATGCGGGTCGACTCGTCGATAGGTGACGAGCCGGCCCGCATTTTCTGTTGTGATGAAGATTCGGAGCGGCCGAAGACCGTCGATGCTCGAAGCTGTCGGCGGATCGACGAGCAACATGTAGATCTCACGGGCAGTGTGATGTTTGAGGCATCGGTGGATCTTCGGCGGCGATTTCCTTTCCACTGGTCGACGTGCGACGTAGGTGCGCTATCGCATGTCGCTACTAGTGTGGATGATCGCGATCCGCCAGAGCGCATTGTTGGCATGACGATCTCCGCCGCGGTTCGCCGGTGGCGAGTGTGCTTTCCTGCGGACGCCTCGATCGGATAGATCCGCACAGGGCAGCGAACGATGCTTCACTGCGTAGTCTTTCGGGATTGTCGCCTGTGGTGACGAGCAGTGTGGATGCGCTGTTGACGCCGACCGGTGCGGCGAGCAGTGCAGTTGACTCGGCCACGAGATCGGTGAGTTCGCTTCGAAGCCGGTTCATTTCTTCGCCCTGAGTGATCACCCGACGGGGCAGAAACCGTAACGTCGATTTGGCCGCCTCCAGAGGGGCGGTAGGTGCGCCCTATCCGACTCGCACCGTCGAGCAGTGGTGCAACAAGGCTCAGGTTGTCATTGATTCGAACTGATCACGTAGTTCGTGAGGAGCGCTGACGGTGACATTGCGTAGCGAATTAGTTGGTGCCGTAGAGTATCAACGCAATCCAGACAAACTGCTGCGAAGCGGCCAGCTCGTTTCGATTGTCCTGCCGTGTGACTTCGCGAAAGCACTCGCGGTTACAGAAAGTACGGACCTCGCCGTCGCCTCCCAATGGATCGAATCGGTCTTGCCTCGCAAACGGGGTATCTGCCGATTGGGTTGGTTCACTTCGACCACCTCGAAGCCCTGGCTGCGCAGAAGCACGGTCACGGCGACGCCATATGAACCGGTGTCTTCGACTCCGATCCGGGTCACCAAAGCAATCGACGAAAACCAATGCAGCAGAGCCTTGTAACCCGTGACTGTTGTTGCTGCGGTGAAGCGTCCAGCAGTCACCCGAGACGATCGATGACTGCGACGACGTGAAAATCGAGGAGGACCCCGGCTCGACGCACGTTGCCGCGGAAAGCCATGAACGGCCAGCAACGACCACCGACAGATCCAAACAAGGATACGGTTCGGTCAGTTGACCTTCGAGTTAGATGCAGCTCGACGCAATCATCAGGTCTAGTGTCGGCATCTTGATCTGTACAAGGGTTCTTACCCATGTCGGAGTGCAGATCGAGCCTCGCTCAAAGGCATCGATTCATGCCACGACCGTATCCGCCGGAGTTCCGACTCCGGACCGCAACCCTTGTCCGAGCTGGCAAACCGATCACCGCCACCGCATAAGAACTCGGCATCAGCGCCGCCGCGCTCCACACGTGGGTTCGCCAAGATCAAGTCGACCGGGGCGAACGGCCAGGCATCACCAGAACAGAATCTGCGCAGCTGACAAAAGCGAATAAGCGCATCCGACTACTCGAAATCGAAGTCGAAATCCTCCGCACTGCCGCGGCGCTGTTCGGGGAGAACTGCTCGACCCCAGAAGAATTCACCCGATGTTCGACATGCTCGTCGACGCCGGGACCCGTGAAGGGCTGTTGCCGGCTTTTGGTGTCAGCAACCTGGGTTACTGCGTCTACAAGATCCAGCCGATGTCATCCGCCACGGATACGCTGGCAGTGGCTCACGGGCGGATCGGAGAACTCCACACAGCCTCGCGACAGCCCTACGGGTCTTGATCTGTGCATGCGGAGCTCACGCGCGGTAGGGACATCGTGGTCAGTGAAAACCTCGTCGGCGAACTCATGAGACTCGGCGTCGCCGGCCTGCCTGGTCCGGCGAAGACCAACGGTTGAAGGGCGTCGCGACGGCGGAGGATCTCGTGCACCAGCAGTTTCATCATATCGCGCCAAATGAGTTGTGGGTTAAGGGAATTACCGAGCATCTTACCCGGAAAAAATTGTACTGCGGCGCGGTAGTTGACATGTTCAGCCGGAAGGCCGCTGGCCCTCGATCGATAACTGCCAAGGCTCGACACTGGTATTGAGTGCCTTGGAATGTGGCGATCAAGAATCGGAAACCGCCTCCCCGGGGGATTGTGCACGCCGATCGTGGTGTTCAGTTCACGTCCTGCGTATTCACTAGTAGAATTCGTTCCGCGGACTTGGCCCCCTCATTCGGTACCACCAGCGACGGGTGGTCACACGGTCCACCTTGGGGACCGCGTCGCCAGAGTGATCAATCCACTGACCTGTCGGGATGAAGTGCTCGTTGTGCAGGGAATGAGGTCGAGCCGCTGTTCTGGCGCGGTCCCAGTAATGCGGGTCGGCACGCGCGAAGGCGACGTATCGCAGGTTCAACGGTTAACCTCCCGGTCGGTCCCCCTGCGGTTGGTAGTCAATTCGTGCCACGTCCGAATCCCCGTGTGGCTTGGATTGCTTGTGGCAGAAGAGTATCCGATTTCGGTCATTTCGGGCGAAATTCGTAAACTATCGCCCAAAAGTACTAAGGGATGGCCGGGGTGGCCAGGTTGAGTTCGCGCGATCCCGTGAATGGTCACGTGGCAACACGAGCGCGGAGTGAATCGATCTCCCGTGGCGCCAATTCAGTTACGTGTCTGCCGATTCTGTTCGACTGCTCGACCGGTTCTCCGACTTCCAGTGGAGGCGAAGGGCCCTTGTGCTGCGTCTAAAGTATGAACTTTTCGCCTTTCCTTGACTTTGTCGGTAAAGTGAGAAAACTGGTACCTGTTCTAGGGATTCGGGATGCGAGAATTCTCGCCGGCACTGGACGCAGGATGCGATTCTTCTGCATCGCTGCGAAGGCTTACCCCTACATCGATCTTCTACCGCCGACCATGTGTGGACTCACTGAGCTGAAATCTACTCTCGGGCTGTCCTGCAACGGTATTCGAACCTGCCTTGCTCCGGGAAGCGACTCCCGGAATGGCGCTGTACCGAGTTCGTTCTGTCTACGAATAGGGAGGAGGAGTTTTTCTTTGCGATGATGCCGCGATTCGAAATCTGTTGCGACATTTCATCTTGTTGAACGTCAATCGTTTCTCAACGAAAGAAAAGGTTCACAATGACTGTATCTCTCGCTCGGCGTGCCGGAACGACTGCTGCGATCTCTGCGGCAGCATTAGGTTTGGTGTTTGCGGCCACGATGCCAGCGTCGGCCCACAACGTGACGACGAATTACAACAACGCCTGCATGGGTGACCCCAATTCACTCATTGCCGGCAATGTTCACCAGCCGCTTCAGGCTCACTCCATGTCGGTTGCGCACTCGTCGTCGACACCGGGCACCTACACGATTCAGCCAGGCTCGCAAACTGTTCCGACCAGTGGTGGCGGTGCCACCGTCGTCAATCTGAATCGATTGAACCTCGTATTCAAGATCGATCCGGCAACCTTCACCTCAGCGTCTATCGTCTCCGGGACGGGCAGTGGATTCAGTGGCACTCCGGTGGTCACTCGAGTGAACGCAAGTGGTGCTGCCGACGCTACAGGGTCTTACCTTTCCCTCAATGGCGGAGTCGGAACAACGATTGCGGGTGCGAGTCCGGGCGGCTCGAATACCTCTGATGCCGGTTTGACCGCGCTTGCCGGCGCCACCTTCACGCTGCCTTCGGTCCAAGTTGTCACGACCTCCTCCAACCCGGCGGTTTACATCAACACCGACGGTGATGCCGGGAAGTACGCAAACCCGAAGAATTACATGACGTTCTTGTCGAAGGCGACATTGTTCGGAACTCAGTACGCCCCGACGATGTGCTCGGCAACGGATGTCAACCCGCGAACCGACGCGAATATCGGTTCCGTTCTGACGCCGAACGGCGGAGCGGCCAACCTGCACCCATGATTGTCGGCACTGGTGCCGCGCGCCGAGTCGATGTGACCTCCAGCGTGCGCTGAACATGCAACGTCGCAGTTCTCGGTGAGAAGTTGCCCCACGCCTGTTCGGGCGTGGGGCAGCCTTCGTTCTTTCGGCGACTTCAGTATTGAAGTGCGGTCTTGTGCCCGTCGATTCTCTTTGACGGGCGTGTTACCGGGGCCGGTGACCCTTCAGTTACTAAGTCGAGGCGCTCCCTCGATCTCGGTCCCGCGCTCGGCGCCACTTACATCGTGGACCTCGGGCACATCAAAGTCTCCGGAGCCGACGGTGCGACTGAGCGTCAGGCCAGGTAAGGGTGGGTTTAATCGGTCCCGCCGGATGGATGTGAGAGAGCCTGAACGCAAACCAAAATTCAGTGACAGTGCGCCGTTCAAGTGTTTGCAGATTGCGCAGTATCTTTCGTTGACCGTTCCCCGATATGCGCTCTTCGATGAAACCGAGCAAGATGGCAGTGGCGCCCGGACAATGCTGTTGACCTGCATCGGAGATGAGGCCGCGCCTACCTGGGTGCCTGTGTTGCTCCACTTACGATTCTATCGTCGAACGAAGATCGTCGGCGCGCGGCATTGAACGCCTGAATGATCTGCTTCGTGATCCCTCCAGACGGGGACACTGCATAGTTATGTATCTTTGCCCAGCTGAGTACGGCCTGCAGTTGCTGCTCGGTATGTCCGAAATCGAGGGGCTTTTCGACACCTCGGGATTCTGCATCGACAGCCCTGGTGTCGATTCGTTGTGCACAAGCGATGTATTGCCGGAGAACAGCTTTCAACTTTTCCGCATTGGCTGGCCTCAGGTCGATCACGTAATCCGTTCCGCGGAAGGAGAATTCAATTCTCTCGTTGACCTCATCGGCGACAGGCCTCCCGTCGAGATCGTCGACACACTGTAGAATCAGTCTCTCCACCAAGACGCAATCCCCCGAGTTTTCTATTTGATCCTCAGCATATTCGTCAACTTTAGCGTGGACGCCCACTGGGTCTAGGACTTCACGGCAAGTGTCTCCTAGTCGTATTTCAGAAGTCAGGTGCGCGGAGCCAGCGGGTGATCGTCGCGGTGCAGACTGTGACGGTCGCACCGTCACGATCGAAGCTGGACTGGTCGACGTGCTCGGCGAGTTCCTCGCGTGACGGGGCGATCCGTGGGTCGGTGCTTTTCGTCGACGGGCGAGGGAGAGAACTTCGAGAAGTGAACGCGGGCAGTGTTATCGGAATGTTCCTCGGCGCTGCCACGGACGTCCTGTGTGATTCCTCTTCCATGGCCGCGCTCGCCTAAATGGAACGCCGCATGATCGTCGAACGAACCCGTGCCGGCCTCGAAGCCGCACGCCGGCAGGGTCGGACGGCGGCCGGTCGACTTTCACGACACCGGAACGCACAGAGTTTGCGCGTGCATTGCGCGAGCAAGGCAATAGCCTCGATACCATGGCTTCAATACTCGGTGTCGGACGCTCATCAGTCAGTCGTGCACTCGTGACGGCCGCCCAATAGATCGATCCTCACGATTACAGAAGTCCTGTCGTTCGGAAGAAGGTGGTGACGGCATCGGCGTCGGTCATGCCGTAGACATCGACTGTGAGGCCGGTTTCCATGTTGACGTAGCTTCCTGACACCTGCCCTGAGGAGCCGTCGCTGATGTTGACTCCTGCTGTGCGGGAGTCGTTTTCGACGAGGGTGTAGTTCCCGTAGTCGTATTCGCGGTATCCGAGTAGGGTTTTCTTCGCTTGTTTCAGGTCGAGGCTGGCTGTGAAGCGATTGCCGTATTCGGAGAAGCTTTTGGCGAGTTGGTTGGATTTTTTGATATCGCAGCTGATCACGAGGGCGCCGTCGGTGGTGAAGGTGGATTGCCTGCAGTTTTCGGAGGCACTGCTCAAGGCTGTGGGGAGGGCGGCTTTGACGGTGTCGGCGTCGGTTACCGGTCCGGCAGTGGTGGTCGTTGCGGATGTGCTGCCGGCGGCGGCTGGGTTGTCCACGTTCGGGTTGCCGGGTGACGGGCGCAGAACGATCACGGCTGCCACGATTGCTCCGATGACGACGAGAGCGCCGGCGGCTGCAAGGTATTTGAGTTTCTTGGAGTTGGACGGGTTCGAGGTGTGAGGGCTTTGAGCGGTGGCGTTCGGAGTGAAGGCGGGTTGCATCTGCCCAGGGGTGGGGTGGGCGTTCGGGCTTGCCACGCTGCCAGGAGTGGCGATCCGCGGGTTGGCGTATTCACGTTGAACCCCGGCACCGATGAGTGCGCCTTGGGCGACAACTGTTTTCGGGTCGTCGAGTGTCGCGATCGGCCCGAGGGCCGCGAGTCGTTGATGGACCAGCGGGATCCGCGACGAACCACCAGTCAGGTACAGGGCCGAGAGCTGACTCGGATTAGTGATGCCCGCATCGGTGAGTGTTTGTCGCGTCAGCGCGACTGCACGGTCGACGGCTGCGGCGATGAGGGATTCGAATTCCGGGCGGGTGATGGACAGTGTTTCCTGATGTCCGTTTCCGTTGACCGTGATCGTTGCTGACGGGCTCGAGGAGAGCAGTTCCTTGGCTCGTTGGATGGAGTCGTCGAGACTTCGGGTGACGTGCAAGGGCGCGGAGGTGCGGATGAAGTGCAGCAGGTCGGGATTGCGGTCATTGAGCATGTGATCGACCCACCCTCGTAGTACCGCGTCGAGGTTCTTTCCGCCGAGGCTGTTGTCGCCGCGGGCGGCGATGATGTCGAACGAATTGGCATCTGTTGCAGTGAGGACGGCGATGTCGAGGGTGCCGCCGCCGAAGTCGAACACTGCGATCTTCGTGCCTGCGGGCATGGTTTCGGTGCGTGAGTAGTAGTGCGCGGCGGCCCGGGGTTCGGAGACGGTACTGACGTGTCCGGATCCGTAGCCGACCCTGGCTGCAGCGTCGAGCAGCACTCCGACTTCGCGTGGTGACCAACCCTCGGGATGGGTCAGGACCAGATGGGAGGGCGCTTGGTCGCGGTGGGCGGCGGTGGCGCGCCCGATCACGGTGTGCAGGACAGCAGCGACTGGCAACGAGGCGGGGATGTCGTAGCCGTTGACGTGGACCATGCCTTGTCCGACGACGCGTTTGGGGGAGGGGATGAATGCCGCTGGGTTCGTTTCGGCCCGGTTCAGGGCGACGTCGCCGACATCGATGGTCGCTGGTGATTCCACGAATACGGCCGAACTCATCAGGTTGCCTTGGTGGGTCAGAGAGAGGGTTTCCACTGCTCCGGTGACAACACCGGTGTGCGCGGCGGCGGTATTCGATGTTCCGAAGTCGACGCTCAGCATCCAACCCGACATGATGTGTCTCTTTCCTGTGATTTCTTCTGTGCCGCGCTGCGGTCAGTCTTGGCTTGTGGTGTGGGCGTTATTGGTCGGTGACGGAACAGAACATCCACTGGCCGTCTTCGCGGACGTATTCGACCAGGACAACGCCTTCGTCGGTGGTGCCATTTTTTTCTGTGATGATCCGCAGACGGACGGAGGCGTTGTCGCCGACGACGTTCGAGGAGATGAATTCCTTGACCGTGATCGTCACAGTGCCCGTTGCGGGGGTGTCGTCGGGGGTCGTTGTCACGGTGACGTAGCCGGCGCAACGCATGGATTCGACTTTGGCTTTGTCCCCGGCACTGACGGCGGTGAGGTATTCGGTGGTCCGGTCCTGGACCGCTGTGATGTCGTCAGCGGTGCCGGGCGCGGTGTTCACCGTGCGGATGGGCGAGGCGTTGTGCGTGGTGGTGTCGTTGTTCGACGAGGTCGACAGCCATACCGCTGCTCCGACAGCGCAGAGTGCGACGAGTACTCCGGCACCGATGAGGACACCGCGTGAGCGGGACTTCGGCGACTGCGACGCGGGGGTTACCGCGGGCTCGAATGGCGAGGTCTGCGAGCTGTGCGGATTGTGAGTGGGAACGCTGCCGGTACGGGCGGATTCCCGGAACAACGGCGCTCGTGTGGGCGACTGCTCACCTGCACCGGCGGAAGTGGTCGATGGGAAAGGGCCGGTCGGTGCAGCAGACGATCGTGTGGTGGCGATTAGTGCACCTTGAACAACCACTGTTTTCGGATCGTCGAGAGTTGCGATCGGACCGAGTGCAGCGATCCGGCTCTGCACCAGTGGGATCCGGGATGATCCGCCGGTCAGGTACAGCGCCGTCAACCCTTGTGGTCCGGTCAACCCTGCGTCCACCAGAGCGGCATGGGTCAAGGCGGCTGCGCGCTCGATTTCCGGAGCGATGATCGATTCGAACTCGGCGCGGGTCAGGGTGAGGGTTTCGCGGCGGTCGTGCCGGCTGTCCACTACGGAGATCGTCGCGGACTCGGTGGAGGAGAGGAGTTCTTTGGCGCGGCGGATGGAGTCGTCGAGGGTCCGCAGGATGTGTGCCGGTGCGGCGGTCCGCAGAAAGTGCAGCAGCTCGGGGTTCTCGTCCTGCAGTTGAATATCGACCCAACGGCGCACGAGCGCATCGAGATTCTTTCCGCCGAGGCTGTTGTCACCGCGCGCAGCAATGACCTCGAACGTGTCGGCGCTGGTGGCGGTGAGGACGGCGACATCCAGGGTTCCACCGCCGAAGTCGAAGACCGCGATCTTCGCGCCTGGCGCGAGGTGTTCGGTGCGGGTGTAGAAGTGGGCGGCCGCACGCGGCTCGGGCACCGTTGCCACCGAGTCGTTCTGGTATCCCAGGGCTGCGGCCGCCTCGCGGAGAACCTCGATTTCGCGCGGCGCCCATCCTTCTGGGTGAGTCAAGACCAGCCTGGCCGGTGGTTGGCCGCGGTGTACTCCGGTCGCTCGATCGAGGGCGAACCGCAGCACTGCCGCGACGGGCAACGAGGCGGGGATGTCGTAGCCGTTGACGTGCACCGTGCCTTGTCCGACGACGCGTTTGGGGGAGGGGATGAACGCTGCTGGGTTCGTTTCGGCCCGGTTCAGGGCGACGTCGCCGACGTCGATTGCGGTCGGCGATTCCACGAATACGGCCGAGCTCATCAGGTTGCCCTGGTGCGTCAGGGGCAGAGTTTCCGGTGCTCCGGAGCGGATTCCGGTGTGCGCGGCAGCAGTATTGGAGGTTCCGAAGTCGACTGCCAGAACCCACCCTGGCGCCGGGGGTGGGTTGTCGTGTGGTGTGTTCATGCCTGCCTCCGCATGCTCGTGTACGTGCGAACCAGTTCCGCCAAAGCTGCGTCCTCTGCGGCGGTGCGCGTGGAAATCGCCTGCCGCTGAACGTGAACCAATCGTTCCCCGGCGTAGTGGGCAAGCTGCCCGGGGCTGGTCTCGGGGTGCACACCGAGCCGTTCGGCGTCGGTCCGGCCGGAGAGTAGTCGCGTCAGTTCGTTGACGACGGGCGCGTGCGGGTCAGCGAGCAGCATCCCGCGCAGTGCTCGATACAGCAGCACAGGGTGCATCGCCGGATCGTTGCGCACCCAGTCGCTGATGGTGCGGATGTGCTCGCGGGCAGGGTGATTGACGGCGAGGAGGTCGAGTTCGGTGAGGATCCGATCGGCGCGGTGCAGCGCCGCGAAATCCTGTAGTGCACTCTCGAGTAGGTACTTCACTTGCGTGATCCCGGAATGTTCGGTGAGCCATTGATTCACCGCGTGCGCGCCCTGCCCCGCGACGGTGCGGGCGCCGAGGACGCCGTATTCGCCGAGGAGATCGAGTAGGCGATCGCGCATCACTGGCCCGAGCCGTTCGGGGGTTTCCGATTCGAGGAGGTCCATCAACTCCAAGGTGTTCATCGATGCGAGGGTGTACAGGGCGATTGCGTCGGCTTCGGTGACCTGCCCGGTGTGGCTGCTCTCTGCCAGAAGACCCGCGACCGGCACCACGGTGGCCACCGACTGCGCCAGGCGCTGCGCGAGCTTCTGAGCGTGAGCGTGTGCGTGTTCGATCGGGTTACGTTGCCCCAGTGCGCCTTCGCCGAAACTGTCTGCGCGGGAGAGCACGCCGAGGGTGTTGAGTGGGGTGAATCCGAGTTGGCGCAGGAATTCGATCTCGTCGGCTCGCGGGGCGCTGTCGAAGAGGAACACGGCACCGTCTGCGTCGACGGACGCGGCGCGGGTTTGGGCGAACCCGTCGATCAACGCGGCCCTGGTGCGGTTTTCGTTCTCCACGGTCAGTGTCGCGAGCCCGGGAGTATCGACGAGGGTCAGGTTGGCCAGTGCCTGTGTGGGCAGGTGCCGGTGCACGTAGGCGATGTCCGCAGCATCGGCATCGAGGCTTACGGAGGTACCGGCTGTGAGTGGGATCGGGCGGCGCTCACCGTCGAGGTCGACGAGTTCGGCACGTGAGGGTGCCCCCGCTTGGTAGACGGTAACGACGTTGGTTGCTTCCAGTGCTGCGGTTTCAGCAACCGGCGCCCCGATCAGGGCGTTGACCAGTGTTGATTTACCTGCCTTGAGGCGGCCGACGATCACCACCCGCGGCGGCGACCACAAGATCGCACCGATGCGGTTGGCGTGATCGACGAGATCCCCACCGAGTCCGGCGAGGGAGTGCAGGCCGCGGTCGAGAGCAGTGCGGACCGCTTGTTGCCGGTCGAACTGCGCGGGATTCGGCGGGTACGACGTACTCATACGGGCATCGGGTCCGTCGGCGCGATGTAGACAGCGACTTCGGCGAACCGGATGATCCCAGCGGGGCCGACCCAGCCGGGCCGGACCAGGGCAGCGACGGTGCCGACCTGCTCCGGGGTGGCCGCGACCGCGCCGGAGACTGCCTTGTGGTGCGCAGAGTCGAAGAGGGCACCAGGGGCGGCGTCGAGCATGTGGACGTCTACCTGCGCGAGGTCTTCGCGGATCCGTTCACGGGCGGAGATGCCGCCGTCGAGGTCGTGGATACCGATCAGAGAGTTGACCAGGCGCCGATCCGCATCTATCGACATCCCGTGTGGGACCGCAGCAGGTGCGGGCGCGGTGACAACAAGTGGGCCATACCCGGCGCCGTTGTCATGGTCGGCGGTGGCGGGTGTTCGGGCGGTGCGCAGCATCCAGCCGGCGGCGACGCCTCCGGCACCCACCAGCACAATCAAGACGAATGCGAGCGTTGAGTTCATGAAATCGTCGCCTTCTCCGAGTTGGACACCGCTGTGGCCGGTGCGGATGCTGATGTGGGCGTGGACAGTCGGGTGATGAGGTTCTCCACTTCCGAGGATCGCGCCGTCACCACTCGCAAGTTGTTGTTGAGGCGCTTGAGCGTCGCATCACGCGTCGCGCCGTCCAGACGCGCAGCTTCCTTCGCGTCGGTCATCTGTTGCTGCACCTCGTCGATGCTGGTGCGCAGGTGCTCGCGGTAGCGGATCACAATTTCTGGCCGCGAGAGCGCCAACGCCCCCTCAAGCATCCGCGAAGTACTGACTTTCGCGGTCGCCACGGTCTCTCGCAGCCATGTCAGCAGGTTCGTCTTTCCTGCTCGCATCGCTTTGTAACCGAGGTTCACCCCGACCCACACGACGCCGGCGATCGCCCCGACTCCGATCAGAGCGCCGAGCATCGAGGTACCGATCATGCCCATTGTCAGCACACTCGGGTCGAGTAGGCCTTGCTTCTTGCTACCGACCTGACCGGTCGTGAGGGGGTCGGATTGCATGGAGGCGATGACATCGACTTCGATGCTCTGCCATACGGTTTCGGAATCGAAGAGCGGCATCACGATGCCCCGCAGCTGATCGAGGAACACCTGCACCGCCGCGGTCATCGCGGCAAGGAGATCCGCTTCGATCTCACTGGTGAACACCTGCGGATTCTTGCGCAGTACTTCCATGCCGGAGGAGTTGATCCGGTCTGTCCACTTCGATTTCACGCCGTCGAGTTGTTCCTCGAGGCTCGTCAAGGCAGCTTGGCGGGCGAAGACGAGGTCTCGGCCGAGGTACTGCTCCCACTGCGTCGTCTGCGCTTTCAGCTCGGTGAGCCGGTCCCGCTGCGCCTCCAATTCCGGTAGCGCGCCGGCGCCTTCTTCGGTGACGGTGATGTCCGCGGTGATCTTCGCGTGCACTTTCCGCAACCCTTCGAGCGCGGTCCGCAGGCCGTCGACCTGGGCGCGGTGGTCCGAATTTAGTGAGCTCTGGATGAGGGTGCGGAGAGCGGTGATCCCGGAGGCCTCCTCGGCGGCGCTTCGGCGTATCGGATCTGCAATGTCGGCGGCCGCGAGAGCGCGCACACTCGAGACCCCGACCACGGGGATGGTGCGGCGCAGATGAGTACGAAGCAGGCGGCGGTTTTCTTCCACGATCGGTTTCCACCGGCGCAGATTCTTGTCCGTTTTCGTCACCACCACGATCACCGCTTCCACGGTCGCAGTGCAGGTTCGAATGAACTCCATCTCCGGTGCGGTCAGCGGGGAGGTGGCATCGCAGACGACCACGATGACACCGGCCTGCTGCGCCGACTGCACCGACAGCTGCGCACGGACTGCATCGAGTCCACCGGATCCGGGGGTGTCGACTACGACGAGACCTTGCAGATGAGGGGAGGAAACGGGCACGATCGCCCGGGTCGGGAGCACCTCGCCCTGTGTGCCGGCGACATGGCGGCCCGCGGCGCTGACCCAGTCCGCGACCTCGTCGAATCCGATGCGGCGCACCGCGCCGGGGAACACCAGATCCGCCGAACCTGGCGGATATTCAGCACCAGCGGGCACCAGCGAGATCGTTGCAGACGTAGTGACGTCGACATCGACCGGCGAGACGCCCCGAACTCCGACGAGAGCGTTCACCAGGGAACTCTTACCTCGATTGACCTCGCCGACCACCACCACGGTCCGCTGATCGTGCCCGCCGGAAGTTTTCGCAGCCGCGGCATCGGCTGTCGCCGTGAAGCCGTAGGTGCGCAGGATTTTCGTCGCACCGGCCAAGGTGGATTCTGTCTGGCTGCTTATGTCGCTGCCCGTGTCCGCTGCGACAACGGCAGATTCGCCGGGCTCCGCCACCTTCTGCCCCCTCCATTGCTCTTCCCACCTGGTGCACGACGTGTCGTCGCCCCACCGCCCACTCGGGGAAGCGAGCCGTCCGCCTCGCGGACAAAACCTTATCCGAGGTGAGCGCACAGTTTGTGCGGTGCATTCACAAAGTCAGATGCGCACAGCGCGCGGAAAGTTCCCACGAAACGCGAACGAAATTTAGCAGCCACGTCCAAGGCGAGTGATCGAACACCCGATGAACGCGGTTCACACTAGCCGCGCCGCGGATCCTCACCTTCGATTTCAAAAGACGCTGAGAAGGCCTATTTTCGAATGCATCCTCCGCGACGGCGCCGATGGGAGATCCCTGCTGCATACTGCCCGTATGACTGATCGCGTCGATGAAGAGCTGACGATGTTGGCTGACATCCGAGCGTATATCCGCACCGCAGAAGGCCCGGATTTCCCCATCTCGACATCTGTGATCGACCGAGTGCTCGACGAACGCAACAACGCCCGCCTCGGACGATCCGCGGAAGCCGATATCGGCCTGCCAGTCGACGAGCAGCAAGGATGAGCACTCTCCACGGGAGACATCATCGAAGCAGATGAACAAATTTCGGGGCAGTGGGAACAAAACCCGCCGCTGTCCCATCTGATTGTCGAGGTTCCTTACCTGGTCGGTTCGACCGGTCCAGGTCGATCACGCGGAAATGAGTGGGGACATGACAGTTCTGAGAGAGGGAAATATGCGCGCGAAAACCTTTGCGCCCTTGGCAGCCACCGTAGCGGCAATCGTGTTGGTGACCGGATGCTCGAGCACCAGAGAAGGCCAGGCGAACGCCGAAAGTGAGAGCGGGGGCAGCGCGACCGTCGCCGCCCAGGGCGCCGCACCTGGGGAGATGGATCCCGGAACGTACCGCACCACTCCGCAAGCTGGCTTCGGGACCGTGACCAGCGTCAACTCCGGCCGCTACGTCGAAGGGCAGCGGATGGCCGAATTCGTCGTCCTCCCCACCGAACTCGACCCGCTGCTGACGGGCGCTGTGGGGATGTCGACATATGTCATCAAATCCGGCACCGCACTGAGCGTTCTTCTGACAGGGAAGTCGCCGGACATCGCCGAACGCGAAGGCATGTTGACAGGGTTCTCCACTTCCCGCTCCTATGAGGACAAGAAAGCGGACAAGTCCATCGTGCACGCTGTATTCCGGTTCCCGGACGCAGAATCAGCGCAACGGGCAGCGGTAGATATGTCCGCCGATGACGCGCTTCCCAGCGAGTATTTGCCTGGAGGGGTACCTACGAGCATCGACATCCTGCCTGACACACTGACCACCACTCGCGAGAGCTCCGACGGTACCTTCAGCTCGAATTCGTTCACCCCGCACGGGCAGTACATCATCTACACCTGGGCCAGCGCTCCGATCGCAGAGAAGGACTGGACGGCGCAGATCACCGCGAAAGCCCTCGAACAACAGGGCCCGATGATCGATAAGTTCCCTGCGACCGCAGCCGATAAGTTCGCCGAGTTGCCGATGGACATCGACAACGTGTTGGTGCTGACGATCCCGGAGGACGACGGTAACCGCACTACCAGCTCCGACGCCGTCTACGGGCCGCGTGGGTCGGCGCACTTCTCGACCAATCCGACACTGACGCTGGACTTCATGGACAAATCCGACACGACGTTGATGGCACGTTCGGGAAGCAATGTCTATCGGTCCGAAAGCGATGACGGCGCAGCGACACTGTTCGATTTGTTCAAAGGAGACATCGTCGACTCCGAAGGATTCACTCCATCCGCCAACCCACCCGGTGTCCCGAACGCGGCCTGCTTCACCAAGGACAGTCCGCAAGGAACGTACAACTACTGCATCGTCCACCAAGGACGGTACCTCGGTGAAATCAGTGCTCTCGACGACGAGACGAAGGTCCACCAGATGACCACCGCGCAGTACAAGATCCTCGAATCCGCGAAATAGTAGCTACAGCAACAATATCCGGCGTACCCCTTGGGAGGTGTACGCCGGATATTGGTTTCGAGGTGACGGGGGCACAGACTCACTGGGGGTGAAGAATGCGAGCCGACCTCCGCCACGACACAGCTTCAACTATTCGGGGTGTTTGCGTTGCCGCCGGGCACCATGGGTGCCGAGAACAATCTACACAGTCACAGCTGCTCCGGATGAGCCGTGATGCTGCCTCAGGGACACGGTGATGCAGGCGGGGGTGTCAGCAAAAGAACTTATCGTCCTTCACATTTCGCGGCAGCAGCGATGCGGTGGTGTGCCGAAAGTGCAATGGCTTCGCGTTCAACGGTTGATCAGTGAACGAAGATAGAGGGGAACCTCATTAGTCATCGATGCCGTCGACCCATTTGTTCTTCCTGGCCAGAACACCCGAACGGCCCGGACACAGATCGGCATGACGATCGTCGCGGTGCCGTTCACTCCGAGCTAGTCGGGTACATCCGACCCGGGCGCGAGGATTCTTCGGGCAGGGACAGCCCCCTTGGCGAAATGGCGGTCAGCGGGTGGGCGCGAGCGCGGTGACGAGTTGTTTCCGGGCGCGGTTGATGCGGCTTTTCACTGTCTGGACGCCGACACCTTGATGTTCGGCGATGTCCGCATAGGAAAGTTCAGCGAATTCGCGGAGCACGATCGCGACCCTGAAATCTTCCGGAAGCTCAGCAAGGGCTGTACGGACCGCGTCGACGTCGGCGACGCGGTCTGCAGTCAGCGAGGCGGGGTCGTGCAGTTCGACGAGATCGTCCGGTGCAGTCGGGTCTGGGGTGCGCCGTCGAATTGTTGCCAAGGCGGCGTTCGCGGCGATGCGGTGCAGCCAGGTGCTGAATCTGGCGTCTCCGCGGAAGCGGTGCAGGTTCTGCCATGCCGCGGTGATGGCGTCCTGGAATGCGTCCTCCGCGTCGTGATGGTTCCCGGTGATCTGCAGGCATACAGCCCACGCGTGGGTGCGATGTCTGCCGACCAATTCACCGAAGGCGCGGCTGTCGCCTTCGCGGCACAGCTGTAGTAGCGCAGTGTCGTCCATCGGTCCCCTCGGTTAGTCAGCGGTCAGAATATATGCCACAGGTTGCCGAGGCACGACACGGCCGATCGCCTGTCCTTTTTGTGAGGATTCAGTCGGCGCGAGAGACGTCCTGGGTGGCTGACGCCGCGGGCGGCGCTGATGTCACACGCCGTCTCCGAGATCGATGTCATCGTCGATGTCCTCGTCGTCGCTGTCGTCGGGGACATCAAAGTCTCCGAAGTGCTCGAGGTCCGGGTGAGCATCGCCGCTGTCGCTGCTCTCGGTGTCGTCGTCGAACGTCCCGATGTAGTCAACATCGTTTCCGGGGCGCACGGTGTCGTCCATCGGAGGGGCGAGTGTGTCGTCGGTAGGGGCGCTGTCGGGGTCGAGCGCATGCACGAGAGCCGCGGACCACACGTCTTCGGGCGGTTCCGGCAGCAACGACTCGCGTGGAATGCCGAGTTCGTCGAACAGACTGCCTTCGTCACCGGACATTGCGGATCTCACTTTCTCTGATCATTCGGCCGCGGCGTGCGTGCGGTGAGTCATCGATGCGTCAGGGTAATGATCGCCCACGGCCTCGGAGCCAACGCAGCGACGGTCGGATCTACGGTGGAATCGGCGAGGTCAGCATCCGGAGCATCGGCAACGAGCATCTCGTGCCCGGAGTCGGACCACGCATCCTCGAACCTGTCGATGGGCACCTCGAGTTGGTTGCCGTCGGGATGGCCAGGGTCGGAGAGGATGACCACGCCACGTTCGGTGTCGATGCCGGCGACCACGAGAGCATGATCCGGGGTGTCGTCTTCGACGGTTTCCTCACCGGGATACCAGATCTCACCGGAATCGACCATCGTGACCACCCCGTACCCGTCGGACAGTTTCTCTTCCAGATCGCTGATCGAACTGCTTTCGAGATGGCACGGCACCCCTTGGTCCTCCATGAGGATTTCCATGCTCTTCGACGTCATCCCTTGCGACGGATCACCGTTCGGGAACAAACCGAGCTCGAGTGCACGATCGACGAGCTGCTGCGGGTCGCTGATGTCGAGGCCCGTGTATTCGGAAACGATCTGAGCAACAGAGGACGGGCCGCAGTATCCGTCGACCTCCTGGTAAAACCAATCCGCCGTCCATGCGGTGGGCGTTCCGTATGTTCCGTCGTCAGGGGCTGGGGTTTCGTCGGTCTCTGGCGCCGGTGCCTCGGACGGGTCGGGAAGTGAGGCATCGTCACGAGGCGGGGTCGGAGCGGGCGGCTCGGGCGACGGTTCGATGTCTATGTCAAATTCGGGGACAGTCATCGTAGGCATGGCTGGCATCGCATTCGGACTTGGTACCGCGTCCGGATCGTCGTCCCACATGGTCGGCATCGCAGGCATGTCGATCCCTGCACTGTCCCCGAGGAAATCGGCCCCGTCATCCGTCGGCGTCGGGTCGCCGGCGTAATCGGTGTCGGCTAGGTCGGTGCCGAAATTCTCGTCCATGTCTTTCCCATCAGATGTCGGCACCGAAGTGCGAATAACGAATTGCCCTGCAGAACAGCGAAACCGAAATCAGACTTCAGTCAGAGATCTATCGCGTCGGGAGCTGGTGGCGCCGTGTCAGGGGTCTCGGCGGGATCAGTGAAATCGGGGACCGGATTCCACTCACCGGTCTGCCCTGGATCAGTGACGAACTCGTCGGCATAGCCGTCGCCGTCCACGTCGATGCCCGCGAAGTCGAGAATTCCGTCACCGTTGGTGTCCACGATGACGGTGTCTACTCGGCCGTCGCCATCGGAATCGAAGTCCGCTTCGTCTGCGAGACCGTCGAAGTTGGTATCGAGGACGACCCCGTCGATGCGGCCGTCGTTGTCGACGTCGATCTGGGTGATGTCGGCGTAACCGTCGCCGTTGCTGTCGATATCGATCACATCGAAACGTCCATCACCCGCTGTGGATGTTTCCACCACATCCGCCACACCATCACCGTCGAGATCGTGCGTGATCTGATCGACGTCACCGTCACCGTCAAGATCGATCTCGATGGTGTCGACGATGCCGTCGCCGTCGAGGTCGCGTGCCGAATCGTAGCCGTTTTCGGCGCCGGAACCTGATGTCGGAACAGAGGATGGGGTGGCCGTCTCGGTGCCGGTGAACTGGGCATCTTCAGGGTTGCCGTTGACCTGAGGGTTGATGGAGATGTCGTTCGGAGTAGCCATCGCAGAAGTCCCTTTCGCTGTGGTGACGCAGCGACCGTTCGCTGGTGTCGACAATCAGATGCACCACAGCCACAGAATGTTCCCGACGAGATGAAACTGGTTGATCCTGCCGAGTGACTGACCTTGAAACGTGCAGCTTTGAACATCGGGCGGGGGATGTGCTCGCGCGATCAGCGTCATTGGACTCGTGCCGCTTTGCGCGACCAAGTGACCAACCTGACGGCGGTCGTGGCACTGGAGTCGGTGCAGTGCAGCTGAGGAAACCGATGGGCGTCGATGGTTTCGGCGCCCCGGACGATGAGTTGCCGTGGGACGGAAGACCGCCGCGATGCGGTTCTTCACGGTGGAGGCCCGGGTGTGCAGAATCCGGGGCGCAGGGGCCGGAGTGCAGGAGGTTCTCGTATTCGAAATGGGGTGCAAGCGGTGTCGACGAACGTCGGCATCGGGGCGCTGGTATCGGCTTCACAGGGGTGTCGAGATTCGATGGTGGTCGCCCAGCGCGGGGGTGGTCAACCCGACTGAACGAATTCGACGAGGTTGGCGCCTGGGGCTCCGTCCGTGAAAGAGCAGTGCGAATGCAAACATGCGCGTCCGCGCCACACCTAAGCGTTCGTATGACCCTCGCTGCTTGTCGAGGTCGATCGGGCGTTGCTATGTCGATTCGCGCTATCCACCTCACCCCGGGCACCCCGCGGGTAGACCTGTCCCGTCGGATCAATTTCTTGGACAGGTGCTTCGAGCGTCATCCTGACTTCATCCTGCGAAGAATATTCCATGGTGTACCCAAGCCGGTGCCCAAAGTGCGTGACCCTTTCCTCGACCACAGCAAGATCCCCGACAAGCAGATCGGCAAAGGGTATGGCGAGGACCCCCAGAAGGCTCTACGCGCGATCATCAACGCGGATCGCTCTGTACAACAGAACATTTCCGCCGCACCCCTGGCAGACTAGACCTCTCGCCGAATCGTCAACAACAACACCACTTGTCTGCATCCGCAGGGGCAACGCGGCCATCCGTCACCCTGCGGTCACGGCAGACAGAAGATGGGCCGAGGGCAACGATTTCCCCGTCGAGGACGTCTTCTCGATGATCGAGCACTGAACGAAGCCCGTCGACGGCTCGGGGAACGTGGCGCTGAAGTTGTTGCCGTTGCGCGACCGCAGTGCCGGCGGTTTGGCACCCGGTGGTGGCGATGGCTCTGACTCCATTGACTCGAATCCCCAGCACTCCCCGGTTGGGGGAGGCCCGAGCTGGCGAGCATCGACGCACTGGCTTTCCGATGGCGGCACTCATGGCTCTACTGTGCGCGGTTTCGACCGTTTTTCGGAGGTTGAGGCGATGGTCAAATGAGTGAGCCTGCAGAACCGGATGAGACTTGAGGGTGGAGTCCGGCCCCGGCCATGGGGCCAGGCCGGAACGGTGATGATGAAGGATGGTCAGTGCGCGTACTGGTACAACGATGGCGCGGAGTTGATCATGACGAGGATGTCGGAGCGCCCGGCAGCGACGTAGCCGGCAGCAGTTCACCAGATCAGGTCGCCACACGATCAATCTGCAAGGTTCTTGCAGGTCAAGACCTTGGCTCTCGCTGTGGTCTGGTCAGTGTGGCGACCTGATTCTCGTCGCATGGCAGAGAGTAGTACGTGGGCCCGACATCTGCGATGCAGAGATCTAGGGGCCGGTCTCCGGTTGCTCGATCGGGGAGAGCGCGGACGCGTGCAGGAGGGACGAGGCTCCGAGTAGTTCGATACCGAGGAGCCGTCCGTCTCTGTCGTAGTCGAGGATGATCTGACCGTCAGAGCCGTCGCAGTGCACGTGCTGCTGGCGGACCGCGTCTCCGTTTGCCCGGTCGGAGGCCACATAGATGTATGAAGCGTCGGCATCAGCGTCGTATGTTGCCGCGAATGTCAGATGCATGTCGAGAGGATAGTTCTGGGCGGAGCGTGGGGCGACTTGACGCTGTGGCCATGCCTGTACTTCAACACGTGAAGTGCCGGCACATATCCTCGTCGAGCGCGGGTTCATCCAAATCAGTTGGGACCGTTGAAGAATCCTCGGTGAGGATGTCCCCGTCTTTGAGTCCACTGTCTCTCAGCTTCTTTTTCATCTTCAAAGATGAATGCACGTAGGGCAGGGCGGATCGCGGATCGGTGTCGTAGTCCTCTTCGTTCCCGCCCAAGAACACGAAGACGCGCGGCGTGATGCATTGTCCGACATCCAGGCTGGATAAACCGGCCCGTTGCAGCCAGAAGGCAAATTGGTCCAGTGCGCAGCCGTTCAAGATGGTTCCATCTGCGATTCTCAGCAGAAGAAGCCCGTACGGTAGCAGTTCCTCTGCGATGCCTCGGGCGGGATCGTAAATGTAGACCATTGTTTCAGGTTTGTTCTGAGTCAGCTTGTCGAGGATGAAGAACTGGATGCCACGCCAGTCCTGGGCGAAGCAGTACATACGAGGGTGGTCGAAGTGATGGGATAGCAGGTCAGAAAGCCGATCCGAGATCGACTCGTCGTAGACCTGGAACGCCCCACTTCCCAAGGAGAGAGACGTTTTTCCGCTGGGAGTGCCACCGGTACCCGTGGATGAGTCCTCACTGTTGCGGTTCTGTAGGGGCATTTCTTCGGCCTGTGGGGCGCTTGGAAACGCTGGGCCCTGCACCAGAGCTATCCACTTACAGGCCGAACACCACAGCTCATAGCTGATGTCTCCGTCCGCAGTGGAAAGGGGTTCGTCGAAGGGAATCCACTCGACCGTCAAATCTCGTTGATTGCAGTTCGGGCACCGAATTCTTTCGAAGGATCCTTCCCGGATTCTGGCTGCGACGAAGTCCGGCACCGGCACTGGCGTCGTACGGGCCTCATGGCTCGGAGGCGCAGTGGGAAGTTGCGTATCGCCCACATGCGATCGATCGAGAGGTGGCGTGGGCGGGAGGTCGGGCCACCGATCAGGTATCGAGGGGCGATACATGTCGCGGGAGCCTTTGCGGACGAGGTAGATGAGCAGAGCCACCGTCCCCGCGATGATGATCAGCACGGCTGTTTCTCCGTTCGCTGGGGGACCGGGGGAGGACTCGCTATCACGGAGTCGTCGGTTTCGAGGCTGTTAGTCACAGACGGCACGTTGTTGGGCGCTCGCGCGTAGTGGTCAGATCAGTAAGCCGAGCGTCAGAAGCGTGAACGCGAGCACTGCGGTACTGGTGGCGGCGCCGGTGAGCGTCCGGCGTCCCGTGAAAGCCAGCGACGTCACCTGCAGCGCCAAAGAGACTAATCCGGTGCCGGCGGCGGTAAGCAGGACAAGTTGGGGCACGGCCACGGCAGAGTCCAATCATGTTCATTGTCAACGGAACAACGATCCGATGACACCGCCGACGACGTCGGCGACGAAGTCCACGACTGTTTCGGCGATGCGTTCTGCGAAGCGGCGCAGTCGACCGGGATGTGAGGTGGCCATGTCGTCGGTGCCTGTGAGGGATTCAGAGGACGCGGGGGAGGGTGATGGAGGCGCAGCGCTGCCGGGCTCCGCTACGGCGACTCGATCCGATTGTCGTTCCGCCGGCTGCTGTTTCGCGGACATGGGGTTCACGCGGCATGTGCGGGCTCCTTCTGTCGGCGATCGCCCCGGTGCAGCCGGTTGAGGGGCCGCGGGGTTTCGTTACCGACAGTCAACGCTCATTTGTGAATATTCAGCAATCATTTTGTGAAGTTCGAGAGTGAAATCACACAAGACTGAAAGCGTTCTTGTTCTTCGAGAATTTTGCAGCACGCGACAACCAGCGTAGGTCGTCGAGGTCAGGTGAGCACCGTCAGGGTTATGTCATGGTTACCCGTCGGGCGCCCCCAGATTTGGCGGGGAGTTGTGTGGTTTCATGCGCCGAGTCCGACGTTGGTCCAGATGTCGAGGTAGGTGGAGTAGTCAACGAAGTACGGGGGCTCGTCTGACGACCACACCCCTCTGACGTTCTCCCCGTCGATGTGCAGGCAGAGGTATCCGCCGCCGCCGGAGCGGAAGGTGGCGACGCAGCGCGAGGAGTCGGGGTACTCGTCGGGGGAGAGACCGTCCAGGATTCCCCATTCGAAGGCGTCGGTGCGAAACATCTCGCGCAGTGGCAGAGGCCCGACGGTTTTCCCAGCGATGTAGTACCAGCCGTTGTGAAGGTGGGTGTAGAACTGTGTGAGGCTTGCCGGAAAGTGGTGCCACAGTGCCGGGACGTCGTCGTTCTCGGTGACCGGCCGCCCACCGAGGTAGTACATGTCGTCGCCGTCGGCGGCTGTTATCCGGTACAGGAGAAACCACTCACCCCGCGATTTGAGCAAGGCGACGTCGGCGAGACTGGCAGTGATCGTCGTGTAGGTGTCGGACATGATCGGTCGGCCGAAGTGGTTCCACCGCTTCAAGACTTCTGATACGCGCCATGCACGGTCCCCGGCGAGTGCGTGCAGCCAGTGCTCCGGTAGCTGTCGGCGGTCCGGCATTGTGAGGTCGTCGAGTGCAATCAACTCGGGTGCGGCGACAAATCTCGCAACATGCTCCAGATCCACTTTCCTCCATCTGCGACGTCGAGTTACCTGTCGCTGTTCGGCATTGACCGGAACGCTTCTCGGCCACTCATTGCTGACGTGGCCGCCTGTTGGGTTGGTGGTCCTTGTCCCAGGTGTAGTGGAGGAAGGGCCGCACGTGGGCAAAGGTGGTGATGACTTGGTGGACTATTCGCTCGATCGCGGCCGCGCCGTGCAGCGGGGAACCCTCCGAACTGCCCAGTTCCCCTTCGCAGATCACGCCGGCGGCAGATTGGATCTCCAGCACTGCGCTGTCCGCGACTTTCAGTCCGTAGCCCCTGGCAGTCTCCATCTCGGTGGTGGGGTCTCGATGCACGTAGGTGCTTGTCAGTCGTCCAGGTGTGGGGAGAAGCACGATGCCATCCTCGACTGCTTGTGCGATCACCACCTCGGCAAGCTCAACAGATGGAGCAAACGGAATATACGGGATCTCGCCGCGTACGTACGCGGCTTCCAGTTCCTCTGGCGAGGCGTCTACAAGGCCGGCTGGGAGCCAGGTACGCGCCCACTGCGACACATCGCTCACAATCAGGAAGGGCCATGTGCGGGAATTGAACTCGGCTTCCGCCTGTAACCACGCTACGGCTTGACGCTCGTAGAACTGTGTGAGCGCGGTGGGAACCTCAGGCGTCTCGACATGCACCTGCCCCGACCCCTGTGGTTCTACCGGCCGCTGTCTCCGTTGAAACCATCTCCGCACCGACGAGCCCATCAGTCGAGTAAAGCACCATTGCCTCCCGGCCTGGCCAGGCGGTGCTGTCGGGGCGGGGCAGGGGTAACTCTCGGTGTCTCGAGGTCGTCTCGGTGCCGACACAAGGGTTGCTAGGGTTACCCGGTCATTGGAGAGATTCCTATCGTATTGGAGACGATGTTGCATGGCTGAGAGAGTGATTCGCCAACTTATCGACGATCTCGACGGTAAGCCGATCGACGACGGATTCGGCGAACGCATCCAATTCTCGTATCAGGGGTCGGACTACCTGATCGATCTGCGGCCGACGAACGTCGACAAGTTCAACGCCGCTCTCGAGCCTTTCGTGAAGGTCGCCGAGAAAGTCGGAAAAGCACGCCGCGGCAGTAAAGCTGATGTGACGGCGAAGGATACCGGTTCAGGTCGCTCGAAAGAGCAGTTGCAGGCAGTGCGGGACTGGGCAGTCAAGAACGGCTACGACGTGGCACCGCGGGGACGGGTCAAAGCGGAGATCCTCGACGCCTTCGACGCCGCGCACTGAATTCGATCCGTTTGAGACGACACGACATTCAACACTGATACGAAAGCGGGTGTGAGGGGAAGCGTTTCCCGCACACCCGTATCTTCCTAACCCGGCGTGGATTCCGCCACCGGCCGTCAGCTGTTGCGAACTGCGGGTTCTTCCAACAGAAAACACCCACGCATTACTCATTTTCTGCGGTCGAAGGACGTCGAAACGCATCGCCGTCTGCGCTCGGCCGCCGACTGCCACTGCGAACAGCAGAGATTAGACGCAGTCATCTCCGGGTACAGTTCCGCAAGCAGCCTGCGGAGTGCGCGCATACACAATCCAGTCGGTCCACCGTCGACGTCTTGCGCTCATTCTGCAGGCTGCACCCGCAACTGTCAGTGCAGATCATTCCCCGAGTTCCCTTGCCGGCGAGTAGGCCCGGCAACGGAAGCATCGTCGACGGCAGTCCATAGGTCACTCCTCGTTGAGCCAGACACCGTCTGTGGCTTGAATCTTGCGGATCATCTAGGGACCTGCGGTCTATCGAACCTGCTGATCGCCAGCAGTATCGGCGACGGCTCAGGTGGAATGCAGCGACTGGAATGTGGTCACGAACGCATCGATGGTTTCGCACACTTCGGCCTCGTCTTGCGGTGCGCGGCTCGGGTCATCGTGTCGTAGAGCGTTCATGATTTCGATCTGCCCCCATGCCCAGCGTAGGTCTTCGTGGCGATCGTGTTGTTCGTGCTCGTACTTGTCGAGGATCGATTCGTAGACGGTTACCAAGGCGTGCAGGGAAGTTCGGCCGTGATCGTAGTCGTCGGCTACCTCGAGGATCAGAGTGTGAAGATCTGGTGATTCGGGTGAAGGATCGTGCGGGTTGACCGAAGTCATGAGTATTGTCCTCGCGATTGACGGTCAGGAAGTTTCCGGCGGGGATGAAGTGTGCGACAAATTTGTGGTCTCAGGAGTAGTGCTCGGGCGTCGGTCCCGGTATTCATGGATAGCCATGTCCGTTGGTGCTGGGCCAGTTCCACGCTGCGATCGTGCCGCCAGGTGTCGAGACGACGAGCACGTTCCCGGGTGCGGAGACGTTCCAACTTTCGAAATCCGGCGACGGTGGCACCGACAGTACGGTCCCGGTGTCGAACAGTACGACGAGTGATCCGTCTGCGGTGCAGGTGCTGAGTTCGATTGTCGCGCCGGTCAGTTCCGCTGCGATGTCTGTTCCGGATGCAGGTGCCGGAAGGCTGATGGTGACTTCGGTGTCGTCGGGAAGGGTGAGGACGGGGTTCTCCTCGACGAAGTATCGAACGTGCGCGTCAGTTTCGAACTGTAGGGCGTGACCGACCTCGGTGCGGACAACCCGCTGTCCGGTACCTGGAAGATTCATCGCGTTCACGTCAGAAGGATATGACGGCACTCTCGGCAACACCGCCCCGACGGTCAGCGGCAGGCATACTTAGGCGCCATGAGCTATAACCTGGCGTTCTGGGCCGGAGGCGATGATCTCGACCCCGGCAGCGTCTACACGCGTCTGAACGACGAGCAACACGTCGACAGCGTCGACATGGTGGACCGCGACCGTGTCTTGCGGTTGTTTGCGGAGGATCTCCCAGGCTGGACGTGGGACGGGCAGTTCCTGCCCCCGCCGGGGTCTGACCCCGAAGGAACGCCGGCCTACGACGTATCCATCGGTGAGCAGTTGGTCGAGTTCATCGGCTACAAATTCCGAGGAGAGCATGCAAACGAGATCATCGGCGCGATGCACTCACTCGGCTACCGCCTCTACGACCCGCAGATCCTCGAACGATTCGCCTGAGTCCCGACGGGAGAGATTGAAGTTCAGCCTTCGCAGGTCGCCGTGTTGTTGTGGCACGCGGCCGCATGAGCGGCGAAATAACAGCTCGCTTGGGGGACTGCGAGCGTCAGGGCACACCGACTACACCAGGCTCTCTTGGCGGCGGCCGATGTTCTGGAGGCGACTACAATGGCGATCTCACCTTCGTACGGAGATGGCGCCGACAAGGGCGCCTGACCCTCAACCCGGATGTCTACGTCAGCTGCATGGACACTCGTGAAGCGTGGAGCCTGCATTTCTGTCACGAAAATTGCGGACGAGCTAGACGGAGAAGATCCGGAAGTACACCGGAAAATTGGGGGAGCGAAACCTCCAGCCCTCCTTGTGGATCCGGGGTAACGCGACGAGGCGAGAAATGAGCATCGAATACGGCGAGGAGCGATGCTGATCAGCGTTCGGTGCCGCCGTGATCATCGACCTGCGAGGTTTCTGGTGTTTCTCCCATAGGGTGCGGATATGACGCCTGTGGATGAGGAGAAGGTCTTGGTGACCGTGGGGCAGATGGCGAGTGGGAGTGTTTTCCGCGCTCGTCTGAATGAACTTTTCGCCGATGCGGGCCCGAATCTCACCAACGCCGCAGTTGTGCGCGGCCTTCTCGACCACGGTTGCCGGATCTTGAAGCCGTACCTCCCCAGCTACGTCACGGGCACCGCGTGAGCCCGTCCGACGAGGTCGTGACTGCGCTCGCGGCATTCTTCGGCGTCTCGCGTGGCTACTTTTTCACCGACTCTGTCGCGGGCGGTGATGTTCACGTCGAGGATGCCGAGATTGTCGAGCGCCTCGACGACACGGTGCACAAAGCTCTGCTGCCGGCAGCGAACGGTCACTCCGCGCCGTCGCTGGAACTGCTTTTGGATATGGCTACCAAGCTCCGCCTCTCCGAGGGCCGCCTGGGGGTGCCTGCGGATTCACCGTTCTATGTACGGTTGGTAGAAGCGGCCCTTCGGTCTCGCCATTCCGCGTCGCAGCCGCAGATCAGGCACTCGTGAGCCTTTTCCGCGGACCGGTTGCCGGAATGTCACTGAATTCGTTTGAGTCGTCACCAATTCGTGATCGTGAGTCCCGTCACGCAGCGCAAGCGAACAAACCGCCTGGTCCGAGTGTTCCGGAAATGTTGCTGTAACGCCGGGTACGACTTTTGGTGCGCTGAGTCGGATATCGGGGGCTGGTCGGGCATCCGTGTCGTGTTGTAGCGTCCCGGTCAGACGTTCAGCTAAGTTTCGGCAATCGATCGGGTTGCTGGACTTTTTACTCACCCACAGGGAGACCGACCATGGCCACCACGACCGTCGAGACCGCTCAGGCCCGAGTAGGAAAGCACCGTATCGGTAAGGCTGTGGGTTCCTATGCTGCGGTGTCGGCCGTGCTGATGGCGGGTTCTCTCGCGTTCGCCGGCGGCGCGTCGGCGACCCCGACGGCGCTGCCGGACAAGTTTGCTAGCACGGTCACCGACGACGGGTGGACGCTCGATCTGGCGGCTACCAAACTTTCGGCGAACCCGGTCCCGAACCTGGCGACGACGGCGTTCACGCGTGAGGGGTTCGTGTCGGCGAAGGTCACCGGCACCATCTCTGGAGCAGGTGATTCTGCGGCGAAGACGGGCTATGTCGAGCAGGGGTTGCAGATCGGTTGCCAAATCGATGTGTCCTCCGGACTCGGCGTGGGACTTGGTTTTTCCCTCGGCCCGTCCGTCGGGGTCAGCATTTCGGGGGTTCCGTCGGCGAACGTCGGCGTGAACGCCTCGGTGAACCCGAGCATCCAGACCACCATCGCACCGGGCACGATCACCACGATCCCGCTCGGGAAGAAGGACCTCGAGGCTGCGAAAGCCTCGATCACGGCGGAGAACGTGCACGTCAAGGTCGATGCGTGCATGGGTCCGGTCACGATCCGTTCGTACGCGCAGTTCGCGGTGTCGACGGCGACGGCCGATAACAGTGTGTTCGTGTACTCCGATCCCACCTGGCTCTGACGCAGGGACTGTCGTCAGCGGTATTCCGCGCCCGCAATCGCATATCTCGGTTGCCGTGCTGGTCCGCCGTTGGCGCTGTTACCCAACACTTTCCACTTTTCCATCCATCAAAGGAGCATCATGTCTTTGACTCGCACGAAGAAAATCGCAGCCACGACCGCGGCTGCATCACTCGCTGTCGGCGGGATTCTGCTCGCTACCGCCCCGGCCGCAATGGCTGCTCCCGTGATGTTCGAGGGGCCGGTTCCGGCGCAGTACGGTGCACCGGTGGTGCAGGTTCCCCTGGGCCACGCCTTGACCGTGGCGGCCCGCGACAGTGGAATCGTGACGGCACTCTCGAACGCGAACGTCATGATTCCCGTTCCCGGGTGGGAGACCGTGATCGACGTGTCGGCTGATGTCCTGGCGCGCCGGACGGCAATTGCTGCCCAGTATCCGAACGGGTGCGCCTCATTCCAGTTCTATCTCCCGCCGGCAGGTGGGTGGCTCGCCGGAGCTACCTCGTACGTCAACTGCCCCTGGTAGAGCGCACCCTCTTCCTGTCCACTGCTGCATCTCCTCCCGGTGACCGCCCGTTCCTAGGGCGGTGTCGGGTATCTCGAGTCCCGCGTTTTTAGTTGGCGGGGAAAGGCATTCACCTCCGATGACCACCTCACCGAACGCCCCGATGACCTCACCCACCCGCCGCGACATCACGGCAGAGAACGCGCTGCCCTACATCCCGCCTGGATCGGGGCGGGATTCGTCCACCGAACCCGTCCGCTCTCGCACCGAATCCTCGAAACAGGAATGGGATCGTGACAGTGAACTGAGTCAGACCTCGAAGGCTGTGATCGCGACTGTCTTCGGGCTCGCGTTGTTGATCGCGGCGTTTGCGGTGATCGGACGCCTCGGTGGATGGGCCGCCGATTACGGGACGATTCTGGTGTATCTGGCATTCTTTCTGTGGATGTCGATCGCAGGACGGGTGTTCTGGTTGGGCGCAGACACACTCATCGCCGAATTTCGGAAGAAGTCGAACACGGGTGATCGCCAGTGAAGCCCACACAGACACCCGCTGCCACACTGAGGCTGCGCAGGTCGCTGGCGGGGGTGCTTGCTGCCGGCGCACTACTGACCGGGACAGCTGGTGTGATCGGTGCGGGTATCGCATTGACCGCAGGGACTGCGGCTGCGGGGCCGGCGGAGGATTGCGCTGCGGTACGGGCACGTGATCATCAGATCTACCTGAATCTGATCGCGTCGCTGCCACCTGGTGCACCGATTCCGCCGGAGTACATCAACCCGTGTCTGACGGCACCGTCCACGACGTCGACCGTCGCCCCGACGACCACAGTCGGACTACCGGGTGCGCAAGCTCCGGGCGGCGGGCCGAACGTCGGGGCCAATGCCCCGACGAATTTCCCCACCTACAACGGCACCCCTATCGTCCCGGTTCCTACGATCGAGGTTCCGCCCATTGCTTCCGAGTCCCCGACCTCGGAAACCGGTGCCGGCGCACCCCCTGATGCGTCGCCGCCGCAGGTTCCCTCACCCACATCCGCACTCAACCCCATCCCGGGTGAGGGAACCACCCCCGACCGCAGCCCCGGACCCTTCCCTGCAGCGTCACCGAATACTGTTCCCGGACAGCCGGAATCGACTCCGACGGTGGCGACCTCGGGGCTCGACGAAGGCGACGGACGTGACCGTTACCTCGAACTTGTGTTGGTCGGCGCCGCAGGTTTCACTGCCGCCGGTATCGGAGTGCGGGGGAGGCCCGGACCGTTCAGTGCGCGTGAGAGCGGGAAGGTCACTCCGCTACCGCAGACGTCGATGAGCGGTCTCGGATCGGGTGGGATCTTCCGTCCGGGGTACGAGGAATTGACGGTGGTGTGGCCTGGCGGTGCGGAGCAGACGTTCGATCTTCTCAACGGGCCGGAATCACCTCGTGAGTACTACTTCCCGAAGAAGGTTCCGCCAGGTGGTCATATGAGTGTCAACGCAGACGGCTCCGCTGACATCCTCGACGTGAACGGCGCTGTGGTCTCGCATGAGGCTCCGCCGTGGGCGTACGACGCTCTGGGCCGTCCGGTGCCGACATGGTACGAGGTCGCCGACGACGGAACCACCCTGATTCAGCACATCGAACCCGGACCGGATGTGCTGTATCCGATCTTCGCGGACGGCCTCGACGGCGGCACCAACGAGGCCACCGGGCATCAGATCTCTGCCGTCGAACTGCCGAACGGGCAGGAAGCGATCACGGGACAGCCCGGCGGTATCGCGGTGGTGGGCACCCCGGATGACGGGCACTCGGCGTACGTGCCGAACCCGGAGACGATGAAGCCGGATGTCCCGATGACTGTCGATCAAGGTGACGGCACCACCAACAAGTACACCAAACCTGGTGATTCGGCCGGTGCAGGGTTGGAGGTCACGAACGTGCCCACCACGCAGGCGCTGGACACGATGGCCGCTGAGCAGGAGCACGCGAACCAGGAGGCCGCGGCCGCGGCCGAGCAGGCGGCCATCGACCGCGAAATACTCGAAGTCGAACGCGAGACAAGTGAACAGGAGGACGAACCGGGTCTGGCGCGGCGGGTATGGGACAACGTCTGGGATTTCGGCGACGAAGCCCTCGATGTCACCGGCGACGCTGCCGGGGCCTTCGCGCAGGCGATGCTCGACAATCCGGCCGCCGCCGCATCGATTGTCGGTGGAATGATCCTGGCCGGTCTGGGCGGCACGGTGGAGGGCGGGGGCGTCTTGCTCGATGCGACCGGTATCGGACTACCGGCCGGGTTGGCGCTCAACGCTGTTGGTGCCGCGGCGATCGCAGGCGGCGCCGCCTTCGCGGGTGCTGGGATGGCCGAGGTCGCCCCCGACATCGCAACCAACTTCGAGGCCCGCCGCTCCGGGAATGGGACTTCCGGTAATTCGGGCAGTACCCCGAAACCGAGTCCTAGCGCGCAAACCGCACCCAATGGGGAGATGCTAGGCCAGAGCGGAACACAACTACCCGGCAGCAGAACCATGACCGACAAGATTCCACCGAACGGCCCGTACTATCGGATCGATATCGAAAACCCTGCCCCAGGCGTGCGGGCTGGACAGATGCACTTGCAGGATGATCGCGGTGGGAAGTACTACTACAACTTCAACACCCAAGAATTCGAAGGCGCACCCCAGTCTTTGATCAAGAAGATCCAGGGCGACAACGCCTACCAGAACGCGTTGAACAAAGGCGCACGCTTCCTAGGAGTGAACTGATGTTGGTCGAAAGCAAGCCCTGGCCGAGTATGCCTGCCCTCGACCTGGAAGTTCACGCGCCTCGGCTGGTCACGGGGCAGGAGATTCGTGTCATTGGAGTTTCCTTCGGCTCAGAAGGTGATTCCCTTGTCATCGATGCCCTTCTATGTGGTGCGCCCAGAATCTTGTTCAACGTGGCGTCGATGCCGTTGGCAGTGGTGTCCAAGGAATCGGATGGGCATCCGATCGTCTATGGCGTCGACGGAATGCTCCCCGACGGCGGTATCGACGAAATCCCCCCATTGCCGGGGCTTCCCGACGGGCCGATGTCCTTGTACCGCGCTGGGCTTGTGTTGGGCGGCGACTTCCGCGTCCAAGCCCAGACCCACCGTGTGGTGGACGGGATCGTGTACTTCTCGCTGCACTGCCGCATCGAGAACGGGGCGCTGGTGAACTACGACGTCGCCTCCGTCGCGGTCGATCTCATCCGCCGCCGTCCCGACGATGCACTCGACATCAACGTCGTCGACACCACCGACGCCGGAGACACCCACGCGCAATAGTCCCAGATTGGCCCCCGAAAACTGTTGCGACGGAGCATTTTCGATCTGATTCCACACCGTGGACCCGTTTCCGTGCGACCGATCCCCTGTTCGTCGGCCCGGACGGTGACCGCGTGTCGAGATCACTGGTGCAGTACCGAACCAAACGGGCGTACACCCGGGCAGGTATTGAGGACCAGAAGGTTCGCGGAGCGCTTGTGCACCAGTTGCGGCACACCTTCGCCACTGGCCTTGCCGACCAGGGTGTCTCGGTTTACGAATTGCGTCAGATGCTCGGGCATTCGTCGATTCAAACGACGTCTCGCTACACCGCGGCGGCCGGACAGGAGACCCGCACAGCCGCAGCCGCAAACCCCGTCTACAGAATGCTCGAGTAGCCCGCCGACAGCCACCTCGCGCTGGGTTCGAATATCGCGGACCTGGAGGGACGCCGGCAAAGACTAAGACGGGCAGCCCTTCCGTGCAGATCAGTCAGATTCGACAAGAGTCGTTCGCGATCGCATGCGCCGTACAACATTTAGCCTCAGCCCATTTGGAATCTTCCCGTACCGGTCCAACGGCGACAAGCTGGGCACAATGAGCAAGCAGGCGCAGCATAAGTCGAAGACCGACACCAAGACAGACCGCAAACTGCAGACAGCAGGTCCTCGCAGAGCATCGCCACCGACATGAAGGAGTCCGAGTTGCGCGCACAATGCACTCAGAACTCCGTGGAATATGCACCGGACCGACTGCAGCGATGATCTGCCACGGAGCCATCGAGGCGGCTCGTGGGGCTACAGTAACCCGGCCACCAGGGAGCGCCGTGGATAAGCGGTCGCCCGGCCGCGGCTTGAAGGACTGAACATTGCAGGGAGAACTAATGACCGACGCTGCCGAAGAGAACACAAGCAAAATCCTTGAGGTTGCCGACATGCTCGACGCGTACGGCGAGGGTGGCCACTCGAACGCTGAGGACGCACGAGAGACCGCCATGGGTTTGCGCTTTTACGCAGACGACCCGGATGCGAACAGTTCCGCGCTCCGAGAGCTGTTAACCAAGGCGGTGGATACGTTCAAGTTGGCGGACGGTAGCACCCGGTGGGTCCCGGAGTTCATTCGGAGCGCCACGTCCGCCAGACAAGCGTTGGGGTAGGTGTCAGGGGGTAGGCGGCAACGTCGTTTCGGGGAGTTGTCTCACCGTCCGGTGCCTCAGAAATGATCGAATGATGGACGAGCCGATTCGGTAGGAACACCCGATCAATCCCCGGATGTCAATTTCACGCAGAAGGCCTGCGGCCATCACTGCATGAACCCAAGGGTGGGCGATCGTCAAACAGGACGTCATAGGGTGTGTCAGTGATCGTCGCAGTCGAAGGCCCTAGCGCCGCAGGGAAGACCACATGGTGCCGAGCAACGGGTGGACGGTTCGTTGCCGAATGCGCCCCGAATGGGCAGGAGCCGAATGGATCCGATCGGGTAGAGAAGGCGAACTATTGGGCGCATGTGAATGCACGGCGGTGGACGCAGGCACTGGCGCTCGAGGAATCCACCGGTGTGGCGATATGCGACAGCGACCCGCTGAAATTGCACTACAGCTGGTGTCTGGCCGCAGTGGGGGCGTCGCCGGTCAGCAGATTCGAACAGGAGCTCGCCGCAGTCCGGCGGATGTTCGCAGAGCGTCGACCTACGTTGTCGACATTCAGGCCGCTGCCGCAGCGACCCCTTCAACGTCACTGTCACGGCGCCGGAAGGCGTGCCCTGCGCGGCTGGACTGGCCCACTTGGAATCGCCGCAGCACGTCCTCGGCTCCCCGCGTGTATTCAACCCAAACCCGCTGCAGGACAAAGCCTCCGGCCAGGTCGGGGTTCTGTGCTGCGTGCAGCTACTTCTCGCAAGCAACGCCGTCTTCGTCGCGGTCGAGGCTTGTAGAGTATCCAGGATCGCCCTTGTAGAGAGGTGCAGCTCCAGCTTTCTTCACGTCGGCGCATGAGCTGTACTTGACAGTGGGCACTTTCGGCGCTGCCGGGGGAGCGGTGACTTTGGGTGCGGGTGCAGCGGGAGGGGCAGGCACTTCGGAAGTTGTGACAATGGGTGCGGCGGTCGTCGTCACGGGGACTGTGGAGGAGGGCGCCTTGACTGTGATTGTCGGTGCGTCCACCAGTTTTTGGATCGTGGTCGTCGTGGGCGCCGGCTTCGCGTCCTCGCTGCCACTGCAGGAGGTGAGGAGCAATGCGACGGGGATGGCGAGGGCGGCAATGATTCGTTTCACCGAGGAATCAAACCAGACAGACCGGTCGTAACATATATTTCGGCTTGCGGGGCGGAGTTGGTCTGACCCTCCCGGCCGCGGAGGGGGGAGCTGTCACAGTTGGTGCTGCTCGCCGCGGTCTTGGGATATCGCATCGGCGGGGCGCGATCGAATAGTGCCCGTACGACCATTGGATCTCAGCTGCACCCGGAGTTGAACGGCTTTGTCTTGATGGGGCAGGGCTGGAGTGTATCTCCTGGGCTGGGCTGGGCTCGGCAACCGGGCAAGGCAGATCGAGCCACCGGCCAATCAAGCATCCAGCGTGATCGTGGGTGGTCGACCCATGCAACGCCGGATACACGGACAGAATCCTATTGTGGAGCTTCGAATGAATGAAAAATCAAGAGGGAAAAGAGATTCCGCACTTTCTTCACGGAGACGGCGACGTGATCACGACGGAGGCCTCCACGAGTTGTAGCCCGATCCCGAACTCCCGAAGATGATCCGAACCAATGGGTATGGACCTGTACGGTTTGCACTCCCGGCCTCAGGTGCCGCGGGGAACACATACGACCGTTCGCCGCTGATCCTGCCGGAAATGTACTGGGAGACTTGGCTCGACCCGAACCTCACCGACACAGCGAAAGTTCAAGCCATGATCAATTCTGTGCCGGATCCGCATCTGAGCATTACGAAGTCTCGACTGCCGTCAACCGTGCCGGGAACGACAACCACAGCTTGCTTGAGCCGGTCGCCGGGTGGGCGTAAACTCAGCCACTTTTCGGCCACTGCGTGTGGCTCTACCACCGGTTTCCCTCTCGTTCCCCGATGTTGCCTGACTGGCGAGACAATGAGAGCCTATACGTACTTGGGGGAGTCGGATCCAGGAGTATCGTATGCAGATCCACGCTTTGCTTCCGGCCATGATCCCGCCGGACGATGGCCGTTTCGTCGAACTATCCGATGTCCACGTGCGCGCTTCTGCTGCAATGAGAGTCCTGCGGGATTCGATTCCATGGGATGGATACGCATTGACGGCATGGGATGCGGGTTCAGGAAGTCATAGGCACGTCACGTTGGCGAGCGAAGGCTACACGCGGGAGCTCGACGAACATATGAACGATGCGTTCGTCGACGGGAATCCGGGCTTTCATTTGTTGCATACCCAGGTTCCGCACGCCCTCCGTTGGCTGGACTTGCAGAGGGATTGGCACATCCCGTTCGCGCAGACTCAGTCCGCCGAGGGGTTCTTGATTCCCGCTGGGTTCAAGGAGGGCGCGACCATGTGTCTGAGGTTGCCTGGTGGGCGATATACCGGTGCTCTGCACGTGAGTTGGGCGCGCCCCAAAGACGCCAGTAACGAGGCTCTTAGCGTGATCGAGAGGTTCCGTCCTGTACTCGCTGACGTCTGTGATCTCTTCCGGAGCGCTCATGGTGCCGTGCAACGGGCTGGGGTGGCAGCGCACGCCGTCATAGTCACCGATACAGGCGCAATTTCGGAGCTGCCAGGTCATACGGCGGGTCCGGTTCTTGGAGAGTCTGCGCGCAGGTGGTTGGCGTCAGCGATCCGGGATTGGGCTGGCCGACCGGCGCAGTACTTGTGGGCCGAGTCGGATGGTTCGTGCCATCGGATCGAGTTGTCGGCGGGTCCCGGAATGTCCCTCGTGGTCGTTGAACGTCGGATTCCGTGGCCGTTCGGGTTGAGCTGCCGGGAAGTGCAGATTCTTCATTGGGTCACCCGAGGCTGTTCCAATCCCCAGATCGCGAAGAAGCTGTTCATCAGTCCTAGAACCGTTTCGACCCACGTCGAGCATCTTCTCGTCAAACTCGGGAGCCAATCTCGTGTGCAGCTCGCCGCGCTTGCTGTGGAAGCAGGACTGTTGCTCGCGAGCGAGATGTGAGGACCCGGAGTGCGACCGTCGTCAGGGTGACCGCAACGACCAGCGAGTCGGGGGAGCCGGAACGGGCGTAAACCAAAGCCCTACGGTAGCGCCAAAGGCGCTGTGAGGGAAGGTGTATCTCCGTTGATGATGCAGCAGCCGCGTCTTTAGTGGCGGATTCTCACCCGTTCAGTTCCGGTTATGAAATTCTCGATGCCCCAGTGCATTTCGCCCGTTCGGTTTGTTGTGTCCGCATGCGACGTCCGACCGGAGGTATGCGGAAAATACGTCAACTGACCGATGGTCGAGGAATGTGATTGTTCATACGCTTTTCATCTGGCTATACGCCGCCCAGCCGGCCCTGTTGACGGCCTGCAGAGACGAAAAGAGTACCAATGAAACGCACTGGCTTATTCAGTCGTTCCCCAGCGAGGAACATCGCCTTCGGCGCACTATTCGCGCTGATCAATATGATCGCGCTCTGGCCACCTTTGTACATCGCAATGTCCCACCAGCACGGTCTGGTCATCGGCGTACCGATTTCGGTCTGGTACCTGATACTCGTGTCCGCAGCTGCGATCGCAGCAGTCACCGGTCTCTGGGTCACCGAGTGTCGTCAGGGAGCGGTGGACTGATGATCGTCACTTTTGGCGCCTTAGGCGTCTTCTTCGTCGTCATCGTTGTTGTCCTTCACATCTCCAAGAACCGGCAAAGCGTCGCGACGTTCAGCAACTACGCCGTCGGCGAGCGCTCGTTTTCGAGCTGGTTCGTGTCGATGGCGTACACGAATTCGTGGTGGCCCGGTTCGACTTTTACCGCGGTTTTCGGTCTGACCGTTGCTAGTGGCGTGATCGGGTTGTACTTTCTCGTCTACTCCGTCCTTGGTGTTCTCGCGATGTATTTCATCGCCCGGCCAGTATGGAAGTGGGGTAAGAAGTTCGACCTGCGGACCCAGGCGGATCTACTGGACCTGCGGTACAACAGTCGCGGCCTGAAATTGATCGGAAGCGCCATCAGTGTCGTCGCCCTCGTGCCCTGGCTCGTTCTCGGGCTCATTGCAATGGGCGCGGTAGTTCAGTGGGCATCGCTGGGTAAACTCTCTGACGCCGACTCCATCCTGATCGGGATTGCAGTATTGGTCGTGCGTCAGTTCTGGACCGTCCAGATGGGTATGAGGGGTCTCATCCTCACCGATATGGTCCAGGGGATTGTTGCCTACATCGGATCGGCCATTTTGTGCCTGGGCCTGTTGATCTTCTACTTCGGTGGCATCTCGAACATGAGCAAGCTTACCGACGCTCAACTGAGCCTGCCCGGCTTCGGATCCGATGAAGGCGGACTCTACTACTTCGGCATCGTGGCCGCCGGAATCATTGGAAGTCTTTGCTGGCCAATGATATTCACTCGAATCTACACCGCGGCCAGCGTGCGTGAAGTGAAAAAGGGCTCGCTGCAAACAATGGCAATCGGCTTCGTGTTCTGCGTTCTACTCATGTTTGTCGCGCTGTGCGCGGCGCCGATCCCTTTCGCCGCCGCTAATCCAGTATCGTCGTTCTTCGCGATCGCGCTGGACGCCGGTGGCACCTGGTTGTTGGCGATCGCGCTTGTCATAGTTTTCGCGGCGGGAATGGGCTTCGTCGACGGGGTCACCCAAGCGATCGGCACTCAAGTTGCAAACGATATCGTTGCTGTCGTTCACCCACTGCGGGACAAGCAGGAGCTCTACCTCGCCAAGGCTGCGATGGCAGTTACCGCAATAGTCGCCGCGATCATCGCGTACCGCATCTACGATTCACCCAACTTGGCCGGCGTCACGCAGTTGGCGTATCAAGCCATCATCCAACTTGCCGTACCGATCTTCGGCGGACTCATGTGGCGCAAAGGTAACAGGGACGGCGCAATCGCCGGGCTGCTCGTCGGTGCGGTAATCGCTCTGGCGCTGACGGTTCCGTACATGGACCAAGGCGGGGCAGTGCCGTGGCTTGAGGGGTTAGGTTCCGGACTGGTCGGCCTCGTAGCCAATCTTGTCGTCTTCGTCGCGGTCAGCCTCCTTCGAGCCAGTGACCGGGAAGAGTTGGAACGAGTTGATCAGCTCTTCGAGTCGGCCCGAGAGCCATCCCGCAGCCCCGGCCAGACAACACCCATACCGAGTGCCGGCCAGGTAGCGCCCGCACCTTTACCGTGACCCGATCTCGGGACTTCCCCACAAAGAAGAGGAATTGAGTTCATGAGCACGTTCGATCAAACCATCACCATCCCCCACCTCGGCGGCTCGGTCATAGGGGCCACGTTCGGGCGACCTTACAACCCCGAATTGCCGACCCTGGTCATGATCAACTCGTACACCACCTCTGCGGAGTTGTACCGCGACCAGTTCGCGGATACTGCGCTGACCGACAGGGCCAACCTACTGGCGCTCGAGCCGTACGGTCATGGCCGAACCCGTTCGACATACAAGCATTTCACCTACTGGGACAGCGCAGTTGCGAACCTGCAGGCTCTTGCGGCACTGGACATTCCGAACGCATTCGTCTTGGGGACTTCGCAAGGGGGGTGGATTGCCACCCGAATGGGCTTGCTGGCACCGGAGGTAGTCAAAGGCCTGATTCCGTTGGGTACCTCGCTGGACGTCGAGAGTCAACGCAGTCGCGACCTCGGGTGCTGGGACGGGCCGGGATTCTGCACCCCCTACATCGAGGCCTTCGGCGAGCCGGTCGACGACGACTGGGTTGTTCCCGATGATTTCGTCGATGCCACCTTCGACGCTGCGCTGGGAGGCTTGAGCCCGGAAGACCGAGTGAGGTGGCTCGAGATCTACCGCACGAACTACTCCGGCGACGCGGGCCGGCACCGACTGCGGCTCGCCACGATCAATCTCCGTGATCGCGACGGCCTGTTCGGGCGATTGGACGAAGTGACACAGCCGGTTCTGTGGCTCCACGGCACGGCAGACCAGGTTTATTCAGTGGCCAACGCCGAGGAGGAAATCAAACTGTTCACCCGTGCGGCCGAAGTACGCCTCGAGACGATCCCAAACGGGCATCACTTCCTGAGCGCGTCCAAACCCGCTGAAGTCAATGCTGCTGTGATCGATTTCCTCGGTCGGTGGGCATGACCGACACACAGCTCGAGCAAAAGGCAGATGCTATGCAAGACACATTGTCGGACAGGCGAATTCACGCAAATAACGCCGCAGTGAATGCGATGCTGCAAGCAGACCCCGTCTTGATCGACGTCACCCCGGCACTCGATGCGCTGCCCGGCATGACCCGCCACACCATCCTCACCTCGGGAGCCCCGCTGCCCTGGCCCGCATACGAAGGAGGCCAGCGCCGAGCAATACTGGGAGCAGCACTCTTCGAGGGGCTCGCGAACTCGGTGGAAGAGGCCGACGCTCTCCTGCATGCGGGAGACATCCTCGTCCGGCCGTGCCATGACTACGGGTGCGTAGGCTCGCTGACCGGGGTGACGACGGCGTCGATGCCTGTCCTCGTTGTCGAAGATTCGATGTCGGGTTCGCGCGGACACTGCGTTCTCTACGAGGGAAGTGCCCGCGAACGACTCACCTACGGGGTATGGAACGAGGCTGTACATCAACAATTGACCTGGATCAAGGACGTGCTCGGCCCAGCCCTTTCAGCGGCACTACGACACAACGGCGGTCTACACACCAGTCCCATCATTCGGCGTGCCCTCGGTATGGGCGATGACTTGCACAGCCGTAATACAGCGGCAACAGCGGTGTTCTTCGAGCAGATCTACGAGTTTATTCTCGAGGCCAATGGCTTCACCGCAGCAACCCGCGACGTTCTGAACTTTCTCAGTCGGAACGACCTGTTCTTTCTCCATGTCGCCATGGCGACGGGTAAGAGCATCGCGACAACCGCCAGCGATACACCGCACAGCAGCATCGTCACCGCTATGGCGTTGAGCGGGAAGGAGTTCGCGATTCGTACAGCTGGCACCGGCCAGCGATGGTTCCGCGCGCCGATTCCCTCGTTGCAGGCGAAATATTTCGACGGGATCACCGCTGAGGATACTGCGTACATGGGCGGCGAGAGCCTGATCACCGAGACGGTGGGGCTCGGCGGCCTGTCGGCGGCGGCTGCTTTTTCGCTCCAGGATTACAGCGGCGGATCGGCTCAGAACATGGTCGAAACGACGGAGGCAATGTACGGCATTACTCACACCGAGCACCCCCAGTGGAAGATTCCGTATCTAGGGTTTCGTGGCGTTCCGTTCGGAATCGACGCGGCACGTGTGGTTTCCACCGCGATCACTCCGCGTATCCACATGGGTGCCGCCCTGCGTGAAGGCGGACACGCGGGCGCGGGTCTGCTCATCGCCCCGATCGAACCCTTCCGCGAGGCCCTCGCGGCGCTCACCGTGTCGGCGGCATGACGGAGAATCCCCCTTCGGCCGTCCACGTATCCGCGACTGGCGGCTACTTCAGCCGAAGAACCATCACGGACCTGGCTGCGGACCTTCGGGCACGTCGGGTCACGTCAGCGGATTTGATCGGGATTGCCATCGAGGAGGCCGAGCGCTCGCAATCGACAATCAACGCGTTCGTCACCATCGACGTGGCCGGAGCTCGTGCAGCAGCCGCCGCCGCCGATCGAGAATTGGCCGCAGGTGCTGACCGGGGTCCGCTGCACGGGGTGCCGATAGCGGTGAAGGACATGATCGATGTACGAGGTCTGCCGACGACCGCCAGTTCGCGCCATTTCGTGAATCGGATCGCCGCTCGCGATGCAGATTGCGTCGAGCGGCTCAGACGAGCAGGTGCGATAGTGATCGGGAAGACGACGACGCATGAATTCGCGAACGGTCCGACGGGGGATCGTGCTGCTACTGGACCCACTCGTAACCCACATGCATTGGGGCACATGTCCGGAGGGTCTAGTAGCGGTTCGGCGGCCGCCGTCGCTGCCGGTGTCATTCCAGTCGCACTCGGCACCGATACCGGTGGTTCCGTGCGAATCCCCGCCGCATGCTGCGGCGTCGTCGGTATTCGCCCCACACAAGGGGCGATCAGCACGCGCGGAGTACTTCCTCTGGCCAGTTCGATGGACACTGTGGGCGTTCTGGCTCGCTGTGCGGCTGATGCACACGTCGTACTGTCGGCGTTGATCGACGGTTTCTCAGCACCGGCCGAGTGCAGCTCCGTCGCCGGTGTGCGCGTTCGCTGGATATCGCCGAGATCAATTCATGTCACTCAACCATCGATTGCCCGTTCTGCCCGCGATCTGGTCGCACCATTTGTCACCGACGAAATAGATCTCCACGGCGCGGAGGCGCTTCGCTTCTCCTATCGTGTCATCCAAGGGCGTGAAGCTCACGCGATCCACGCCGAAAGGCTCAGTCTCGCACCCGATCTCTACGACCCAGAGGTGCGTGAGCGTCTCGAGATGGGCGGCGCGTACACCGATTCGCAGTTCTTGCAGGCGATCGCGATTCGTGAACAGTTCCTTGTAGGTGTTGCTCAGCTACTGAGTGCGGTCGATTTCATCGCGCTGCCTACGATTCCCTTTTCGGCACCGCCGCTGTTCAGCCGTCGGGTGAGTGTCGAGGATCAGCCGGTCGACGTTCCAAGTGGCCTGCTCTCACTCACCGCGCCGTGGAGTCTCATCGGACTGCCCGCAGTGTCCATTCCGGCAGCCGACGTCGACGGTTTGCCTGTCGGTGTACAGCTCGTCGGACGCCCACACACCGAGGCTGGTCTTCTGTCGTTCGCGGCGCAGCTCGAGGCGCGGAAACTGTTCGAGAACTGACCGGGCCAGATCACGCTGCTCGCGCACCGATCAGCGGACCTCGCTGATTCGTAGTCCCAGTCTGCTGTCGGATGCAGGTAACCGATGTCAGGCAGGGGGATCGGGGTTCTTCACGGACAATGTGATGAACAATGCTGACGCAATCAGCACGACTCCGAAAACCGAGAACACCGCCATGGCGCCCCCGGCTCCGAACATTGCACCGCCTGCTGCGGCACCTGCAGCGATTCCGGATTGGACACCGACAACCACGATCCCGCCTGCACTTTCCGCCTTGTCGGGCACGGTGCTGGTCGCCCACGTCGACCACGCCACCGAAACTCCGCCGAATGCCAAGCCCCACAACACCACCAAGGTTGCGCTTACGCTCTGAGTTGCAGGCATCAGTGCCAGACCTAGAGCAGCTATCCCGATCAGTAAGGGCATCAGCGCCAATGTCAGACGCAGGCTGAGTTGGAGGAGCCATCCGGCGACAAGTGTGCCTGCCAAGTTCGCCACTCCGAAGGCGAACAATAGAACAGTCAAGGTGGAGGCGCCGACATTGACCATGGTTTCGAGTGCCGGCCGAATGTAGGTGAACAGTGCATAGTGCCCGATGTGGACGAGCAACATGCCGACGATGCCGATCCCGAAGCGTGGATGTACCAACACCGACCACAAGGTTCTCAACCGTGCCTCGTGCCGCGGTGCCATCGAGGGCAACGCAAACAGTTGGAAGGCAAGCGTCACGACCCCGAGGGCTGCGGTGAGCCAAAAGGCACTGCGCCAACCGGACAGTTCACCGAGGTAACTACCGAGCGGTACGGACACGATGGTTGCTACGGCGATACCGCTGAAAATGATTGATACAGCGCGAGGTACCGACGATTCCGGTACCAGGCGCATCGCCGTGGCAGCCGCCATGCTCCAGAAACCACCTAGCGCAATACCGAGCAGGATCCGCATCGCCAACAGCACCACCATGTTCGGGGCCAGGGCCACGAGCGAGTTCGACGCGATCATCAGCACAGTGAAGCTGAGCAGAACAATCCGCCGGTCCATCCGTCGTGTCAGGCTTGCCGTCAGTAGTCCAGAGAGGATTGCTGCTCCAGCCGTGACGGTGACTGCTTGGCCCACCAGTGCTTCCGGCACACCCAAATCATCGGCAATCGGAGTCAACAGACTAGCCGGAAGATACTCGGCCGTAAGCAGCCCGAATACGCCCAGAGCCAGTGACATCACCGCCATCCACTTCGGTGTTACCGGCAGCGGTGGCGGGTCGACAACTGCGGCTGCTCGGGCGGGTCGGGTATCGGGCGCGGTGCTGCATACATCACTGGACAACGGTTGTACTTCTCCTGGATCGCATGAAAGGCTTTGAGTCAACACTAGATACGACTTTCAGGATGATCTATGACTGAGGATCCGGCCGTTTTGATCAAGAGTCCGGCCGAGTCGGCTGCCGGGATGTTCGCCTCGTCCTCCGACCTCATCAGCGAACTGTTGACGAGTATGCGGTTGCGTGGAGTGCAGTACCGTCGCGTTCATGCCGGTCCGCGATTCGGTATCGGCTTCGATGCGAAACCGGGCCGTGCCTATTTCCACTTTCTCGCAGTCGGTCACGCGTTCCTGCGTGCCACGAACGGCACCGTCCACGAACTGTCAGCGGGCAACGCTGTGTTCATCCCGCACGGTCGCCCCCATCAGTGGCTGTCCGGGCCGGGCGTAGTGGTTCAGGGCATCGACAGCTACGACTCCGAACCCCTCGGTGATGCGGTGGGGGACGTGAATGTCGGCCTCGCCGCCGATCTGTCTCCCAGCGCCGTATTGTTCACCGGTTACATGGAATTCGATCTCGGCGGGATGCAAGGCCTGAGTCGTATCATGCCCGAGATCATGATCGCCGACGCCCAGGGGGAGCGATATCCCGGACTTTTACCGATCCTTGCTGCGATGAGGCGTGAGACTTGTTCGGCGCGTGTCGGTTTTGCTGGTGTTTCAGCGCGTCTCGCCGAAGTCGTGGCTGCGATGATCGTGCGAGGGTGGGTTGAATGTGGCTGCGACAATGCCTCTGGACTGGTGGCTGCGCTGCGCGATCCGCGACTGGCGGGAGCCATCTTGGCTGTCCACCGGGATCCCGGACATCATTGGACGGTAGCGGAGTTGGCATCGCAGTGCCATGTTTCCCGATCGGTGTTCGCGGAGCGCTTTCATGCGATGATCGGTGTACCGCCTCTGCGGTACGCGACGGAACTGAGAATGCTTCTTGCCAGCCAGTGGCTGGCCCAGGACACGATGTCGGTGGAAGCCATGGCTCGAAATCTTGGTTACACCTCTCAAGCTGCGTTCAGCCGCGCTTTCAAGCGCGTTACCGGGCAGCCTCCCAGCGCACGTAGAACGACCTCGCCCATACAGTTCGTTGCGTGACGCTTCCGACGGCGATCGCCCCGAGAAGGTAAAGGGGAAGGCGTTTCGAGTGCTTCTATGCCCAACCCACTACGAGTCTCGCCGATTGTTCAGGAATCGTGGGGTCCAAACCGGTGAGTTTCGCAAATCGATGAAGACGATTGGAAACGGTGTTGCGGTGACAGAACAGCTCGTTGGCCGATTCCCCGATACTGCCTGTTTTCATATAGCTGCGCACGCATTCTTCGAGACGGACCCGCTCCGCGTCTCCGCAGGTCACCAAAGCATCGTCGACATCGGTGAGTAGCCCGTTTCCTGATTCTTGTAGGCCTAGTTTGGCCAGTCTCGCCCACCCCCGGTCCCAGGTGAGAGCCGCGTGGTCTTCGCTGGTGATTGTTCGTGTGAGAGCTCGTGCGGTATTGGCCGCCGCGCGAAGGGCTGACAGACCGGTGTCGGCGTTGACAATTCCGACTCGAAGCTTGAGGAGGTTCCGGCCGACATCGGTGACTTGCGGTCCGTAGAGGTCGAATCTGCGTGTGAAGGCAATCAGGACGTCGCCGAGGTAGTGGGTGTACACCGTTCGTCCGGAGCGCTCGGTTTCGGAGATGAACACTCGTAGCGCCGGGATGTCGTCACCGGCAGCTCCGATGACCAGAAGTGGGGCGCGTTGTGGGATTCGGAGTTCGGCTGCAATTGCATCCAGTTGATCTGTGTCTGTGGATCGGGGATCCTGGAACAGGTTTGCGATGCGTCCTTGCAGCGCAGACGATTCCTCTCTCAACATGCGTTCTCGTTCGGCCATGTAGGCCCCTTGTGTCTGTGCGGCGTACTCGTCGACGGTGCGAAGCACGATCCACGTGTGTCGGACCAACAGTTCGGCATCCCTCGGTGACGACGCGGAGGTGAGGGCCTCCCACAGCACGTTGTAGTCCAATCGGATCGCGGTCATCAATGAGGTGATGGGGATCCCTGCCCGTGCACGAGAGATGCCGACATCGTTCGCGACGGGGACGAAATCGGGCAGACCTCCCGCGCGCAGACCTTGGAGCATGGCAGAGAAGGCCATCCGGCCTGTGCGTTCGATCTCGGACGTCGGTAGCGGCGACGAGTCGTAGCCCGCGATCGAGGCGACACGTTTGACGAAGGTGTCGGTCAGTTCGGCGACGTCGAGGCTGTCGAGCAGCTCTTGCCATCTTCCTGAGTCGCGGGCGTCCGGCTCGTTGCCCGGTCGTGAGGGGGCGAAGTGGTTCACCAAGTCAGAATAGGGCATATGCACAAAATCGTGGCCGTAATCGGCGGTGAATGCCTAGGGACAGTGAGCGAATAACCTGAAATGCTTGCAACAAGCCGAAATCCCCTGGGGACAGAAGCAGACCGAATCCCTCATCCCTGATGGAGAGTTATGACGTACACACAATCGACGTCGATCGAATTCGGAGCCGTTCACGAGCTCGACAAGAAGAGCGCAAACAAGGTCGCACTCGGCGCTCTGGTCGGTTCCGTGCTCGAGTACTACGACTTCTTCCTGTTCAGTGCCGCGGCCGCTCTCGTGTTCAATGTTCAGTACTTCACCAGCGGCAACGCAACCTTGGCCGCACTTGCCTCGTTCGCCACTTTCGGAGTAGGTGTAGCGGCCCGACCGATCGGCGGCATCGTCTTCGGTGCAATGGGCGATCGGATCGGCCGCCGAAAGACGCTGATGATCACCATCGTCGGTATCGGCATCATTACCGCCTTGATCGGCATACTGCCCACCTACGCAGCGATCGGCATCGCAGCGCCGGTGCTGCTCGTACTGCTGAGAATCGTGCAGGGCCTTTTCGTAGGAGGGGAATGGTCAGGCGCCTTGACCCTGGTGGTGGAGAACGCGCCACTGCATCTGCGGGCGCGATACGCAGTGATTCCCCTCATCGGATCTCCGATCGGAACAATTCTGTCTTCTGGTGGATTTTTTCTGGTCACCATTGCAATTTCGCAGCAGAACTTCGAATCCTGGGGTTGGCGCATTCCCTTCCTCCTCTCGTTACCGTTACTTCTTGTCGCGGTTTACATTCGGCGCAAACTCGAAGAATCCCCTGTCTTCCGTCAGCTCGAGGAAGCTGGGGAGTTGGCGACCAATCCCGTGAGCACAGCCTTCAAACACAGCTGGCGTCAAATTCTGATCGGAATGGCGGCTTCACTTCTCGGAATGGGCGGGTTCTACCTCGTCACGACATTCTGTGTGTGGTACGGAGTGAACGTACTCGGATACAGCCGATCGTTGATGCTGCTCGGAACTATCGTCGCGGCCGTAGTCGAGATCTTCGTGATCTTGTTGAGCGGGCGGTTGGGCGCGCGATTCGGTTCGAGTCGGGTGATCTTGTGGGGCGGGATCGCCTCTGCCGTAGTCGCTCTGCCGGCCTTTCTGCTACTGACTTCGGGCGTTCCCGTGCTCATCGTTCTGTCGATGACGTTGGCAGTGGCGACGTTGTCGTTTCCCTACGCAGGTACAGGAGCTGTTCTGACCGGACTCTTCCCGGCGCGAACCCGATTCACAGGTGTTGCCGTCGCGAACAACACCGCCGCGATGATTGCAGGATTCGTTCCACTTCTGGTTACCAGCCTCGTAGCTGCAGCGCATGACCACTGGTGGCCCGCTGCGTTGGTTCTCGCGCTGATCTCGTTGATCACCGCATCGGCAGGAGCGATCGCGCCGAAATTCAGCGTGGACCTCCCCGGCTTCAAGCACTGAGAAACGTAGCGAGGCTGGTGTTCGAAACATCGCACCTCGTACCGCTGGATCAGACGCGGCTCGACTACTGGACAAGGACATCTCTCTTATGCAACTCGACCTCATTGTGCGGGCGCGCGAAATCATCACCATGGATCCTCATCGGCCGATCGCTTCGGTTGTCGGGGTAATCGGTGACCGGATCGTCGGGTTCGACGACGAAGTCGCCGGTATCGAGGCGATACGAACCCTGGACTTCGCAGACGCCTGTGTGACGCCCGGTCTGATCGACGCTCACTGTCACACCGTCTGGTGGGGACTCGGATTGGCGGCGATCGACCTCAGCCGCGCCGCCAGTCTCGAGGATCTCTACAGGCTGATCGAGACCGAAGTAGAGCGTATCGGTGATGACGCCGATGCCTGGGTCCACGGCACAGGTTTCAACCAGGGGCACTACGGCGGCGAATTCCCTGCTATCGATCGGCTCGACGCCGTGACGGGAAACCGCCCACTGTACTTACGGCACACCTCCGGTCACGCAGCGATCGCGAACACCGCTACGTTGCGTCTCATAGGTGCGCTTGACGACGGGTTCGAAGTTCCCGTCGGAGGTGTCGTCGTGCGGGATGACGAGGGCCGCCCTACTGGTGTCGTCGAAGAGTCGGCGCAAGGGTTGGTGCAGGCGTTGCTCTTGCCCTACTCCACCGAGCGGCTCGCCGAGGCAATCGACGAAGCAACCAAACGCTTTGCTGCACAGGGGATAACCAGCTTCACCGAAGCCGGTGTCGGTGGCGGTTGGATCGGCCACAGCTCCATCGAAATCGCGGCCTATCAATTGGCTGCAGATCGCAATCATCTGCACGCTCGTGCACAGTTGATGCCGGCAATCGACGCTCTTCATCCCCTTGCCGCGAACGCTTCGGACTTCTGCGGCGAGGGGACAGGAGTTGGCTTGGACCTCGGGATTCGTTACGGCTTCGGCGATTCCCACCTTCAGCTGGGGCACGTCAAGGTCTTTCTCGACGGTTCTCTGCTCGGGGCGACCGCCGCTGTGACAGAGGACTTCTGCGGCCATGAACACAACCGGGGATACCTCCTCGACACGCCGGAACTGCATCGAGAGCGTGCACTCGCGGCATATCGATCGGGATGGCCGCTTGCATTGCATGCGATCGGAGACGCAGCAATAGACCTGGCCCTGGACCTGATCGAGGAGGCGCAGAAGAGCTACGGCCGCCACAAAGCTCCGTGCCGTATCGAACATTTCGGCATCGCTCGACCGGATCAAGTGCGTCGTGCCGGCGATCTCGCGATTGCTGTGACCCCCCAGGCAGGTTTCATCGGGCCGCTCGGCGATCAGATTGCCGATCTTGTCGGCACCGACCGTGAACCGTGGCTCTACCGTGGGCGATCGGTCATCGATGCGGGAGCAATACTCGCAGGCTCATCAGACCTTCCCGTCGCCGACAACAATCTTCGTAGAGGTATGCAGTCGGCCGTCGATCGTCGTACCGACACCGGATTCGACCTGAGCTCGAACGAGGCGATCACACCGGAGGAAGCCCTTCGAACGCACACGGAATGGGCTGCGCGCGCGACCGGTCAGATCGATGACAAAGGCACCCTCGAACGGGGAAAACTTGCGGACTTCGCCGTGTTCTCGTCGTCGCCGCTCACCGCGCCGAACATATCGGAAATCGACGTCGTCGCAACACTACTCGGAGGAATCCTCAGCCATGATGCCCGACCGACTTCGCTGAAGAATTACTCGTAATCTTGTGAAGGAGAATGCTGTGAACGTGATGCGAGAGCCGGCTGACGAACTCGCCGTCGATCTCGGCTACGTGAGAGCCGGACAAATGCACTTCGACCGGACGTTGCGCGAACTCGGTGACGACGAACTGCGTGGACCCTCGTTGCTTCCAGGATGGACTCGCGCGCACGTGATCGCGCACGTCGGTTTCAACGCCCGCGCCCTCGGCCGGCTGGTGGACTGGGCGACGACAGGCATCGAGAAACCGATGTACGAGTCTGCCCATGCGCGGAGCCGGGAAATCGACAGCGCAGCACCACTGTCGAAAGTCGAACTCCGCGAACTCGGCGACAAGGAGGCGAGAGCGCTCGAAATCGCCTGGAGCGCAATCCCCGCCAATCGTTGGTCTACCGAGGTAAACAACGCCCAAGGTGTGCGGATACCGGTCTTCGACACCGTGTGGATGCGATCTCGCGAATTGTGGTTACATGCACTCGATCTCAACTATTCGGCGAGTGCAGCGGACATACCGCCGGCGGTGCAGCGACGAATAATTCACAATGTCCTGAATACATGGGCCACCCGAGACGACTATCGCGTGCACATGACAGTTGCGGACACCGGTGAAGAGTTCGAACCGGTATCGAGTCACATCACCACCGCCGATTCGACCACGGCACGCACCGCAGTGTCCGGGTCGCTTCCGAACCTGCTGATGTGGGTGACCGGCCGCAGAAACATCGCAGTGTCCGCGGTCGACACGTCGGGCCGCGAGATCGGCACAGCCCCGACAGCTCCGCGCTGGCTCTGACGCTCACTATCGACAACACCAAAAAATGAGGAACGAATTGTCAGTCTCATCAGTAACAGGCGGCCCACTGGTGCCGCAACACAGAGAACTCGTCACCGCAATTCCAGGACCGCAATCGCAGGCGCTCATGCGTCGAAAAGAGGCAGCCGTTGCGGCCGGCGTAGGGCACGTCGTACCCATATCGATCGTCGCAGCCGGAGGCGGCATCTTGATCGATGCCGACGGCAATTCTCTGATCGATCTCGGTTCGGGCATTGCCGTCACCGGCGTCGGCAATTCAGCTCCAGCCGTTGTCGAAGCCATAACTCGCCAAGCGAAACTGTTCACCCACACCTGCTTCACCGTCACTCCATACGACGGCTACGTTGCGGTCGCCGAGAAACTCAACTCGATCACCCCCGGTGACCACGAGAAACGCACAGCACTGTTCAACACCGGTTCCGAAGCCGTCGAAAACGCGATCAAGATCGCACGCTCCTTCACCAACAAACATGCGGTCGTGGTCTTCGATCACGCGTTCCACGGCAGAACCAACCTCACCTTGGGCATGACTGCGAAGAACACGCCTTACAAAAACGGCTTCGGTCCGTTCACACCCGAGATCTACCGTGTTCCAACCTCGTACCCATATCGCGATGGGCTGAGCGGGGCGGAGGCGGCAGAAAATGCGCTCCTGCAAATCGAAAGACAGGTCGGCGCATCCAATCTCGCAGCAATCGTCATCGAGCCCATCCAGGGCGAGGGTGGATTCATCGAACCCGCGCCCGGTTTTCTGCCTGCTCTAGCCGAATGGGCAACTGCCAACGGCGTCGTGTTCATCCTCGACGAAGTCCAAACCGGGTTCGCCCGTACCGGTGATCTCTTCGCTGCGAACCACGAGCGAGTCGTACCTGATCTCATCGCAACAGGAAAAGGTATCGCGGGTGGACTGCCACTGGCCGCAGTCACTGGCCGCGCAGAGATCATGGACTCGCCACAATCCGGCGCTCTCGGCGGCACCTACGCCGGAAACCCAATCTCCTGCGTCGCAGCGCTCGCCACAATCGAAACGTACGAAAACAACAACCTGGTTGGTCGTGCACGTGAAATCGCGGCGATCATCGATGAGGTCCTCACCGAACTGGGCGCCTCGGACGACCGTATTGGCGACATCCGAGGCCGCGGCGCGATGAAAGCCATAGAAGTAGTTCACCCCGACAGCACAGATCCGAACCCGGCGCTGACCGCTTCCGTCGCAAAATTCGCCGCGGATCACGGCGTAGTGGTTCTTACGTGCGGCACCTACGGAAACGTCATCCGATTTCTCCCTCCGCTCGCAATTTCCGACGAGCTGCTACGTGAAGGTCTACGCATCGTGGCCGACGGATTCCGTGCGCACGCCCCGACCTCAGCCACAAAGGAAAACCAGTCGTGACATTGAAGCCACATGAACAGGACCTACTCAACCGTGTCGAAACCGGTATCGGCGTCGCCGGAACATGGGCGACATCGAGTTCGGGTGCGACCTTCACCGTCGAAGACCCCGCAACCGGGCATGTGATCAAGACGATTGCCGACGCAACGGTCGACGACGCCATTCGCGCCCTCGATTCAGCCGTTGCAGCACAACAAGAGTGGGCCGAAACACCTAGCCGCCTACGTTCGGACATCCTCCGCAGAGCATTCGACTTGCTGATGGATCGCAAAGAAGAGTTTGCTCTGCTCATCGCCCTGGAAATGGGGAAGCCGATCGCCGAAGCACGTGGTGAGGTCGTTTACGGTGGAGAGTTCCTTCGGTGGTACTCCGAGGAAGCCGTACGCGTCAGCGGAGACTATCGCCGAAACCCCGAAGGGTCAGGCAACATCACAGTGTCGCACCTCCCTGTGGGGCCCTGCTACTTCATCACACCATGGAACTTCCCACTCGCGATGGCAACCCGCAAGATTGCTCCGGCACTCGCCGCCGGTTGCACCACCATCATCAAGCCGGCGGAACTCACTCCGCTGACCACGATCTACCTGGTGCAGCTGCTGGAAGAGGCAGGACTTCCGCCGGGTGTGGTGAACGTAGTGCCCACGTCGAATCCCAGCGCTCAGTCCAGTGCCCTGCTATCGGATCCACGCCTTCGCAAGCTGAGCTTCACAGGCTCGACGGCGGTTGGCGTCAAACTCCTCGAAGCTGCTGCGCAGAACGTATTGCGTACTTCGATGGAGCTCGGCGGCAACGCACCCTTCCTGGTTTTCGAGGACGCAGATATCGACCGAGCGGTCGACGGCGTGATGCTCGCGAAATTCCGCAACATCGGTCAGGCATGTACCGCCGCAAACCGCATATTGGTACACGATTCCGTGGCCGACGAATTCGTTCGTCGAGTAAGTAAAAGGGTAGCTGCGTTGAAAATTGGCCGTGGGGCCGACGAAGGTTACGACATCGGCGCACTGGTCGACAAGAAAGCCATCGCGAAGACAGAAGGTCTCGTCGCTGACGCGGTGGACACCGGCGCGGAGATTGTCACCGGCGGTCAGGCCATCGTCGGCCCAGGGAACTTCTTTCAACCGACCGTGATCGACAAGATCGGGCCTGAAGCTCGGATGGTGAACGAGGAGATATTCGGACCAGCGCTGGCAATAACTCGCTTTTCGTCCGAGGACGAGGCCGTGCACATTGCCAACAACACCGAGTACGGCTTGGTCAGCTATGTCTACACAGAGAACGTCGGCCGAAGCCAGCGAATGATAGAAAAACTTCAAACCGGGATGATGGGCCTCAACACCGGTCTCGTCTCGAATGCAGCAGCGCCTTTCGGCGGCATCAAGCATTCGGGGATCGGAAGAGAAGGTGGCTTCGAAGGAATTCGCGAGTTTTTGTCCACGAAGTACACGTTGACCCCCCGATGACACTTGAATCGACCGCACGAAAAGCGTCAGTAGGCGTCAGGACCCGTACCGAACGTAGTCGTCGTCGATTCGTGTTCCGGCACGGTGTTCTGCCCGTAATCTACTACTAGAGAGGAAGTTTCGTGACCGAGAACACACAACGTGCTACGTCGAACTTTCGAGTAGTCGCCGAATACCGGCTGGACGAGGAAACCGCGGACGAGGCGCTCGGCCATCTGGCCCAACTCGCCGAGGCAAGCCGAAAGGAGCCGGCCAATCTCGGCTACGAGTACTTCCGCAACGTCGAGAATCCGCTACACATAACCATCCTCGAGATGTATATCGACGAGGCCGGCTTCGAAGCTCACCGGACATCGTCGCACTTCACATCTATCGGCACGGCCAAAATCCTTCCACTTCTCACCGATCGAATCGTGCGCACGTACTCAGACGAGGGTGATCGCTGATGGCGTAAGGCCACCGAGCCGCGTCCCAGCATTCTTAGAGTGATCGGCCCGACTGGTGGCAGGATGGAGTGCCGAACTTTGTCGCCAAGAGATCCCGACGAGTGCACGCGCCCTCCCGACGACGCTCACGCGATCTTCGGCAAGAGCATCGCTGCAGCCGACATGGCACTCGAGCCGACGGAAGGCTTCGGGTTGAACGGGGCCGACATGAGACGAGTTGCGTACGTCCCACACGGAAAGTTCGCCGCTGGCGGAAGCTCCGTCGGCAGCTTGCCGACACGCGTTCCACCACGAACCTGATTCAGGGTGGCGTCCGATGTGGTTCGACGGCAATGCTTCTCAGGTCCGCCACCGTGTCCGTGGTGTTCGGCGCCGGCAGCGTCTGTTTGCAGGATCGTCACTGTGTGTAGATGACGGACGCTAGGTACAACGCGTAACGGTGCTCGCCCGCCACGCGGGGCGGACCTACGGGGTCGCATAGATGGCCGATGACGGAATGGGGGTCCTCATTCGACTGCAGTAGTCGACTCCCGCCAGCTCAACGGAGGCCCATCTATGCGTGGGTGTGTGCTGGATCTGCGAGGTTTGCGGTCGTGAGATTCCCGAGTGCATGCCCTCCTGGTGACGAGGTTGCGAGGTTACTGGGTGGGCGAGCGTGGTACTTGCTCGCCCTTTCCTGGTGTCGCTGTGAGGCAATGAGGACCGGCTCGGGATTGGTCCCCACCCACCACGTCAGTCTTCGGCCGGATGTGAGCTCGTCCACATGATCCGCAGTCGACTAAATTGCCGCTCAACCAATTTGGGGATCTCATGTCCTCCTGATCGTTGGCGTCACAGCTAACAATGGATGGGACCACTCAAATTCGACACAACACACCCGGCGCGTCGAGATGGGGCCAACCCAACTTGTCACGACCCGCTCAAGCTGGGGCCAATCCGACCTGTCATAACCAGGCACCTCAAAGTCCCCGGGAACTCCGGTGTTATTCAACGCATCGACGCTGCTCACTGAGTTGGCCCCAGACTTTTGGGTCGAGGGCCGACAGGCTTCTTGCCGGCGAGAGACAATCGCACAAATGCGACTGCAGTGGCGTGTCCCGCATATCGCCTGCGGTTTCAGAGAGTGGCAGGGCAGAACGGCGCCTCGCTTTAAGAGATATCGGGGAGGTCGATGCCCGCGCGCTCGGCTCTGCTGCGTTGATCCGGGTCGCGGATGGCGATCGCGGTTGCCAGTGCGTCGATGACGACGAGCTGAGCGAGTCGGCTTCCTGCTGCAGCCATTTGCATCGGCAGCGGCGCTCCGCCGACCACGAGGGCGATGTCGGAAAGTAACGCGAGGGGAGTGTCGTACTGATTGGTGATCGCGACTAGCTTTGCACCGGCGGAGCACCCTGCATCAGCCACGCTGAGTGTCGATGAGGTGCGCCCGGTTGAACTGATAGCGATCACGACGTCATGGGGGCCTAGGAGTCGCGCCGCGATCATCGCTGACTCGTGGTCGGGAATGGTGAATGTGGTCTTTCCGATAGCGCGGAGACGAAAGACGGCATCCGCGGCGACGGCTGCGGATGTGCCTGCCCCGACGACGACAACCTGGCGAGCATGTTTTAATGCACCGACCGCCTCGTCCAGTGCCGCGATTGTCATTGCCCCACCGAGTGCGATCAGTGCGTCGTGGCCCGTTCGGATGGAGGCCTCGAGTACCTCGGCCGACGTAGCGCTGTCAGTGAGATCTCCTGTGGGTGCGAAGAATTCAGTGGTCCCCCGAGCGCGGGCAATTTCGAGTTTGAGTTCGGTGAATCCAGCGAACCCGACTGCTCGTGCGGCGCGGACCACACTCGGGGCGGACACACCTGCCCGTGCAGCGACTTGCGCGGCGGTGCTCGTACCTACGAATAGGGGGTCCGACAGCACCAGTTTTACAACCTTCGCCTCGCTCGCTGCGAGGTCGCCGCTGCGAGCCTGCACGATGCCCAGCCATCTCGTGAGCGGACTCTCGCCATCTGAAATTTCATTACCTATCGTGTGATCCACACGTTATAGCGTAACGTATCGGCCATGACCTCGAGCGATCATTCAGCAGATGTGCCCACGATCTCGAAACCTACTGTTGCAGTGGTGGGTCCAGGTGCGATCGGTACAACCGTGGCGGCGGCGCTGCATGAGGCCGGTCGCACGCCGATACTGTGTGGTCGCACAGCGCGTGAGTACCTCACGCTTCGAGACGAGGGTGGGCGGATAGAAGTACCGGGTCCTGTACTCGTTAACCCGAAACGTATGGACCAGCCCGTAGATCTTGTTTTCCTGGCCGTCAAATCAACTCAGGTCGATGCGGCCGCCCCGTGGCTGGCGGCGTTGTGTGGCCCGAAAACTGTTGTCTGCGTGCTGCAGAACGGAGTCGAGCAAGAATCGACCGTGGCGCCTTACGCCCCTGGATGCTCAGTGCTGCCTTCGGTGGTGTGGTTTCCGGCCCAGGTTCAGCCCGACGGATCAGTGTGGCTTCGCGGAGAAGCTCGGCTGACTGTACCGGACTTGCCTGCAGCCCTGGTCGTAGCCCGCGCGATGCACGACACTCGGTGCTCGGTAGATCTGGCGGTCGACTTCACCACCATGGCATGGAGAAAACTGCTCCAGAACGCAGTCGCTGGCCTGATGGTACTCACCGGTCGACGCTCGGGAATGTTCGCTCGGACCGACATCGCTCGATTGGCACTCGACTATCTCAGCGAGTGCCTCGAGGTCGCTCGTGCCGAAGGCGCAAACCTGGGCGACGAAGTGCCGCAAGAGATCCTTGAGATCTTCCAAGGGCACCCAGCTGACATGGGGACCTCGATACTGGCTGACCGGCAGGCCAACCGGCCCCTCGAATGGAGCGCACGCAACGCCGTCGTCCAGCGACGCGGATGCGCGCACGGTATCTCGACACCGATCAGCGATACAGTGGTGCCGCTGCTGGCATCCGCGAGCGACGGACCAGCGTGAATGCTGAACGTGACAGTCGTGGAGACAACGTACCGCTGCTCGCCGGCCTGCCGTCGTCATATCTTTCGGCTCATTCACTGCTGCCCCCGGCACTACGGCCGGCGTGAACCGATCAATTTATGGCTGCACTACTCCTAATCCCATTGGCCATCCTCGCCGGGATTATCGGTGGCGTTGTCGGTACCGGCTCTTCGTTGATCTTATTGCCGGTGCTGGTCCTTCTGTACGGGCCCCAGGTCGCCGTTCCGGTGATGGCGATCGCGTCCGTTCTCGGCAACGTCGGACGTGTGATCGCTTGGTGGCGCCAGATTCAGTGGCGCCCAGTTCTCGCCTACTCGGCGACGGGGGTCCCTGGCGCTGTGCTGGGCGCCCACACATTGCTGACCATCCCCCCGGCTGTGGTCGAGGTGTTTCTTGCCGTGTTCTTCCTCTCTATGGTCTCCCTCCGTCGGCGAATCCGGCATTTACATTTACGTTTTCGGGTGTGGCATCTGGCAGTTGCGGGTGCCGTCGTGGGGTTTCTAACAGGTCTTGTTCTTTCGACGGGTCCGCTCAGCGTGCCGGTGTTCACTGGGTACGGAATGAGCGGTGGGGCATTCCTCGGTTCGGAGGCGGCCAGTGCAGTCTTTCTCTACGCGGGCAAGCTCGCCACGTTCGGCAACGCTGGCACGCTCACCTCGGCTGTCGTGGTCCGTGGATTGACGATCGGAGTTGCCCTTCTCATTGGATCGTTGTGCGGACGGTGGATTGTGCAACGGCTCCACGCTCGGACGTTCGACGTCCTGATCGACGGAGTGCTCGTCGCCGGTGCGGCGGGAATGTTACTTGCGCTGCGATGAGACAGTCTCGGTCCGGCGCCGCGACCGGAGAGTTCCAACTTCGTTCGTTGCGGTCGCGTCGGGAGTATCGATGTTCATACTGCCGAGGCGACACTGCCTCTACGCTGACGACTACTCGGCGGAACGGTAAGTCCAAGTCCTATTTCCAGCTCTTACCCGGCTATGTCCGACCGGGCAGAACGGCTCGGTCACCGACACACTTCCTAGGGGGGCGGCATCTGTACTCGATGCATAGGCGGCGATGACTTCGCCTGGTGAGGAGTGGCGTCCACGGGTCGCAGTGCCTGTATTTCGGCAAGTGAGGGCCATTCGTTCTATCCAGCTCGCCGACCGGATCGCAGGTGTGCGGTGGATAGCGCTAGACCACCCGGAGCTGACACGGTTCGAGTTCCAGGTGGCCTCGCGATTTCTCGCGCTTGTTCGTCTTGCGCCGACGCGCTCATACAATGCGATGCTCGGGACTCCAGCTTTGGTCGTGGTGGTCACATCCGACCGCGGCTGTCACCAGGGTCTGATCGCCTCGCGCGGGGCTAGCCCTGGAGCCCCGGTGAGAAGTCTGGGTAGCTCACTCATCGGCTTTGCAGGGGCAACCAGCTGCATCCACGGAAAGACGCGCGCGGTCCGAGCCAGAAACTCGAGCGCAGAAACAAGATGTCGAGGTTCGTAATTATGTTGTCCCTGAACAGTTGTATCGTTCCGGACGATCGACTCAGGATCGATCTGCAGCAGGCCGTCGGGTGCTACGGATCCGGCGAGAACTGCGGTGCCGCCGATGTCGAGCAGGGCGAGGCCCTGTTGCAGCGCCGCACGGGATCCGGAGAATTCGAGCAGAACATCTGTCGTTCCTGCCTCGGAAACGCTGTCCACGGAGCGCGTCGCACCGAATTGGGTAGCGAGCACGCGGCGTTCGTCGCTGACGTCGATCGACACGACGGCGGCAGCGCCCGCATCAGCGGCAACTGCGGCCGCAGTCAGCCCGAGCATGCCGGCGCCGATGATCGTGATCCGCTTGCCCGAGAGATCTCCGGCTCGCTCGGCCACGGCCATCACGGTCGCTGTCCCACACGCAGCAGGTGCGGCGAGTTCATCGGGAAGATCGTCATCGACAACGGCGATAGGCATTCCGCTCGGCAACAGAACATGCTCGGCATATCCACCCGATAGTGCCCACCCCGAATCGAGCGCTTCGTGCCCAGCCTTTCTCACTTGGCGGCACTTCGCGGTGAAGCCTCGTGCGCATCGATCACAGCTACCGCACGGGAAGGTGACAGACCAGACGAGGCGTTGGCCCAGTCGAAGTTCGGTGCCGTCGATAGCCACGACTCGACCGGATTTCGCGATCAGGGTTCCGACGGTCTCGTGGCCGAGAATCGACGGGCATGGCTGCTGACGTCGTCCGCTGACGGTATGGCGGTCGCTGCCGCACACGGTTGCCAGGTCGATCCGAACGAGGGCCTCACCGGCCCCGAGAATCGGTATCGGAAGTTTCTCGAGTGTGATCGAGGCGTCACCGCGCCAGATTGCGGCGGTGGTCTCGTCGGGAACGGTGCCCTCTGCTGAAATGTCGAGAGGCTCGGTGCTGGTCATCGCGTCAATTCCAAATGTGTGGCCGAGACGAGAGCCGGTATGTCCGCAACCGAGTGCAACAGGTGGGTGTGGCGATGAGAACCCAACTCCTGGGCAGTGCCTGCTCCTGACAAAACTCCGACGACGTAACCGGCGCCGGCATTGACGCCCGCTTCCAAATCCCGGGGAGTATCACCGGCGACGAGTACTCGGGATCTGTCGGTGACCCCGGCGAGTTCCATGGCGCGGAAGATCATGAACGGTGCCGGCCTGCCGTGGGGGACATCGGTTCCGCAGACAACCCCGTCGACGGCGATGTCGTCCTCCCACCCGAGCGCACTGAGTAGCAGTTGCACGGTGCCGTGGTCGAATCCGGTGTTGAGCACGACTTTGATACCGGCGTCGCGCAGTCGGATCAGGGCACCGTTGACACCTGGCAGCAACGTAGGCGGGTGTTCGGTGTAGGCGGCCTGCAGCCGACGGCGAAAGTCCGCCACGACATCGGCAAGACGGTCGGGTTCCGGTGCGACTCCTCGTTTGTCGGTGAGCAGCGCACGAAGGGCTTCCTGTTTCGCGGAACCATGCCAGTGATTGATATCGGCGTCTGTCGGGTTCGCGCCGTGCGCTCGTGCGGTTTCCGCGAGTACTCGATAGACGCGTAGCCCTTCGTCGACGGTGGTGCCGGCCATGTCGAATACGGCAAGGTCGATGGTTGGCGTGCTCATACGTTCTGCTCCTCCAAGGTTACGGATTAATGCTGCGGGCCAAAGGGATCCGCATGTCGGGGGTGTTCTGGATCGTGAATGCGACTTCGGTGGGCCTATAGCGGTCGTCGTGGTACTCGATGACCGCACCTTCGGCGTCGCGTGTTGTACGGCGTTGCCGCAGCAGCGGCGAGCCTTTGTCGACGCCAAGCCATGCCGCATCGACCGTGTCCGCGGCTACTGCATCGATCACGTGCGATGCGGACGCGAATACGACGCCGCGAGATTTCAGGAACTCCCATTGGGAACCTGCGTCGGAGTCGAATTCGAACAACAGTCGCCCGACCTGTTCGACATAGAGTGCGCGCTCGAGCATGGTAGGGACTGCGTCCAGTGTCCGTACTCGAAGGCCTTGAACCACCATGGAACCCGCGTCGATGTGCAGTGCACCAGCGGCTTCCTCATCGGCGGTACGAAGACCTAACTCCACCGTGCGCTGACCGGGAATCCGCCCGAGTGAATGGGCCCAGGACGAGTACGACATCAACGAGTCGATCGGTTGCGCCAGCGCCTGGGCGCTCACTGTCGAACGACGCCCACGACCACCTGAGATCAGACCCTCCGCGCGTAAGGTCGCCATCGCCTGGCGGATCGGCGCACGCGATGCATTCCATTCCGCGCACAGTTCAGCCTCGGATGGCACTGCTTGGCCGGGTATCAAACTTCCTCCGCGAATTCGTTCTCGAAGACTTTCGGCGATCGCCGCATGCAAAGCAGTGGTCATGCACACAGACTCACATGTAAGTACATGTAGGTCAAATCGACAAATGAAGAGATTTGCCGATGGTGTCTAATGGGTGAACAGAAGTAAAAAATATTGCGGGATAACATATTTGAGGTTGCGTCGACAATAGTTTGCGGCCAAGGTAAATGGCATGACAAGTTTGCGTCTGCAGCAACTGACTTCATCATGTCCGTGACCCGGCACCCCATCGACGTGGTCACCACCAAAGACCTGGTTATCGCCTACGAACGACACGGGCACCGGGGTAACCCCCCGATTGTCCTTCTTCACGGATTCCCATACGACGTTCGCAGCTACGACGAGGTAGCGCGGATTCTTGCCGCTGGGGGCGGCGAAGTGTTCGTCCCATACCTTCGCGGCTTCGGACCCACCTACTTCAATCGATCCACCACTCTCCGCTCCGGCCAGCAAACTGCGTTGGCCAGCGACCTCATTGCGTTGATTGAATCCCTCGGCCTCGACCGGCCAGTCGTGGCGGGTTACGACTGGGGCGGCCGAGCGGCGACTGTGACGGCGATACTCAGACCCGATCTGATCTCCGGTCTCGTGAGCGTCGACGGGTACAACGTGCACGATCTGGCCGGCGGTGGGCTACCGAGCCCGCCCGACCAGGAACGAAAGCTCTGGTACAACTACTACCTTCACTCCGAACGGGGCCGTCTCGGACTCGAACAACATCGCGAAGCGTTCGCTCGCCTGCTGTGGACGGAATGGTCACCCAGGTGGATTTTCACCGAAGAAGCCTTCAAAGCGACAGCTCCCTCGTTGCACAACCCGGACTTCGTCGCCGTCGCCGTCCATTCCTACCGACACAGATTTGGTCTCGTCGAAGGCTCCCCGGAGCGCCAGGCCGACGAGGACCGCGTCGCAGCGCTTCCTCAGATTCATGTCCCCACCGTCGTTATCAGCGCACTCGACGACGGACTCCGAGAACCGAAGCCGACATCCGAACATGCAGAGCGCTTTTCCAAATTGATCGCCGACGTACGCATCCACGTAGGCCACAACCCTCCACAGGAATCCCCAGCCGAGTTCGCAGAGGCCATCGCCCGTATCCGCTTCACCGATCGATGATCGTGCGTTGTGCCTGCATTTGAGGACCGCGCAACTTTCCCACATTCGAGATATGGACAATCATCATGAACAGCAGCATTTTTCGGCGGGTGGCCAGCACCACCGCGACATTGTCGGCCGCCGTACTGGTCCTCGCCGGATGCTCCGGCTCCACGGCGGCTACTACCACCGAGCAGGGTTTCCCCGATACGATCACCCTGGCATCCATTCCCGGAGAGAACTCGACAGATCAGCGGTCCAGCTATCAACCTGTCATCGAGCGATTGCAGCGTGAAACCGGCGCGAAGGTCGACTTGGTGCAGGCCTCGGACTACGCCGGCGTCGTCGAAGGCCTGATCGCGGGCAACGTCGACATCGCATTCTTGGGCCCGTTCGCTTACGTCGTGGCAGGTGTCAACGGAGCTCAGATGACACCCCTGGGCGCGGTCGTCAAGAACGCGGGAGCGACACCGGGTTACCACTCCTACGGAATCGTCCGCTCGGATAACGCGTTGGTGAATTCTCTTGCGGATTACGCAGGCAGGAAGGTCTGCTTCGTCGATCCAAGCTCCACCTCGGGATTTCTCTACCCGTCGGCGGGACTCATCGAGGAAGGAGTCGTGGCGTCCGGCTCCGAAGGTGACATTTCGGCCAGTGTGACGCCGATCTACGCCGGCGGACACGATGCCTCCGCGCTCGCCGTCAAGGCGGGAGACTGCGACGCGGGTTTCGCATTCGACACCATGGTCGACCGGACGATGATCGACAACGGGGAACTGCAACCAGGTGACCTCAAGACCGTATGGACATCCGAGACCATCGCCGGGCAGGTATTCGTCGCCAACAACAAGCTCGGGACCGATGCGATCGACAAGCTGCAGAAGATATTCACTGAAAGCATGAATTCCGATGCCTTTGTTGCCGACGGCATTTGCTCCGAGGAATGCCGGATCACCGACGATCACGCGTGGGGTGTCGTACCGGCCAAGGACAGCGACTACGACGGCGTACGTCACGTCTGCGATGTGACCGGCTCCGAGAAGTGTCGGGGCTGATCATGTCCGGGCCTATCGATCGCAAGAATATCGTCGTCAGCGCACACGACGTCACCAAGAAGTTCGGTTCCACTACAGCGCTGAAGAACGTCAACCTCGACGTGCACCGCGGTGAAATGCTCGTTCTGCTGGGTCTTTCGGGTTCAGGCAAGTCGACGCTGCTGCGCTGCATCAACGGCCTGCACCCGATCACGTCGGGAAGTATCACCGCCCTCGGCACTCGCGTCGATCTAGCCAACCGGAGGGGCATGCGTGAGCTACGCAAGAATGTCGGCTTCATCTTTCAGCACTTCAACCTGGTCGGGCGTCTGAGTTGCATCGAAAACGTGCTCGTCGGCGGCCTCGGCCAGTTGAAGATTCCGCGCTACGGCGCAGTGACCTACCCCAAATCGATGCGCGCGGAGGCACTCCGGTGCCTCGACCGTGTCGGCCTTGCCAGCTTTGCCGAGCGCCGCGCGGACACGTTGTCCGGTGGGCAGCAGCAGCGCGTCGCGATCGCCCGCATGCTGATGCAGCGGCCGAGCATCGTCCTCGCCGACGAACCGGTCGCCTCGCTCGATCCCGAGAACGCGGGCATCGTCATGGACCTGTTGCAGCGGGTGTGTACCGAGGAAAAATTGACGGTCGTGTGCACCTTGCACCAGGTAGATCTCGCACTCGGCTGGGCGCATCGACTCGTCGGTCTTCGAGATGGGGAGGTCGTGCTCGACCGCCTCGCAGCAGGCTTGTCGCGTGAGGACATCATGCCGATCTACCAGCGAATCATCTCAGGCGACGTGCGGACCGGGGCCACGTCGACATGACCGTCACCCGGGAACCGAGAACCGAGCCGCAACAACCCGAGAAACGGCGACGCTGGCTCCTTCTGTCGCTCGGTGCGATCGCAGTGGTGCTGACACTTCTGTCGGCCGGGTACATCGACTTCGCGCCCGCGACGCTCGTCGACGGAGTGGAAGACGTTCAGCGACTGCTCGCACGCATGCTTCCACCGCGTGTCGACGACCCCGGCCGGATCGTCTCCCTGGCCTTCGACACGCTGCTGATGGCGGTCCTCGGTACTGTTCTTGCCGCAATGGTCTCTGCGCCACTTGCTTTTCTGGCCGCACGAAACACCACACCGCACCCCGCCGTGTACACCGGGGCGCGGGCCGTCATCACGTTCTGCCGCGCGATGCCCGATCTGTTGTTCGCGGTCCTGTTCGTACGGGCTCTCGGAATCGGCGTACTCCCCGGTATTCTCGCGCTGGCGCTGCACTCGATCGGCATGCTCGGCAAGCTGTTCGCCGACGCCATCGAGGAATCCGACAATGGCCCACGCGAAGCGATTCGCGCGACCGGCGTCGGGTACGTGCGGGAGATGACCAATGCAGTTGTCCCGCAGGTCGTTCCCGCATGGATCGGTGTCTTCATCTACCGAATCGACATCAACCTGCGGATGTCCGTCGTCCTCGGGTTCGTCGGCGCAGGCGGAATCGGCTTTGCGCTGCAGGACGCATTGCGGGGGCTAATCTACCCGAGGGCACTGGGAATCGTTCTCGTCATACTCGTCGTCATCGCCGCGATGGAGTTGGCGGCCATCGGCATCAGGCGGATGCTCCTCGTCCCCTCCGAGGCAGGTACACGGCGTGATCGAGCGATGAAAATCGGTGCCGGTACGGTACTGCTCGGGTTCACGGTCGCCTCGTTCGTCGTGCTCGACATCGATCCCCGATCACTGCTGACCTGGATCGGCCCGTCGATCGAGGTGTTCGGGCGCATCGTGCCGCCGGACTTCTCCGCGCTCGGCGTCGAACTCGTCGACGCTGCTGTGCAGACCGTTGCGATCGGTGTCGTTGCCACAGCGCTCGGTGTCGTGCTGTCGATTCCCGTCGGAATTCTCGCGGCTCGCAACGTAACTCCCCATCCGGTGGCCTACTGGGTCGCGAGGGCGTGGATTCTGCTGGTACGTGCTGTGCCCGAACTCGTCCTTGCCGTCGTGTTTGTCGCTGCGCTCGGGCTCGGACCGGTCGCGGGCACCTGCGCCCTTGCTATTGGTTCGGTCGGTTTCCTGGGCAAACTCGTCGCCGACGCAGTCGAGGAAATTGATCCGGGACCACTCGAAGCGATGGCGTCCGTCGGGGGTGGATGGTGGAACAAGATTGTGAATGCAGTTGTCCCGCAAGCGGTGCCATCGATAATCGGTTCGAGTCTGTATCTACTCGACGTGAACATCCGGACCTCGACCATCTTGGGCATCGTCGGAGCTGGCGGCATCGGGTTCCTGTTATTCGAGTCGATACGCACACTGAACTTCGACGTCGCAGGCGCCATCGTTCTCGTCATCTTCGTCGTAGTTTACGCAGTCGAAAGGATTTCCGGATGGATCAGATCACTCCTCGTCTGACGAGTCGCATGCCGTCGACGCACTGTTCTGGCAACCTCATCACGCGAGCAATCGGTGACGCTACCGTTGTTCGGCGCATGAGTTCATCGAGTAGTCGACCGAGCGAAGGAGACTCGGACCTGCCCGAGGGAGCTGGATCTCCCTAGTCCGAGATTCGACCTTGGTCTCAACAGGTCAACGCATCATTACTGGTGAGATGTAACGTCGACCTGTTGAGATCAGATCTTTTCCCGGGCCGGATCTGCCGATTTGCACGAATCTCGAACGTCATGTGCAACTCCTGACGAGATCAGGTGATGCAACGATCCATGGAACTCATGCGACTTCGACATCTACGTTCACCAACTCGGTCCTGATGCCACCGCATCTGTCGTGCGGTGATCGCCCCCGCCGCACTCCGGCCGAACCGGGGTGGCTGCCGTGGGCCACCGACGCCCCCAACGGTCTGTGTGTTTCAAGCTTTCTGGGATGGAGCAGTTTACGGGCGCAGCACGTCACCACACGGAGTCGTCGGGCAGGCGGCGACGGCTTGTTCGGTGACCTGATTCCACACCTGAAATCGGGTGGCCATGTCGGTGGGGTGCTCGGTGGAGTTCACCCGGTGGCGGGCGGTCGAAAGTGCGGGAAATCCGACTGGAAACGGCCAGAAACCGTTGCACTGAACCGACAGTGTGGAACCCTTTCATCGCGCGTTCGCGTTGCCTGGTCGGTTGACGGGATTTTTCGCACCGATTATTCAAGTGTTTGTTTTGCCGGTGCTCCGCTGTCGACATCGTCTTCCGGTGTGCAACCTGGTAACTGCGAAGTTTGTCGGTGATCAGCACCCGTGACTGACGGCCTTACTTCAGAAATTTTCTGAAGACCTGGTCGCAGCCCTACCGTTCCGCTTGCCTTCGATGAAAATGTCGAGCACATCGCCGTACTGAATCTACCGCCCGCCACAGGTACTTTCGGACTCCACTGACCGCGGCGGACACTTCGTCGAGATGCCATTCGTCGCCCGGACGAGGTGCTCTCCGCCGAGGCCGGCGGGCGAACTCGGGCCCGAACCGGGCGTGCTAGGCGCGGATTGTCTGCAGGTCACCTCGATCCCACGCTTAGCCATCAGCAGTTCGATGTCGCGAAACGGCAGACTGAACCGGTGATACAGCCACATGCAGTGGGCGATGATCTCCCGCGGATACCGGTATCCCGTGTCCGTCGACGACACCACCGCATCATCCCAGACCAGCCCATTTCAACAACTTGACGACTCCGTTCGGGCGGTACGGATTCGCGTTTGTCGGATGTACCTCTCTGATCAAGATTTTGATGCCCGTGGTCACCCGTTGTAGACGACGAACACCTTGCGCACGGTCTCGGTGACCGTCCACGTGCCTTTCCACCCGACGGGGAAGATTGCGCTCGTACCGGCAACGAGGTGTACAGGATCGCCGCCGTCCTCCTCGACGGTCATGGCGCCGGAGACGATGGTGATGACCTCGCCGCGGGTGAGGAACTCCCACCGTGACTTGCCTGGTTCGCTCTCCCAGACTCCGGATTGGATGCGCTCGTCGTCACTGGTGAACTCGACGTCGGCACGCGTGATGATGTCTCCGGTGAGTGGCTCGGCGCTGGGTTGTCCGAGCAGTGCTTGCTGAAAGATCCCGCTTGCGCTGTCCAACTCTGCGGCGCGGAAAGAGATAGTCACAATGCAATCCTGACTTTCGTAACTCGTGTACTGAATAGGACTCATCGATAATGTCGCGACCTGCAGGGCTGCGATAGGTTCATTCGTCGCATCTTTCAACGGCCTAGTCGAACAGCTGGCGAAAATACCGATCACCCACAGTGGCAACGGCGCTGTGGTGCCTCAGACGGGGAAGCTATGTCAGCTAGGTGTAGCGATATTGCTGGAGGCTGAAGTAGCCAGGCTGACCTTTTGCGGTGGAACGGAAGTTGGAAAACGGACTGCCGATGGAAAGGCGCGAGTCTTGTGACACATGGAATGCCGCGGTGTTTATTGAAGGAAGCCGCGATTGGCGAGGCAGTGGCGGAGACGCCGATCGCTCACCTCGCTGCTGGGATGGGCTTCGAAGTACCCCGTTTTCTGTCAGTCCTTTTGCCGCTAAGTAGTCTTGGGTCGCACGCCCGCCCCGGTGTACTGACACGGCAACCGAGCTCCCAGAAAGCAGAGGGTTGTGGCCGCGATCGAGTCGACGCGACGAAATTGAATGGTCTACTTGCGCAGCATGGTCGGGTTGCGCACCCGGTGGCATCGTCATTGCTTGTCGTAGGGCGCAAGATCCCCGCGGAACGCGGGAACTGAATCGCCGCCGGTTCGTCCAGCCGAAAGGCAGAACTGGTCGAAACAGCCCGGCACCGTCGTAAACCAGGAACGTGCCGTTCATTTCGGATAGGTGTTTGATAGGCGTCCTATGGGGTGGACGCTGTCAACGAGGTGATGAAGCGCTCGGCCGTCGCGTCGACCTCGGCGTCGGGGGTGAGCAACCGCTGCAGCAACAGTCCTCGCAGACATGCGGTTGCGATGATGCTCTGCTGCTGTGCA
>NZ_JASDCV010000025.1:0-85720 GCF_030407755.1 Rhodococcus sp. APC 3903
GTTTGCGGCGAATTCAGGAGATAACACGCGCAGACTTGGCAAACGGCGACGACCGATTGGCCTTGCATTTGAGCCTGAAAGTCGCGCGGCTGTTGGACCTCCGATGACCGAGTTGCGCTAAAGGTCTTGTTGCAGAATTCATTTCAATTTGTGAATCTTGTCGAAATAATCGAGAGGGAGTGCACAGCCTGCGAGGTCAACTCACGGGAGATCACCGCCTCCTCGACGGCGCCGGAGGTTCGCTCTTGTTTCGCTCCGTGCAAGCGCCTCCGGGGCGGGCGGCGCTCACGGGGTGATCTCGAATTGCTCTGGGTTTCCGAAGATCCGGATCACGTCGGTCGAGCCGTTGCTGTACTCGATTAGCCAGCACAACCCGTTCCGGGAAGGAATCACCATGGTGATCGATGCCCGCCGGTCACAATTCCAGCGATCCTGTCGGCTGACCTGGATCCGGTGGCCGACGTACCGCACGGCGATATGCCGATGCTGTGTTGGGTATTCGTCGAGCAACCGATCGGTGATGTTCCGGCCGGGGGCGAAATTCGTGTGAGTCACTGCTCCCTCCGCGCTTCTAGAAATGTTAGTTCAACGAGATAGACGTAACCATCTGATGGTCGAGGCGGGCGATGGAGAAATTCACTGTCGTTCGGTTGTGTACATGGGCATTTTCTCTCTATTTTTAGTGGCGTTTTCCTGGATGATGTGAACCGTGAGCACCATTTTCGATGCCAGCTGGATGCCGTTGCTGATCCGTGAGGCCTCGGCAAAGCGTTTGGTCGAGCATCGGCAGCAACTGCTCGAGTCAACGAAAGCGGATCCTGAAGCGGTTGAGAGGGAGCTGCAGATTGCGCTCGAGCTCCGCTCGAAATTAGTGTCGACACGTCAGCAGGCGGACGAGCTTTCGGTTCTGAACGACCTCGCCCGTCGCCTCGCGTCGCTGCACCGCCCGCGCGAGGTGTTACAGGAGGTCGCCGCACAAGCGCGGCGACTCCTGTCGATGGATCTCACCTACATCCTGCTTCTGCAAGACGACGGGAGACTGCAGATCGAAGTCGTCGAGGGCTCAATGGGTTTGGGCCTGCGGGGACTCGAGCTCTCGCCGGGGCAAGGACTCGCCGGCCGGGTGTTGTCTGCGGGGCAACCGATGTGGAGTCAGCAGTACCTGAACGATGACATGTTTCTTCACGTCGACAACGCTGACGCCGCGGTCCTGGCCGAACACCTCGGTGGAGTTCTCGGTGTTCCGCTGATGGCAGGCAGCGAAACTATCGGAGTCCTCGTGGCCGCTGGCCGACGTCCACGCACCTTCTCAGACCGAGAGGTGCAACTGCTCGCTGCGCTGGCCACCCACGCAGCCGTCGCAATCCAGAGCGCAACGCTGTTCGAGCGTGCCGCAAAAGCTGCTGAGAGACTGGGGGCAGCCAACCGCCACCTCGAAGCGACCATCGCTCAACGCCAACGCTCCGCTCAGCTTCGGGAGAGCCTAATGGCAGAAATTCTCGCGGGAAGCGGCACTGATGGTGTTCTCGCCAGGATCGAGAAGTTCCTGGGGCAACCGGTTTACTTCCTTGTCGAGGAAGATCCCGGACCTCGCAGTCGAGAAATCGCCAGCTTGATCGGAACAACCGAAATGTGCGCACTGTTCACCGACACCGGCGTCCCTCTCGTCAGTGTTGACGGACCAGTGGGCTCCGCACTCGCGGCGCAGGTCGCACTGCCGACTGGCTACGTCGGATGCCTGGTCACCGCGGACAACGATGATGTCGACGACACTCGCGGAGTCCTGAGTATCGGGGTCACCTCCGTCGCGTTGGCGGTCGCCTCGGAGCGCGCTGTTGCAGAGGCAGAGTTGCGCACCCGCGGGGAGCTCGCACACGTGTTGCTGTCCGCGGGATCGGATGAGCGGACCGCCAGGCGCCGTGCCCGTGCCACCGGGCTCGACATCGATGCGGTGACGACTCTGGTGGCATTCGATCCAGGTGAAGCGGACACGTCCTCGTCGGCGGTGGCCCTGGCCAATCGGGCCGCCACCCGGATGGCGAACGAGCTAGGCGGATGGTCGTCCGAATACGACGGTCGTGTCATCGTGCTGATATCGCGGATCCCTACCAGCGAAGTGGTCGCACGAGCCGGTACGGCCACCGGCCCTCGCGGCCGATACACGATCGGCGTCGCCTCCACCGAAGGTGGCGTGCTCGGGCTAAGGCGTGCTTACGAGATAGCCCTCCAGACGGCCCGGGTGCTCCACGGACTTGGCCGGGCGGGGGAATGCGCTCAGGCCGATGACCTGGGCATGTTCCGCTCGCTATTCAGTCAGGCCGGCAGGAACGAGGTCTCCGAGTTCGTCGCGACGACCCTTGGGCCGTTGCTCGAGCACGACAGTTCCCGCCGGGGTGACCTGACAGTGACCTTGTCGACTTACCTGCAGGAATCCCAGCACCATGCCCGAACATGCGCGCGGTTACACATTCATGCCAACACCCTCTACCAGAGGCTCGAGCGGATCACCGCCCTGCTCGAGGAATCCTGGCGTCAGCCGGATCGGACCCTGGAATTGCAGTTGGCTCTGCGCCTACGGGAACTTGCACGATTGACCAGTGACTGAGCGGACCGTCGTGAAGATGCCAGAGTCAATCCGCGTCGACAGAGCGCGGGTGACGGACGAGTCGACGGACACTGCCTAATCGATCATCGCGGCTGTACCGGCGACGGCAAGGAGCCGTTCGAGGCCTTGACCCGGCGCCGTCATCCGCCCGTCTCCTACGCCAGGTCCCGATCGTATGCCAAGCCCCGAACATCACATGGGCGTCGTGTTAAGTGATCCACGCCCAAACCGCGACATCCAAACATTTTCGCGCGCAAGACGCTACGTGTTTTGCAAGGGCCGCCCTAGATGATCCATGCGACATGGAAAGCACTTGCACGTTAGGATCTGGGGCTGAGACCAATTCGGCGCGCGTGTTGGTCGGTGAGCGCGTAGGCCTCATGAATGTGGGCGAACGTGCTGCGCGGCGTCCACCCCGCGGCTCGAGAGCTGGTGCGGGTGATAGGTCATTGCACTTGAATACCAGAAGCGTACGCAAACCTCGTCGTTCACGAGTGTCGTAGTGACTGCGATCTGTGTTAGTGGCGCGGCTGCGGCGACCATCCGACGAGGAGGAAGTCTAGGCCCCTCGTGCCGGGGTGAGTTCTGTGATGCGGGTGGTCACCTCAATTGTCCTGGCCTCCAGGGTAATCCCGTATCGTCACCGAATCGACGGAGGGACCATCTATGAGAAGTGTCAAAATGTGGAGATTATCGCTATGTATTTGTTGGTTGTAAGGAGAGGAGAACCGATGAAACTTGCATGCTGCGCAGTAGCAACGGACTCTGACTTCAGTGCGAGAGCGGGCAAGAATGTTAAGTGGGCTACGTGATCTGCCCGCCGTCGATGATCGCCAGAGCGGTGGGCCCAGTTCGCACCTGGGATTCAGGGGCTTTGGGAACCGGGAACCTAGAACGGGCTTTCCGGGGTTCGAGGACTTGTTTTCGATGAGTGCCGCAGCATCATCGGCGTCGGCACGGAGCAGAGACTTTGCGGCACTTCGGAATGCCGGCTCCGGTATGCGTCGGCTGGCTTGGCGCACGAACAACCGATGCACTTCGTCACTGGGGGCGAACATGCCCACTATGAGGTGGACCGCCCTCAGTCTGCTTGATGTGGTCATAGACGGTTTTGTCGGGCTGCTGCCCTGATCGAGACCACGAACTGAGAACCACCAGAGTTTTTGTCCCTGCGACCCGACCGTTGGTGCGGAGCAGGTTGACGACGCGCTGGAGGTCGTGGATGTTCGCAGCGCGGATACGGACGATAGCGTCCGGGTCACCAGCGAGTGTCAGAACTTCCATGACCTCGGGGATCTCTTCGGCGAAAGCCAGAATCATACTGAGTTCCAAGTTGCCGGCGACCCGTAGTTCGAGGACGGCTTCGAGCGCACCGTCAATCTTGGTGGGATCCACCCGCACGGTGTAGCCGTTGATCACTCCGGTCTCTTCGAGACGGTCAATACGCCGTTTCACTGGTGCGACAGTCAGTCCCACGCGATCTGCGATGTCGCGGACTGTTCGGCGGCCGTCTTCTTGGAGTAGGCGGATGATTCCACGATCGATGTCATCGAGCACCGCATGACCATGCACTAAATTGCCGAGATTGGCAAAGTTGTTGCACCGCAGGGCCTGAACAGTTGCAGTTTTCCGCTTCGTTGAGCATCTATGGCGCGTGGACATTGCTCTGGATGGCATCCGGCGTTTAGTGTCGGCCGCACTGTCGGCTACCGCCGAATTCTCTTATCCTCCAGGGGGATCTAGATGTCGGAGCATCATCTCGTGATCGTTGCGGGTCCGGGTCGTGATGTTCCGGCTCGGGTGGCTGGACTGCTGTTACCGATGGACGTGGAGATCATCAGCCTGCAATTCATCCGACAATCAGACCCGGATCGGTGGCGGATCCAGTTGGCTGTACACGTTTCCTCGGCGAACCGACTTGAACTCCTAACCAAACGTCTCAACCGACTCGTCGACGTTGCGCAGGTCATCACTGTGGGATCCCGCGGACATCTCAGGCAGTCCATCTATATGAGGTTGCGGCCAAATCCCGTCGATCTGGTGCGCATCGGTGAGTTGACTCGGTTGTTCGGCGCGGAGACTCTCGAGCTCAGCAGCAAGGGAATGGCATTGTGCTTGACAGCCACGCCCGAGCGGTGCGCCGATTTCGAGTCGATGCTTCGTCCACTCGGTGTCGTGGACATCATGACAAGCGCGGTGTCGGCCTTTCGGGCTGGATCTCCAGCGGTCAGTTCTGATCCCCGATCCGCGGCATACGCGAATTGACTTATCCAGCAAACATGAAGGTAGTGACGCATGACCGATTTAGCGGATTTGCCGACGCCATCGGGAGCCGATGACGTCGCGGCTCTGCCGCAGTTGCAGCTGGTCGACACCAACGGCGTGCTGCTAATCGACGCGGAGACTGCAGGTATCACCTCGGACCTTGTCCGAGGGTTCTGTCGCGATGGTGCTCGCGAGACAGTTTGACCAGGAGGCCCATCACGCAACGCCAGGGCGAGCTTGGTCTCTGGCTCTCCTGCCGCGGGCAGGAAGCAGCTCAGATCGGTAGTATCCGCGCTGTCAGTTCGAGCAGGCAAACGGCTGCACACCCGCGGCTAATCCGACACGCTGCTCCTGTGAAAAAGCCCCAGATATCAGAGGGGGAAGGAACACACTGACACCGCACGGTTCCGCGTATCGCGGAACGCCAATGCCATTAGATCCGGCATTGTCGGTGCAACAGGAACGAGCGGAGGCAGTTAAGGGACCGAGGAGTACGAGGTTCAGTGCCCAAAAAACTACAAGCGAACAATGCGATCGGCCAGTACTGCGAGCCAGGCAGTCCGAGAAGTGGAAGGCCGTCGTCCAAGCCATCTGACGAGACTGAACGTGCCCTCTCCGAATCGAACTGACGATCTCTCCGCCTCAACAGGTCGCTGACATCTGATCGCCGATGCCGGGAAACATTGACGGAGGGGACTTAACTCCGTGTGTCTGGACGTTCTCGGGGTCTGCGCTGGCCGAATTTGCCGCCGAGAAGATAGCCAACTGGGAACGCACCAACTTCTCGGGACTGAGTGGCCTCGCGCTGCTGTCCCCGAGATCTTAGCCTCCGACCCCGCATAACTGGCGGCACCATGGCGGCACGACGAACGCGAACCATGTTCCGCCGCTGACACTTCGGTCAGTCGGCGACAAGACAACAGGATCGAATATGCCAACCTATTTTTCCATCCGATCAGAATCCATGATCGACAGATACAGCCACCTGCACACTGTCGACCTCTCTCCTGACGGTCGGATGCATGTCCTCGACACCCGTCGAGAGTTAGCCAAAACGTATGAGCGGGCCACATGGACGCTGCTCGTGGAACCCGGAGACTCATCTATGACTTCCGATGAAACACCATCGGGCCGGCCCTCGTCTCTGACGATGACGGTCCTCATGACTCCCGATATGACGAACTTCTCGGGCAATGTTCACGGAGGAAGCCTGCTCAAACTCCTCGACCAGGTGGCCTACAGTTGTGCAAGTCGGTATGCGGGAACCTATGTGGTGACCCTATCGGTGGACAGGGTCCTATTCCGCGACATTATTCATGTCGGGGAATTGGTCACCTTCTCCGCCTCTGTGAACTACACCGGTCGAACCTCCATGGAGATCGGAATTCGTGTCGATACAGAGAATATTCAACGGGGAACCAGCCGCCACACCAACAGTTCCTATCTCACGATGGTTGCCGTCGATGCCGCCGGCAAACCAGTGGCGATCACGCCGTTGTCGCTCTCGACAGCGTTGCAACGGGAACGATTCGAGGCAGCCCGACTGCGAAGACGTGCGCAACGGGCGGCGTTCTCGCGGTCCCATGCAGTTCCCTCGGTACCCGAAGGGTGCTGATGCGCAGAACGTTTCACTACAACGTGATTTGACATTTAGGTAGAGTTTCGGGTTCTTATGGGGCGCTGCAGCATTCGTCACCGTTGACGAGACAGCGATATTTCGTGCTGTGTCGGACAATTGGATGTCTCCTACTGCCAAGGCGGAACGGCGATGTTCGACCATCTGCGCGCCTGTCGCGCAGATGGCCCGGCACTCCAGCTCGCGGCTTGGTTAATTCCCGCGAGAAACTCGCTGTACAACTGGTTGGCAGTGGGGGAGTCGAACAGGCGACGCAACTCTGCGCGGCGCGATCTGTTTGCGAAATTCGGCCGCGCAGGTAGCATAACCGGCGTCGTGATTGATCTGAGTTGACCACGCGGCAAACGCTTGGTTATTCCAGATGTGCCCTAACGTCGTCTCCGAATATGCCTCCAAACCCCCAGAGTCGTTGTCCTGGAAAAGTTTGACTATGGCGGGTCCGAGAACTTCGGCGTCATGCAACGCTAAAGCGAGCGTCGATTTCCTCCCAGATGCGGTTGTAGGGCAACAATTTTAGGTCGTTGTCAAGTGGGACTTGGAGATAAATTCTGCTCGCCTTCGTGCCGCGCGGAATGGAAGCGGGGACGGACTTTCGGCGTGACGGATTCGGGTTCACGAAGTGGTGTTTTCTGTGGCAGTCCGTGCATCCGTGTCGGTCCGTCGGGAGGTGCAGGATCGGCGGATGTTCCATGCAAATCCGAGGTCGACATTTGGTGTTGCGTGCCGGCCAGTTGAAGAGTGGGTGCTGGTCGCCGTATCCAGCAGTGCTACCTCGGGATTGCATTTGAACTACGTTGCACAACTGCTGAAATGGAGGATGGAACCGATGCGAGCAATCGTTGTGTGTACTGGTGATTGGGTGCGTCGAGCACGGCGTCGGTCTCGCCGGCTTCCACGATTTCACCCCGGTAGAGAACCACTGTTCGATCGGTCATCTGCCTCACGACTGCTAAGTCGTGAGTGATGAAGAGCATGCTCATCCCGTTCTCCGCTCTGATGGAGCGAAGCAGCTCGAGGATTTGGGCCTGCACGGAGACGTCCAGGGCGGCAACAGGTTCGTCGCAGATGAGCAGCTTGGGTCGAACGGCAATTGCCCGGGCAATCACGGCGCGCTGACGTTCGCCGCCCGAGAGCGCCGCCGGACGGAGAGCGGCGTAGTTGCCAGGTAGCCCCACCTTGCCGAGCAATTCCGAGACTTCCGAGGCCATGGAATCGCTATCGAGTTTGTCCGCTCCGGTTCGTACGGCTATCGCTTCTCGCAAGGCTGCACCGATGGTTCGGGATGGATTGAGTGCCGCGTACGGATCCTGGAACACTACTTGGATCTTCCGGGCCAATTCGACTCTGGTTTTTTGCGCAGTGGATGCAGTGGGCGTGAGCTCTCTGCCGAATGCCGATATCCGGCCGGAGGTGACGTGCTCCAGGCCTAGGAGGGCACGAGCGACAGTTGTCTTCCCTGAGCCGGATTCACCTACCAGTCCCACTGATTCGCCGGCGCGGACCGAGAAGGTCACGCCGCGAAGGGCGTGTGAGTCTTTGGGCTTGCCGAACATCGCTTTAGCGCGATAAACCTTGTGTACGTTCGCAACCTCGACTATCGGTGGGCCGATCGTCTCGAATGATCGTGACGTGGATTGTTGAGGTAGAGGTGGTTCGAACTCGGAACCGCGGGGAAACTCGTCGTGAATCCGATCGATCCGGATGCAAGCCGAGGCGTGTTCGATCGTGATGGGAGTGAGAGCTGGTCGGGCTGAAAAGCATTCGCCGACAGACCATTCGCACCGGTCAGCGAATGCGCACATCGCTTCGACGGCTGCGGCTTGAGGCACACTGCCGGGAATCGACGTCAACCGTTCGACTCGACGATCGACTGGGGGACTGGCCGACATCAGCCCACGTGTGTAGGGATGCGTCGGGGTGCGGGCAAGATCGGCGACCGTAGCCTCCTCCACCACCCGTCCTGCGTACATGACCTGGATCCGATCGCAGACGTCCATTGCCACGTGCAGATCATGAGTGATCAAGATGAGCGCCATGTTTCGTGACTTCTGTAGACCGGCGAGAAGTCGGAGGACTTCGTCCTGGGTGGTCACGTCCAGTGCAGTTGTCGGTTCGTCGGCGATCAGCAACTCCGGATCGCCGGCAAGCGCGGCCGCCATGGCAACTCGTTGTCGCATACCCCCGGAGAGCTGAAAGGGGTACTTTTGTGCGACGTTGGGATCCAAGCCGACCTCCGCGAGGCGCGCAGCAACTTCGGCCCGAACTTGTTGACGTCCGCCCTCTCGGACATTGGGCGGGAGTGTCTCCCGCACGTGCTCGCCTACCGTGTGGATGGGGTTGAGCATGCTGAATGGGTCCTGCATCAACAGACTGATTCGGGAGCCCCGTAACGATCGCAGTTCACGTTCGCGTGTGCCGATCAACGGGATTCCGTCGAAAGCTGCTGCTCCTCGTGCATGGATTCCCGGCGGTAGCAAACCGACCAGCGAACGAACTGCCATCGATTTTCCACTGCCCGACTCGCCGACTATCCCGAGAGTCTCGCCTCGGCGGACCGTGATGTTGACATCACTGACGAGCACCCGCGACCTGTTCGCGTACACCGATAGCCCGGAAACTTCCAGGAGGGGGCCATTCGCATCGGCCGTTTCCGATTGTACTGTCACATCTTCCACAGTCATCTACTTCCGTTCTCCCGAGTCTGACAGCCGATTGAAGAACCAGTCGCCGAAGATCGTTGCGGCGCTGCCGGTCAGGATGAGACAGGCTGCGGGGGCAACTGCGACCCAAGGGTTCTCGGAGATCATCGATTGCCCCTGGGAGAGCATCGATCCCCAATCCGCAGCCCCGGGGGCGATACCGATACCGAGAAACGACAACGACGAGAAGGCGACCAACGCTCCGACGAAATCCAGCAGGAAGACGGCGAGCACGGTAGGCGCGATGTTGGGCAGCACATGGCGGATCATGATCCGTGAGTCGGTCAATCCGAGGGTCTTCGCAGAGTCGATGTACGGCAGACGAACCTGGATGCGCGTCACACTGCCGACTATTCTGATGGCGCTCGGTACTGACAGGAAAACCAGAATCGCCACAGTCAGCCAGTAGCTCCCGCCGAGAATCCCCAGGAGCACGATGGCGACGAGGAGCGCGGGCAGGGCATACACGAGGTCTGCGAATCGGTTGAGGACGCTGTCGAGTGCACCGCCGTTGTATCCAGCGACCAGCCCCGCGGATGCGCCGACTATCACTGTTCCCATCGCTACGCACAGCGGTCCGAGCACGGAGCGGCCGGCACCGTCGATCAAACGGGAGAGGACATCTCGCCCCATATCGTCGGTGCCCAACCAGTGTGTGCGATCGGAACCGGTCACACCGCGGAGAAGATCCTGAGTGTAGGGGTCGTAAGGGCTGATGATCCGACCGGCGACAGCCGCGACTACCACCACACCGAGGATTAGCAGTGCAATCACAACGGTGATGGGGATTCGCGATCCACGCCTGCTCTTTTCGCGTTCGGTGAGTGCAGTCATGTCATCCCTTTCCTGCGTACCGCATGCGTGGGTCGACGAGGAGAGCTACCACGTCCACCGTCAGGTTGACGACAATCACGAAGGCGCCGAGACACACGGCCAACCCTTGGACAACGGGTAGGTCCTTTTCGGTGACCGACTGCACCATCAGCGAACCGACTCCCGGTACGGAGAACACGGTCTCGACGAGGACGGCGCCGGACAGCGCAGCGATCAGTATCAGACCGGCCGCAGTCACCACCGGCATTGCGGAGTTCCGTAACGCATATCGGAAGAAGACCCGTGAGGGGTCGAGACCACGAGCCTTCGCGAATGTCATGTAGTCCTGCTGGAGCACGTTGAGCGCTCCGGCGCGTGTCTGCCGGATCAGCAGTGCGATGAGCGCAATGCTGAGTGCTGTGGCAGGCAAGGTGAGGTGCACCAACCGATCGAAGAATCCATTGCCCACGCCGTAAACGGGGAACAGTCCGAGCGCGAGTCCGAATACGAAAATCAGCAACATTCCGACTGCGAAACCTGGCGCACTCATACCTATTACGGAACCCATCGAGATACCTCTGTCCACCCATCTGTCGCGCTGATAGGCCGCCAACATTCCGCAGGGGACCCCGATCCCGACCACCAAAACAAGTGTGTACACCGCCAGTTGGATCGAGACCGGTAGGTGATCGGTAATGATGCCGGTCACCGGCGCACCTGATCTGGTCGACGTCCCGAAATCGAGCTGCAGTGCATCGACCAACCAGTGCCAATACTGAACCAGGAAAGGATCGTTGAGGTGATGTCGTGCCTCCAGGGCCGCGATCAGTTCGGGTGTGCTCGGACGAGAGCCGACAAGGACGGCAATTGCAGAGCCCGGCGTCACCGACAGCAGACTGAACACCAGAAAACTGATTACCAGAAGCAGCGCGGCCGACACCATGAGTCGCTTGCCGATGAACGCCGCTACTGCCATCTCAATCGAACCTCGTTGTGCGGGAGAGATAGTCGTTCACGACGTTGCCTTCACGGCGGTAACCCACGAACCGTTGACGAAGTCGTAGAAGGACATGTCGCGATCGAAGGCGAACCCGTCGGCTATTGCGTATACCAGATTCGGATTGAACAGCGGGACGTACGGAAGTTGTTCGTCGATGCCAGTCAAGATGGTCTGGGCGGCAGTCCATCGATCCAGGGATGACGTCGACCCGTTCAGGACGGGTAGCGCCTGTTCGACGGAATCGGTGGACCAATTCGAGGCGTTGAATTTCGGCGCGACAGCGTTCTCCTTTCCGACGACGGAGCCGATCAATTTGGGGTCGGGCGTCGATGCGGTAATCGACAGGAATCCGATTCCGGGAACCTTGTGGGCGTACAGGTCGGAAATCCATTGGGTCTGGGTGATGGGCTTTGGAACAACGGTCACACCGAGTGGCGCCAGGTTTTGTTGCAGATTGAGTACTGTCAGTTTCGTCCAGCTCACGTTGTCGGTGTAGGGAACCTCCACCGTGAATCCCTGGGGATGCGACGAGGCGGCAAGTTCTTGCGCCGCAAGGTTACTGTCGAACTCGATCCCGCCGAGTCCATCCAGGAAGGATTGTGCGTTCTCAGGGGAACCGGCGACACCGGTCAACATTTCCGGAGTTGCCAAACCCTTTAAAATCACGGAGTCGTTACCGAATGCCGCCTCTGCGATTCCTTTTCGATCGATCGAGTGCGCGACGGCCTTCCGCACGTGGACATCGTCGAACGGGCTCGTACTGGTATCGAACGTCAAATACGCGAGCTTGGTCAGAGGGACCTCGATCGTGTCGATTCCACCGATCTGCTTCCACTGTGACTGCTTCTTGATGTCGGCCACATTCGCAGCTTGGATGTCGCCGGATCGCATTGCCAACTGAGCGGTGTTGCCGTCCGGAATCACGTCGAACTTCAGCGTTTCCGGTGCAGGTTGCTCAGACCAGTAGTCATCGTTTCGGACAAGTTGCACACCGGAACTTGAATATTCTTGGACCCGGTAGGGGCCAGTGCCCACCGGAACCGCTTGCGCAGTACCCAATTCGGCAGCATGTTCTTCAGCGAACCTTGCCTGTTGAATCAGTCCGAACAGCGCGATGCTCTGCCTGGCAACCGGATCGGGATGCGACAACTTCACAGTCACCCGCATCGGTCCGGTTTGTTCGATGCTTTCGAGACTTTCCAGCTCGCCGGCAGTTTGCGCCCCGGCTGCGGAATCAGAGACGTGCCGAAGGCTCCAGATCACGTCCTCCGGGGTCAGTAGAGTTCCGTCGGAGAATCGTACGTCGGACCGGATGACGTATTCGATGGTCGTCGGGTCAGGAACCGATACGGATTCGGCGAGATGAGGTCGCAACTCTCCTTCACCGGAAAGCCGTTCCAGTGGTTCGGTGAATAGACTCTGAACCTGCATGGAAGGACCGAAGTCCTTGGTGATGTCCAAGGAGATCGGAGCCGCTGCAAGAGCGAAGGTGAAGGTGGGTATCGGATCGTCGGTGATGGTTCGAGTCTGTGTGGCTCCCGGTGCGGAGCCACACGCGGAAACCACGAGGACGACTGCTGCTGCCGATACCGCGTACGTGGCGGTCCGCGTACAGGTGCGCATCGCGAGATGTCGAACTGGATTCTTCAAGCGTCAACTCCTTTTTCACGAAAGTTCAACCGGATATGACGGGTAACGCTACGGAGATGTAGGTCACATATCGTTAGACGATTGTCGAATCCACCGCGGATACTTTTCGACGATCGGAAGAGTGCTTTGGAAAGCGGTGTCCCGAGTCCAACGGTAGTGACGGGTGTGATCGTGCGGGCGGTCGCCGAGGAGTACGCCCGCCGGACTTCCTGGCCTCAGATGCAGCGCTCCGAATTGCCATCGAGATTGCCATCAGCTGCGCTGCAGCGGTGGCAAGTCGCCGGATCAGCCAACTGACGAACGGGCATGCCGGGCGCGTGTACCGGGTCTCCGCGCGCCTCGGCTGCCGACGACGACCGGGTCCTTGCCGGAGTTCGGTTCGACCTCCTTGTCACGTCGCGATGATTTGTTGACCGACGTGATCCGCCTCCTGTCGGAAGCATCAGCCGGAACATTGGGGCTCCTATTCCGCGAGGCCCCGAATGCTCGCGCGAAATGCACTGGAGGCCGGCGTTTGCGGCCGCCGCTGCCCTCGGGACATCACCTCGGGTGACGTCCGACTGGACCTTCGTTCCTTGGACGGTTAGGACACCAACCCTTGCCGATGAGAGACCCCAGCGCGATCGTCAGATGTCTAGGAGACTGTCTTTCGGTTGCGGCAAAGAACAAACCGGATCCGTATGAGGCGACATCGCCACCGACTACGGCCCAATCGGAACGTAGTCGACGGGCGGTTGTTGCCCGAGCAGACTTCGCACGAAGTGATCCCAGTACACCATCGATGCGTAGGGGCTGCGATCGTAGTGGCCCACTCCGGGCCAGATCTTGAAGTCGAAACGTTTTCCGGCCCGGATGAGCGCGTCAGCAAGGGCATAGGAATGATCGACCGTCGCGTTCTCGTCAATCTCCCCGCATGCGATCAACAAGTCCCCCGACAACCGGTCGACGAGGTGGATATTTCCCAGGTGCGTGTACCGATCGCTGTCACGATCGGTGTCTCCGCCGATATGCCAGTCCCACATGCCGTACGGCAGCTTCTTCGCTACGTGCACTCCTGCGCCGCTGACCGCGGCACGGTAGAAGTCCGGAAACATGAGCAACATCCTCGCGGCGTTGTAGCCTCCGTACGAGTGCCCGATGATTCCAACGCGGGCCAGGTCGAGTCGAGGATCACCCGCGGCAAGAGCAGCGATCGCCGTCACGTGGTCTTTCAATCCTGCCTCGGTGTGGGACCGACGAAATGTCCACTGCCGGAATGCGCGCTCACGTCCGGGGGTGCCTCTGCCGTCGAGCATCACAGCAGCAAAACCCAGTGCGTTGTAGGCCGGCAGATACACGTGTCGACTCGCCATCATGCTTGCTCCAATGAAGGCATGCGGCGAATGGGTTGTCTGGTACCCGCCGTACACGTCCTCGATTACGGGAATGTGGGTGGGATCGAGGGGTTCGTTCGGCATCGACAGGATGCCCCACAAGTCGGTGACACCATCATCGGCTTTCACGCAGAATGATTGGGGCACAACATATCCGAATTCGAGGAGAGGTCCGATATCTGTACGTTCAAGTTCCAGCACCACGCGGCCGCCGTCGTGCGCGTCGCGCAGGAGAATCACGGGCGGGTCGCTGACTGTCGATTGGTGATCGACGAAGAATCGTCCGCTGGGACTGATGCTCTGCTCGGGCGCCTTCCCATGGCCGAATGCCAGATTGAAGAACTGCGGTGCCGGGGAGACGAGTTCGTGATCGGCGGGCTCGGGTGTGAGGAGTCGCTGCGTTCCGCCATCGAGACCGGCGCGGTACACCCGGCGCCAATATGGGTTGCCACCGTCTTCCGAAGTTCCTGCAACGAAGGTGATCTCGCGTCGTTCGGTGTCGAGATGCAGGATGTCGCGAACGACCAGTTGTCCCTCACTCACGCGATTTTTCTCGAGCCCGGTGTTGAGGTCGTAGAGATAGAGGTGCCCCCAACCGTCGTGCTGGGAGAACATTACGGCCTCTGAGAGTTCGGGTAGAACTCGAACTAACGGAAGGTTGTAGAGGAACTGATTCGGTTCGTAGAGTGGCTCGTTTTCGACAACGAGCGCGTCGCGGCGTTCGCCGGTCCTCGTATCGACCTCGACGAGGCTGGCTCTGCTCTGGCCCTGGTGATGGTGCAGCATGTACAGGCGGGTCTCGTCCAACGACCACGTGACCTCGGTGCTGCCGTTCGTCGACAACTGTGAAACGAGACCATCCGCAGCGTCGACGCGAACCCACTTTCCCGTGTCCAGATCGATTATTCGACATTCGGATTCAGGTGGTGGGCCCTCGTCCTCGAGTTGAACGCGCCACGAATGAACTTCGGGTCTCGCCCGTTCGGAGGGTGCAACGTTTTCGGTCATGTACTTGATGGACATATGACGCTCGTCTGTGCGCATTGTGATCACCCGGCGCCCAGACGGTGAGTGGACGGTGCTCATCGGGGGTAGCTTGAGACCTCTGCGCCGGAACGGCACCACCATGTTGGTATCGGAAGGAATTGTTCCCCAAGCGAAGTCGGGCTCTCCATCGAAAGTGAGTTGCGTCTCACCGTTGGCGTCCACAAGCCACAGATCGTTGTTGCGTCGGATCAGCCCACGCTCGTCCGGGCCGCGAAGGATTTCAGATTCGCTTGATCGAGCTGTGTCGTCAATACCCAGCTCGGCAGCCGAGGATGCCACTGTCCGGCGAGGAATCTCGGGGTCGACGAGTACGAATTGCTCGCCGTCTCTACCACGACGTTTGTACCAGAAGCTGTCACCGGCTCCGGTCCAGACGGGATCGATGCGACGATTGCGCATCAGCGTGCGAATCCTGTCCGGAGACAGTGCTGCGGCCTGGCGATAGCGGTCGGACATGGTCATCATGAGAGCAAATCACTCCTCATCTGTTGGATAGCAGGGGCAGTGTCAGTCCCGCTGCTTTTAGTGCAGTGTCGTGGAAATCGGTGATGTCGAACCCGAACCCAGATCGGCGGGTAGTTCCTCGCGGAGCGAGTAGTGGAAGTCGTCGCCGAGGGGGTCGAAGACCAGCCAGTATCGCTTCTCGGTGTTCACCCACGTTTCCGCGGCGGTGTGTGCCGAGGTGACACTATTCTTCAGATTGGGCGGCGGTACGGCGGTGTTCGACAAATCGATACGCGCGATGATGTTTCTGCCTCCGGATGCCCGGCTCGCCATAACTTCGGGTCCGATGTCCGGCAACCCCTGAAGAGTTCGACCCAGCTTGTTCCCGACGACGGGCGCCTCCGCCAGGGCCCGCCATGCGTCGTCCACTGTCGTGTGGGCTCGCGCCTCCTGCTCGAACGTGTGAGTGTCGAACGTCGAATCTGCCATGGTGAATGCCCTTCGCCGCCTTCGCATATGCGCCGTTCAATAGTAGGTCGGGGCATCCGCATACGACTCTCTACATTTGTCGAAGTTTTTGCTGTCGATTTCCGGCATTTGTAGGGCGGCGGAAAATGCGCACTCTTACGGATCTCGACAACGACTGTGCAGGTGCGTATCTCCGGAGGTCCGGAGAATCGCATACTCGGACAAGTATGTGTTCCAGTCCGATGCGACGACGAACTCTTCGGCTATCGGTGGCTTTCAGACGACGACAACTCGTTGAGCGAAGTCGAACTCCAGCTGGCTAGCGACGCCGCACCTGCGGCGGGTCAACTTCTGCACCGACTATTGCCTATTGACAACCGGAGAGACAGTCGTGAGCAAGAACTGTTGAGAGACTGGGTATCTGAGGGAAGCTCCATCCGTTCGCACGCAGTAGACGAACTGGCTCACGCCGGTACACTGCCGGACGAAAGTCATGCGATGGTGATCGGAATACACATCGGAGCGCATGGGTCGGCGCAGGGCGCTGCGACCGAGTTGGATCTCGCGCCGCAGCGGTGTGTTCGTATCTCACGCCGGCGACAGTACTGGCAAAGGGCAGATCCGGCGGTCACGGGATGCGGTTGCTCGCAGCGCAGAGGCTTCTGTCACCGACCGTATTGCGATGATATGCCGAGCAATTGCAGCGCTCACTCGCGAGAACATTGAAATGCAAAGGGTCAGAGTCGGCCGTGGGCCCGTCGTACGGGGGACTGGCTTCGGCTCATCAATCCTACTCAGGCGCTGGGGGATGTCATCAGGGCAATGTGTTTATCGGATGCGATTGCGATGAAACACATATTCTGCGACGACTATCGCGTATCGCGAGCCAACCGTCCGCTCTGAACGACCAAGCGCACCATTTCTCTGTCGCCGAAGATCTTCGGATTCTCGATTGGATCTGCAGCGAATCCAACGAGATCAGCGCGCTTTCCCACTTCGATAGTTCCGACTTCGTCTGCGATACCCAAGATCTCGGCGTTGATACGCGTCGCCGAATGCAGCGCGAGCATGGGTGTCTCGATCTCGGCGCGCAGTGTCAGCTCGATGCCTCGATCAGATTGCAGTGGACCGATGAGATCGGATCCCAAGCCGACCTTGACGCCTGCGGCACGCGAGGCAACAATCGCACGTCGCTGGCCGGCCATGGCATCGCCCACTCGAGATGTCATCGCTACAGGTAGTCCTGCTTCGGTGGCCGATATCGAAAGTTTCTGGACCACTGCGAGAGTCGGGACATGTGCCACACCTCGCTCGGCCATGATCGCTGCCATCTCGTCGTCGATCTCGGTACCGTGCTCGACGCACTTGACACCAGCTTCGATTGCAGTGCGCAAGCCAGCGTTGTTGTGCGCGTGAACGGTTACATACGTTCCACGCGCGGCGGCTTCTTCCACTGCGGCAGCGATTTCCGAGAATGTGAACTGGGTGTCGCTCAGCTTGTCATGCGTCGATACCACTCCTCCCGTCACGCACATTTTGATGAAATCCGCGCCCCGTCTGAATGATTCGCGGACATTCTTTCGTACTTGTTCTGGGCCGTCGCTCAGCAGAGACAATGCACGGAGGCCGGGGATATCGTGGTTCGACCAGTCGGCGGTCGGTTCCCACTCTGCCGCGAGATGCCCGTGACCGCCGGTCTGGCACTGGATGGGCCCGCATTGGATGATTCGCGGTCCCTTGACCTTTCCTGACGCCACCACCCGTGCCAGCCCGCCGTCAATGCCCCCGGTGTCGCGAACCGTTGTGAAACCTCCGTTCAGTGTTTCCTCGCAGTTGGCGAACATGTCCGCAGCGAGTTCGGCGACGGAAATCTCGCGCCGCAGGCTCGGATCGATATCGTTCGACATTCCGAAATGGACATGGGCGTCGATGAGGCCCGGTGTGATCGTGAGACCCGACGCATCCACGACGTGTGCTCCCTGGGGAGTTCTACCCAACGCTGCGATACGGCCGTCGACGACTTGGATATCCAGTCCGTCCTGTGGTTCCGTGCTGACTCCGTCGACGACTCGGGCGCCTGCGATCCAATATTCCTGCATAAATCCTCCTGGATACCAATAGGTTCTTCGACCCTAGGATGACCGGGCAAAGAGGTTCTACAGTCGAATGTTGAATATACGAAGTCTTTTTTTGCTCTTCTGTATCAAGATGACACAGTTGTTTCGACATAAAGCCCAAAAATTTCGCCCTGTTCTTCGGCAATGTGCTGATGCGCGGCGATAGTGGGCACCGCCGTTGTTGACCCCCTCTGACCATTCGAGAGGGAACAATGAAGGTCACTGAAATCAATACCACACCTACCGACATTCCCCTGGATCTGGGGCTACGTGTGGTCGGTCGGCGTGAAGCACGGCTTTTCCAAGGTGATCATCGAAGTGTCCACCGACGACGGACTCGTGGGACGCGGTGGAGCTCAGAGGCGTACTTTCGACGTCGATCGACGAGTTCATCGCTCCACGGCTGATCGGAATGGACGCACTAGATCTGGCCGCCGCCGAGCGCCTCTGCCGTCTCGAACGGCGATCCGCCCGAAACATCGACGGCGACAGCCTGACGCGGGCGTTCGGAGGAGTGGAAATGTGCTGTGGGACATCAAGGCCAAGGCGTGGAATGTCCCGCTCGCACAGTTGCTCGGTGGTATCGCGCGTAGTCAGGTCGAATTTTCCGACTATTTCGCGCACCGCGAGTCGGGAGAGAACAGCATCGACGACGTAGTCGAGTACTGCCTTGCAGGGGTGCAGGTCGCGCGTCCTGCCGGCCGTGAGCAGGAACGATCGTTTGTGATCTTTAGTTCCATCGCGGTGTGGATCACCCAAGACTGCCGACCTCGTCGTAGGGGCTTGGACGAGGACGTAAGCAAGTAATCGAAGAATCTCGAGCCGTCGGCGAGTGATTAGGCGATTTGCTTGACACAACTAGAGGAGTGTGCGAAATTTAGTTAAATGAACACCGTTTATTTCTCGCGAAAGTGACTGTATGACAACAACACTGCCAAGCTTCTGGCGCCTCAGTCCTGACGTTTCATCCGCGGGATCGGCAGCCGGTCGCGGTCCGCTAGTGGCCCGCACGGCAATGGACGAGTTTGGGGCCGAGTCCACGCGCGAGGTTCGCCTCGGTCGGGGCACTACACCAAGGTTCGCCCACCTTCTTCGGTGTTGCATCAGCGCTGGGCGGGTCCGAACGGCACGGCACGGCGAGCGCCCCACAAGATGCTGCATGACCAGCCCACATGTCATCGACTCAGCTGGTATGACCGGTACGCCCGGATCGGGCGATGTCGATGGATCGACTATTCGGAGGAAGTCGTGACCAACCTAGACGTCAGCCGTCTGGCCAGCTCGAGCCCCCGGCTTGCTCGCTTCCGCGACGAGCTTGCTGATGATCCGTCGGCTGCGGTGACCTCACTTCTGGCCGATGCGGAAGCAGCCCAAGGCCCCATTGTGGAACCATCTGCGGATGCTCATCCCGGCAACGAGTTCCTCGTGACCTTCGTCTACGTTGACGACGTCGACCAGGTCGAACTCAACACCCAGGCTCTCATGTTGAGCGCCCCTCGCCAGAGCGAGCCGATGATCCGCGAGCCCGGTACCAACGTCTGGACCCTCGTGGTTCGCGTCGCGAGCGGCATCACGACGGCATATCGATACCAGGTCGATCCTCCGCGCCTCGGCGACACAACCGACGAGATGATGGACATCGTATCGGATCCTAAGCAGTACAACGCATTTGCTGCCGCCTACGCACGCTCTATTCGACCCGACCGGCTCAACCCGCGCCGGGTCCACGACTCCATGAACGGCTCGTCCGAGCCATTGAACAGCGTCCTCGTAATGCCAGGCGCGCCGGATACTCTGGCGGAGGGGGACTTGGAGGGGAAGATAGAGGAGCACGCGCTGCCCAGCGGGCGTCGCATCGACGTCTACCAACCCGCAGAAACCGGCGAGGACTTGCCTCTCGTCGTCATGCTGGACGGCGAGCACTGTCGTTCCGGTCGCATCCTGGAGTATCTGGATGCTGCGATCGCAGCTGGTCAGGTTCCTCCAGTCAGGGTTGCCTTGTGGCACAACCTGTCTCCGACGTCACGCATGGTCGAGATGGCGTGCAACCCCGCGCTTCCCGACGCACTGGCCAACGAGCTGTTCCCTTGGCTCGACTACCGTGACGAGCTCCCGCCTGTCGAGCAGCGTGTACTGGCTGGCTTCAGCTACGGAGGGCTTGCGACGGCCTTCGTGATCATGCACCGACCCGACCTCTTCGGGTCCGCGATGCCGATCTCGGCGAGCTTCTTCTACACCCCAGACCCGGCTTCCGAGCCGGGTGAGTGGCTCGCTCGCCAGGTCACCCCGGGGAACTCCGCGCAGGCTCGGTGGTTCCTGGCCGTCGGTCAGCTTGAGGACATTGTGATCGGCCTGCCTGGCCTGGAACCTGGCGCCACGATGGTCAGCGGCGCCCGACACTTCCGCGATGCGTTGGTTAATGCTGGTGCCGACGTCACCGACTTGCTGGAATATCCCTCCGGCCACGAGATGTTCACGGTGCGTGCGGCTCTCGAACGGGGCCTGCCAGCCCTCCTTTGAGCCTCCACTATTCTGTGAGGTCGCGCAGGACGAAGTCCACACGAGCTCTGAAGTCCGACCATTGACTGCCCTGGGGACGTTTGAGGTAGCGACTGGTGAGTGGGATACGACTGTCGGCGATGTAGTCGCCAAGTCGGTCATCCACCGACCGTTGGCTGGGAGCGCGGAGATTGACGGCGGCGACCGAGGTCCCGACCACCAGTGAGACAAGTATGCTGTAAAGCAGGTGGGCCTGCTGCTCCGAGGCTCCTGTCTCCACCAGTGCCGACAGAATCAGCTCAGAGTAGATCATTTGTGCCGAGCCGGGCTGTTCGGGAATGTGGCCGATGATGTTGCTCAGCATCCCAGGATGGTCGAGGCCAGCACGGTGCAGGCGCATCACCAGCTCACGGATCCGATCCTTCGGCGTTGTCGGCAACGGCGACTCCAGCAGCTCCCGGATGAAAGAGTCTGCGACCGCGTCGACGAGTTCCTCCTTGTTGGCCAAGTGATTGTAAAGCGAAGCCGGCGTGACTCCGAGTTCGTGCGCCACTAATCGCAAGGACAGCCCGGCGAAGCCCTCCTGCTCGGCTACCCGACCACCTGCGGCGATGATCGACTCACGGCTCAGTCCGGCCGACGTGCCACGGCCGCGGGGAGTGTTACGCATGGAAAGAGATCCTACCGAAGCGGAGAACAATGACGTCCGAGGTCAGGAGCTCACATCAACATCGCCAGGAGCAGCGAAGAGGACCTCGACCGACTCATCGCCGCAGCGGTCGGACGCGGTGGGATGAAACATGAGTTCCTCGTGTCGCGCCGCGGGGCCAGGCCAAGTCATCTTTCGCCGACACTGTTTTGGCCGGGTGCAACCGAGATTGGCCCGTCGCGTTCGCCTCGCCATCGATCTATCGGGAGATCCGGCTGGCGTGCGCGCTCGTCGCTCCAATGGCCTCCATCACCCGTTCCGTTCCGGGATCGATCACATGTGGCTGGTCGGCCAGCCGGAACCCGGCTCGGTTCTAGCTTTGGCTGCTGACGGCATCTGGACTCTCGACACCGAAGAACACCCGGCGCTGGGTGACCCGATGGCACTGCTGGACGATGTCCGCGTGGGGCCATCTGGACTGGATCCTCAACCCCCTGAGGCGTTCTCCGTCGACAACGTGGGCTCGGAGTACGCCCTCGAAAGCTCCGACCCCGCGCGAACGCTACCGATCTCAGAGCAATTTTCGCCGATTCAGCGAGACGGGTTCGGCACCGTTACGCGGCACACCACGCAGCGCTCGGCGTCGTGCGGGCAGAAACGTCGTACGACGCCGCAGCAGTCGGCTCGCGCGAAGTCCTTGTGGACGAACTGTATGACCTCGGCGCACCGCCCCACCCAGCGCTGGCGCACTTATCGGACGGCGAGGCCGCGCGCCGATGGTCGCTGCACGGCATCGGGCACCTGCTCGATATTGACGCACACGACGCAGGTGTGCTCGCGGACGAGGATTTCGCTGACACCTACGAGACCGGGCACTGCCTCAGCGCCGAACCGCGCCAGTACTTTTCGCCGAATGACGAGTGGGCGCCCGCGCACCTGCGCGGTGCCGGCGTCCGTATCGAAGACGACACCGTGGTGACGATGGCCGGGATCAAAGTGCTCTCGGCCGCATTGCTCACCTCATCGGCTGACATAAAAGCCTGGATCGAACAGGAAGGAAGTGCAGGCATTGATGGCGGGCCTGACCGATGCTTTCGATGGAAACGACGCAGTCGGTGACGAGTTCCACGCCTTAGGTCGGGGTTTTCGTATCGAGGACGTGACCACGACCACTGAGATCTGGCATGGCACCAAGGTCCTCAGTTGTCCGATCGAATCTGGCCGCGGGTACGCGGAGTGTCCTCCATATGCGATGCTGCACAAGAGCTTTCAAGATTGTGGCTACTTCGGCACCGAGCTCGATGAAGCGATGGCGTCGCTTCGCGCACGGGTGGTGTCGTGATCACCCCGGTCGTGGGAAGCGGACTGTAAATTGCAACCGCCCGGCCAGTCGGTGTACCACGCCGACTTGCCGGGCGGCTCCTGTTCGAATGTCTGCCGACCCGGCTTCGCTGGGGGAACTGGGCTACCTTCCGTTTCCTGGAGAGGTGGCGTCGTCATTGTGAAAGGTTGTCTCGCAGTGGAAAACGCCGCACACCAGCACCCGTCCTCGTCTCAATTCCCACAGGCCAAAGCTGAGGTGACGTTGCGGAGTTAGGTCACTAGGGAAGGGAGACGTGCTCCGATCTCAATTGGTCGATGCCGGTAGAGCTTGGAACCAGTGTCGGCCGCTGGGCGCCGACGTGGGGACATCCTCAAGCGCGGTGGTGCCCATCGTAGAAAAGGGCAAAGGGAATGCCTGCCCGTGCGGCCGCACGGGCGATTGCCGTTTCACCTTCGTGGTGCATCAGCCGGGTGAAGCCTGTGGGTGCGAATACGAGTGGAAGGGGACTATGCTGCCCGAGCACGACGGTAGAGGTGTCGACATCCGATACGTCCTGCAAGATGCGAGGGCGAAAGGTGCTGTCTCGATATGCATTTCGGGCATTCCTGATGCTCACTTCCTGGTCTGCGGAACCGTCGACACAGTCGAAGACCGCGCGGGGTGTCCGCTTGCGAGCGAGTTGACGTAGGTCGCCGATCGTGTGTGCGCGATAATCTGCGGGCGGTTGGATTCATGATGACGGGGAGGTTTGCAGCAAAGGGCGCAAGTCCTTCCACCGTTGGAACGTCTGATTCGTATGTGAGTACTTCATATTCGATGTCTCTCGGTACTGTGATTGCCGGGGCGGTCAGCTCAAGCTGGGCCGTTTCAGCGGCGTGGATGTGCTGGCGAGGGGATGGCGTTCGCCGACCTTGTTAGGATTACGGGTCTATGCTCCCGAAGTCTTGCTCGCCGAGACATAGACAGCTGTGCAAGGCTGCTCGTCAGAATTGGAACGAACAGCGCAGATATGTTTGAGCAGAGTGAGTGGTAAGCCAGCAAGCGGATGCTCGGGTCGTCGATCGCGACGGACCGTTGAGGGCGACAGCCGACATTGTCGACAAGATGTTGTACTCCGGACGACACATCTTAATCGTATGAGCACCAACATATACTCGACAAATAATCAAAATATGACTACAACATTTGATCATATGCCCATGATTTGGATCACCCTCTTTCGATTACCGTTGTTGATCACGCAGATGAACTGCTGAAACGTACGCCCTGTTTAAAGGGGCACCCCGTGCAGGTGCGGGTTCTTCCCCCCTGATGGACTTCGTGCGTTTCTGGTTCTTGCCGTTCGCGACGACTTATCGTCCGCCGCCCAACGAGAGGTCTTTGATCAATGATGTCAAGCAATGTGAAAGATCCGGTAAATCTGGCGCAGCCGATGGAAACCTCGAGATTGGCGCGGACCCGCCGCAAAGCTCTGGTTGCTGCGGCTACCGGGAACTTCGTGGAGTGGTTCGATTTCACGATTTACGGGTTCATGGCTGTCACGCTTGCTTCGGTGTTCTTTCCGCCGGACTCAGGTAAGGCGGCGCTGCTTGCGATTTTCGCTGTCTATGGGAGTGCGTTCATCGCTCGGCCGCTCGGAGCGGTGTTTTTCGGTTCCATCGGTGATCGGCTAGGACGGCGTGGTTCGCTGTCGTTGGCGATCGGCCTGATGGGCGTTTCCACCGCCGCGATCGGCCTGTTGCCCACCTACGCCGCTGCCGGGACACTGGCACCCGCACTTCTCTTGCTCTGTCGTCTGATTCAAGGATTCTCTGCCGGTGGTGAATTTGCGGGCGCTGCAACCTTTGTCGTCGAACATGCTCCACCTGGTCGACGCCCGCTGTATCTTGCGATTCTCGGCGGTTCGACCTCGCTCGGCGTGGTCGGTGCAACCGCGGCGGTTCTGGCATTCAGATCCGCTGGTGCCTCGGCATTCGACGACGGTGGGTGGCGGTGGGCATTTATCGTGGGTGGTGCACTCGCGGTCGTTGGATTGATTCTGCGTCTCGGAGTTGAGGAGACACCTGTATTTACAGCCGCGGTCGAGCAACAACAGAATCGGAAGGGCACGCGGCACTCGCCGCTGCGGGAACTACTGGCCAAGCATCGCCGTGCCATGGGGACCGTTCTGGTGTTTTTTGCGTCGGTCGGAGTACTCACTCACATGATGCTCGGATACATGCCCACCTATCTGGTGACGGCCGCTGGAGTCACGAGTAACACCGCGCTGGTACTGACCATGATCGCGATGATCGTTCCCTTGCCTGTGGCCATCATCTTGAGCGGGTTCGTCGAGAAAGTGGGGCGTCGGCCCTTCATTCGGGTGGGGGCAGTCAGCGCCGTTCTGGTCGTCATTCCGTGCTATCTGCTCATCGGTACAGGAAACAAGCTGGCAATTGGTGTAGCCCTGATCGTTCTCATGGTCGTTTTGTGCTTGCTCAACATCGGACTTCTCGCTGTCTTGGAGATCCTGCCGACGCGACTGCGGTACATCGGGACAGCGGTTCCGTACAACGTCGCCTATGCCTTGTTCGCAGGCACCGCCCCGCTGGTCTGTCAGGCGCTGGTCGACAGCACCGGAAGTGCTCTCGCCCCAGCCTTTTACGGCACGGCAATCGCACTACTCGCGTGCCCCGTTCTCCTTCGATACATTCCGGAGACGAAGGGCACGGATCTTCGCACTGTCTGAGAACCCTGCACCTCCGGTGCAAGGCCGCTTCTACCCACTAACAAATCGACCTCTCCGGGAACCGATTCCGTCGAGGGTGGGTGACATCAACAGCACGTACTTGCAGTTTCATTCAGGAAGAAGAGTATTGAAGGTAAATATTTCAGATTCCAGCGGTGAAGTCACCGGAAGAACGTGCGCAGACAACAATTTAAGTCGGTAAGCAAACGGACTTCGTTGCATTCACCAACGAACCAATAGAAGAACCGGCCGTCGTCCATGATCGCGACCAAGCGATCGCGGTCATCCAAAACGGCCATCCGGCACGAGACGCGCGATGACAGTGAGCAACACACTACAAACCGACCTTGCTATCGAGGGATGACAACCGCTGAATTGATTGGAGTGGCCCACACGAATTGGTGCGACCGATAGCGACGCCCGGGTGGTCGCGGGATTCATCGACCATCAGGACAGGCCGTCCTCACACGCTCGACACCGAGACCTCGAATGAATAGTTCTAAATGGCCTCACTCACGCGAACTCGTTGCGGGGGTCCTGCAAGAGCAGCTCAATCACATGCCTGATTTCCACCAAAAAAGGAAGCTATACGATGGTCGACAATGTTTCGATTTACGGCGATGCAGGGCAACCGATCCTCCTTCTTCCAGGAGGAGCCGCTTCCTGTACAGGATTCTTCCCCGGCGTAGTCGAAGGTCTTCTCAGCGCCCCCAGCTGTCGTGTTATCGTCCATGACCGCCCTGGCACTGGCATGTCAGTATCAGAGGGTTCCCTGGCAGGTGCTTCGGCACATCTACACACGCTGATCGAAGAACTGGATATGGGCCCAGTCGTCGTGGTCGGTCAAAGTCTCGGCGGGGCGGTAGCCGCATTGTTGGCCCGCGACTATCCCAACGATGTCGCGGGCATAGTGTTGCTCGATGCAACTCCGATCAACGACTCACGAGTCAGCGCGCGTTTGGAGCGCGGATTTACCGTCGCTGCAGCGATTTCGCGGTTCCCGGGCATCCATCGAACTCTCTCCTTCATGATCCGCCGAGCGGCAGAAAGGGATATCCAGCGTTGGGAATTTCGTCCCGACTGTGCAGATGCCCATTTGCAGATTGCCGAAGCGGACGTACCCGAATTGGCGCATTCACTGAAGGGCTTGACTTCACTTGCAGCCGACTTCCGAGAGGGGGACCTGCCGAAGATTCCTGCAGCAGTGGTCACCGCTGACCGTAAACAAGACAACAAAATCCGTAGGGCCCATCAGAGGCTCGCTGACGCGTTCGGCGGGTCGCTCATATCGTGGCCTGGGGCGATTCACACAGTTCATCTGCAGTATCCGGACGAAACTCTGACTACGATACGCAAAATAGCCAGCCAGGTAGGGAAACGAAGTGATACCAGATGAGCTGGCGCGAACCCCGGAAGGGCTATCACCATTTCCACTATCGAACGACATATTTAGCGCGGCGGTTGACCCGAGCCGTCGCAGTGCTCAATGCAACTGGCTTCGCCGCAGCTCTGGCGGTAGCCCCCTGAAGCAGTACACAGTGATCGCCAACATCCAATTATCGGCCAACCGTGGGGCACGGCGATGACATCCGACGGCAAGCGTACCCACAACAGCTAGGCAGGCCGAAGAGCCCGAATCGATGGATTGCCCTTGTCGTCCTGTTCTTGGCTCAACCGATGAACATCCTCGATTCCACCAACATGAAGATCGCATTGCCGTCAGCTCAGTACTACCTGGGATTCTTCTCGGATGCCAGGCAATGGGTGGTGATCGGATACGTCCGCGTTCGGTAGTCTGCTACATCTCGGTAGATGGCTGTCGGACGATTTCGGGCGCAAGCAAATGGTTCCTGATCGGTTCGCTGGCGGGTTCGCGATGCTGCTCGTCGCCTGTATTTCCCAGGGTGCGTTCGCGGACGGCGCAAGGAGCGAGGGCGCCTGATTTCGATTTCGATCATGAGTGTTCACCCTTCCCTGCGTTCTTTGTCAGGATGTGTCTCACACCCATCCTGGCAAAGAACGGATCTCCGGTGCGATCTCGGGTGCCGGTGGTGCGGTGGGGCTGTTGCTCGGCGGCGTACTCACGCAGAGTGTGCCGCGGCGCTGGTGCCTGTACGTGATGGTCTTTCGCGGCGGTTGCGTGTGTAGGTGCAGTGGTCCTTCTTCGCGACGGTGACCGGCCGCAGCGAACCAGAGTCGGTAGTCCTCGGTCGTGTCCGTGGGACCGCGTATCTGACAGTTGCGATTTCAGGTACCGGAATGTTCGCTGTGTTCTTGTTTCTCACGTACTACCTCGCGACATTCTGGGCTTCGCGCCGGTCGAGACCGGGTTCCGTTTCTTCCGATGACCGGAGCTCTGATCGTGAGTCCGGTCGTGTCCGGCTCGGTACTTCTACCGAAGACCAGGCCGCGCCCGCTCGTACCGGTTGGCTGTTTCTTGCCCCTATCGGGATGGCAATGCTCAGCGAGAACTTTAGTTACGTGGTGCCGGCCCTTCCGGCTCTGCTGATTGCCTGTCTGGGCTTCGGATTCATCTTCGGGCCGGTCCAGAACGCCGCCACCAGTGGCGTTTCGGCCGGAGAATCCGGGGGGCGTCGACGATGGTGGACACTGCCCAGCAGATCGGTGGAGGGGTCGGTTGGCCGTGTTCAATTCACTTGCAGCGACGACGGTTAGGGACTCCGGAAACGATCACGGTGCGCAGGCAAGCGACCCGATGATGATCGTCGACGCAACACGGGCCGGTGACCACGTGGTGTTCTGGGTTGCATCCGCCGTGGCTGCCCTCATGTTCCGGAGCGGCCCTCTGCCGATCGACACCGACTCGGACACCCTGGAGGCACGCTGAACATCTAATCCGACATCGCAGGGCGGCAACGTATGTATTGCGTTGTTGCCCGCGAAGTCGGAACAGCCTCGATCCTAGGTGGATAGACGAGGGCTTTGCCGTGTTATTCGGCGAGATCTGCGAGCCACGTCTCGACGTCCGCCGAGGAGGTCGGGAGTGCGGCGGTGAGTATCTCGATATCGGCGTCCCCGACGACCACGTCGTCTTCGATGCGCACACCGATGCCTCGCAGGTGTTCGGGAACGTATTCGTCGAACGGCGAGAAGTACAGTCCGGGCTCGACGGTGAGCACGTGTCCTTCCTCGAGTATTCCAGCGAAGTATTCGGCGGCGATCGGAAGACCGTCGTGGACATCGACTCCCAGCATGTGGCTAGTGGTGTGCAGCGTCCACCGCCAGCCACGTTCGTGTTCGGCGAATCCGTCGAACACGGGGTGCGGGAGCACCCCGAGACTGGCGAGGCCGTCCAAGAGCACCTTTTGCGCGGCGAGATGAGGTGCGGTGAAAGCCTTCCCCGCGCGAGTTGCGTCGAGGGCCGCCAGATGAGCTGCGTGGACGATGTCGTAGACGTCGCGCTGGGCCGACGAGTAGCGGCCGGAGACAGGCAGGGTGCGAGCAACGTCGGTGGAGTAGAGCTCGGCGCCTTCGACACCGGCGTCGAGGAGTAGCAGATCTTGCGATCGGATCGGGTGGTCGTTGGCCTGCCAGTGGGGGACGGTGGCTCGCGGCCCGCTCCCCACGACAGGCGTGAATGCGATTCCGCGGCCGAAGGTCCTGGCGTATCGCGTGAAGACACCTTCGATAAATTGTTCACCGTATCGGACGGCATCGGGGAGCGCACGAGCGACGGCCTCGAAGCCCTCGATCGTGGCGCTCGCCGTTTGGCGGAGCTGCGCGATCTCGTACTCGTCCTTGTGGAGCCGACGACGAGCGAGCTGCTTCTCGAGCTCTCGATCGTCGTCCGGGACGGCCGCGTCGACCCGAGGGTCCAGGCCCCGAACTGCTCTGGATCGAGTCTCGCGAAGCCGGGCCTCGAGAGAGTCCAACGGCTCGGTCGCGATTCCCAACCGCGCGGAGAGTTCAGACAACGACGGTCGGGGTCCTTCGTACAGCGCGCCGTGAGGATCAACTACAGCCAATGGGTGACCGAGTTGCACATGATCAGGGGTGTAGAGGGTTTCGTCACCGTTGGGTCCGATTATCAGTACTGATCCCGGCCCGGTGGGCCCGACCAGCCACATATGATCGGTGGCTGGACGGAACGGGAAGGGCAGGTCGTTGGTACGCGTCGTGAGCCCCCCATTCGGGATGACAAGAGTCTCTCCCGGAAAGTCCGCAGCGATCAGATTGCGGCGCGTGCGCCGAGGCCCGACGCCGCTCCACTCGCATTCCGCGAGTGGGGGCGCTGACCAGCCCTGCGTCATCGCCCGCACCAGATTCGGTGACAGGTGGCGGAGTCGGCCCGGAACCGTCGTCATGTCGGCAATATCGGTATCACTCCAGATGGTCACGACACGAGTTCCGTTTCGGTGGCGTTCGACGTCGTGGACGTGAGACGTTCACGTATGTCGGACGCAGGCATGTGTCGTTCGAACCAGTCGACGATACGGGCGCCTTGGTCGATGATCGCGGGGTAGGAGCGCAGACCGTGTCCTTCTCCCGGATAGATCAGACAGATCGACGGAACTCCGGCACCCAGGAGTGCGGCGTGGAATTCCTCGGCCTGACCAGGTGGTGTGCATCGATCTTCGACTCCAGCGCTCTGGAGCGTCGGAGTAACAGCCTGGTGAGCGAACCGGACCGGGCTGCGTTCCGAATAAGCCCCGACGGCCGACTTCGGATTGTCGGCCAGCAACAGTTCGTCGAAGAACGGAATGTTTGACGTGAGGTGCTGGGAGTGCCAGTCGGTCACCGGAAACATCGGTGCTGCGGCGGCGAATCGTCGATCCTGCGTGATCAGCCACGCGGACATGTAGCCGCCGTAGGACCCTCCGGTGACGCCGACGCGATCGGGATCGACCGTGCCGCGAGCGACGAGGGCATCGATTCCGCTGAGCAAATCGTGCATGTCGGCTCCGCCCGGATCGCCGAAGACCGCTTCGGCGAACGCTTGCCCGCGCCCACTGCTTCCTCGCGGATTGGGGTGCAGCACCGCGTAGCCACGACTCACCAGCAGGCGATTGTAGGTACCGCCCAGAGACCACAGGTTCCGGTAACTCCAGACCGGGCCACCATGCACGTTAACCACCAGTGGGAAGGGCCCTTCCCCGTCCGGTGTGCTGAGCAGGCCTTGGATGTCGGTGCCGTCCGGCGCTGTCCATTCGATCGGTTCCATCACCCCCGAGACCCCGGAGACGGCATCGGCGCCGGGGTGCCGGAGGCTGGCGACGGGGTGGACGTGCCCGTCGCGAAGCCACGCCAGCTCCTGGTACACGGTGTAGGCGCTGTGCACGATTGCGGCGGAACCGTCGGGAAGAAATGACGCCACCGGATAGATATCACCGCACGAGGTTGTGCTCGACCAGGTCTCGACGGTCTCACCGCTCGCAGTGTCGTGGACACCTGCGACCGTGTGCAATCCGCGTATCCCGATGAACGCCAACCGTGTCTCGCCCAGCCACTGCAGATGAGTGACATCTGTGCCGAGCGTGTCGATTTTCGCGGTCGTTCCTTCGGCGTCGACAACGACGACATCGCCTGCAACGAGCCAACGGTCCGACGAGCAGGCTTGGACGACCGCGCACCGACGACCTGCCGGGCTCGCGGCCGGCCAACCCAATTGGCGGTCGCTGGTGTGGACGACCTCGTTCCGGCCGGTGGACAGATCGATGCGGTGAAGTTCGGCGGTATACCAGGCGCCCTCGTCAGGAGAAGGGCTCACCACCGCGATCACCGCGTCGGGTCCGCTCCAGTCGGATTCCCAGACGTTCAGTTCCGGCAGTTCCCGACGTTCCACGGTGTCTGCGGCGACGTCGTAGATCCAGATACTTCGCCAGTGATCGCCCGTGATTCCGGAGTCCAACTCGGGGATCCAGGCGGGAAGTTTCTCGCGGCCGCCGCGGACGACATTGCCCGAACCTTGCCCGCCGGACAGCTCGGCGCCGAGGCCGGCGACTCCGAGGAGAATTCTGGTGCCGTCGGGCGACCATCGCAATTGTTCGACAATGCCGTCTACGGGGGGTGTCTCCCGTAGTTGCCCACTGGTCACGTCGTACAACGCCAACTGCTGGATACCGGCGTTGCGTCGATCGAAGGTGAATGCGATGGTGCCGCCGTCCGGGGAATACCGGGGGTATCGTTCATCGACGTCGAGCGTCGGGTCGGTGAGCATCCGTACACCTGCTTCGTCGGCTTCGGCCAACCGGAATCGTGCACGTCCTTCGAGCGCCGCACGGATTTCGCCCGCGAAGGCGATCGAGCGACCGTCGGGCGAAGCCGTCGGGGTCGTACCGGTACTGATCGTGCCGAACGCCGGTCCGTGCCACTGTTCGTAGAACTGTGCCACGCGTTCGAACGCAGCGGTGGTGCGGATGTCACGTGCGGCGGGATCTGGAAGCTGAGGCATTCGGTTTCCTTACATCGAGAAGTGTCGCATCGCGGCATTGCTGCTCTCGACTGCAACTCTCTCGTACCCGCTTCTGGGCTGTCTATCGACGATCGTCGAAATATGTTCGCTGTGAGTGCAACAGACGTCCAATCAGAATTGACAGTGCTCACTGCGGCAGACGTTCAAGACAGGCGCGTTCGAAGTTGACATTCGTGCAATTACTCAGAAGGCATCGCGATCGTAGGCTGTATCGCAAGCCGCATCGCCGTATATGTGATGGGGTTCGGAAATGTCGACACCTCAACCCGCGCCAGGTCCAAGGCGTCGTGCGGTACGGCCGTGATCAACGGGGACTTCGAATGAGTGTCGACGCAAACAAAAGTACGTGACATCGCCCTATTTGTTGCGTGACACCGCCCGGGGGATGCGTAGGTCGTGCGAGATTGCTGATCCTGTCAGGGATCTCGACACGCTCCCGTCTGTTCGGCTGGCGTCGCCGCAGCTTCTGGTCCACATCGTCTGCGTCCGTGATTGCCTGCGTGAAGTGCCGCACTTGCCAGATACCAGTGCATCGTTGTTCGAGGGGTACTGTCACCCTTATTCAAAAGTGCAGCGGCAGATCTAGTTTGGCACAGATTGCCACGGGACACCGCCGGGCCGTTCACTTTCATGCGGCGGCATCGGTTGCGGTGATCTCCCGACCGCGAATCGGTCGGCCATCTCGGTACGCCATTCGGCGGCAGTCAGCAGGTGTCGGCGCGGCCGGCAATGCGGCGAGATCCTGCTGAACGCGAGCAGGGACCGCTGCGCGTTCCTAATGAGGTGAAGCGTTTCATCGCACGTTCGCGTTGTCGGGTCGGTTGGTGGGAATTCTCGGCTCGATTGTTCAAATACTTCGACTGTCGATGCTCGACCGATCCCAGCATCTCGCGGCACGCTACCTGGTAGCTGCCGAGCTTGTCGGTGACGATCACCCGCGGCAGATACTCCAATCCTTTGAGCAGCCTCCGGAAGAACCGTTTGGCCGCCAACGCGTTCGGTGTGACTGAACCAGCACATCGAGCACGTTGTCGTCCTGATCGACAGCACGCCACAAATAGTGTTGCCGACCACGGATCACCTCCGAGAGATCGCGGAAGTGGTCGAGGTCTTCGGTCTCGCTGGACAAACAGATCTTCTGATTCGGGTGGTTGCGGTCGATACGGACGATCTCTATCGGATCGCGGGATTGATACTGGATGTACCCGGTGTCGAGCGGACCGACATGGATATTGCGATGCGCGAACTGATTGCTTACCGGATGAAACCTTCAGTGTCGGAAATTGCAGAACGCTGACGATCGCCACCTTGGCGACGGCGTCGCCAAGGTGGCGATCCATCTTGCACCGCAGATGTCTCGACGCCTATCGCGGACCTCACGACCGAGGGGACGACGACTGGATCGCTGCTTTTCTACTAGTCGTTTCTTAATAGGGGATCGTCTGAATAGGCTGCGCAACAAGGTCAAAGAGGCGATCGATGACGTCCAGGGCGTGGACCGAGTTGCGGCACGCTTTGTGTAGAGGATGTGGCCGCGGGTCGTCGAACCGTTCGACAGTCACAACGGTTCTGACTTCACTTTGATCAGTGCCTGACGGTTCTGCCGAACACGTGCGCGGTCACGCTTCCACACCAGGCGTCGAATCTGTCCGCGACCCTGCAGCCGGGTTCTCATGCGGACGTCGACCGTCACATGATGGACACCCACGCAGCTCACGAACTCGACGGCACCTTGGGCAATCGAGATCTGGTTTGAGAGCGAAACCGACCGGGGCATGTATCTGCGCCACTCGGACACTGTCGACGACACCGCGCACCTGCTGCCGAGAGCGATGCGGTTCATCTTCCGTGGTCCACGCTGTTCCGGCACGAGGGAATGTGGCGGCAAACCCACATGGCGCTACGATGAACAGCGGGCATTTCCGAAATCTACTTAGTGATAGCAGGTTTCGGAAGCGTCGGTTCCGAAACCGGGGCGGTGATGAAAATTATGCTGGGGTGATGTCGTGTTCCCAGGAATCCGAGATTGGTTGTAATGACGCCCGACTGGGCGATAGCGATGGCTGTCGGTCCATCGAGACCATCTTCAGCTGTACCAAGAACAGTTTGCTGACCTGCCGGATCGACACGCACCACGGTGTTGTCAGGGTGAACAGCGAGATAGATTGCGCCATCCTTATCGAGAGCGAAGTCGTCGACAGCCCGCCCGGACAGTACCTGCTCAGGAATAGGGCGCGGATCGTCCCATATGGGGATTCGAAGAAGTGTTCCTTGTGCTGTGTTGGATGCGTATAGGTAGGATCCGAAAACTTTGAGTCCGTTTACGCCAGATGCACCGACCGGGTCCTCGGACGATGTCGGCTTGAGTGCCGGATCATCGAGCCACGCAGCGAAGCTGGACCCCCCAGGTTGAAGGGCGAGTATTCGGCCGTTGACGGAGTCCGCCGCGTACAACGTCCCATCATCGCCGAATGTAATCCCGTTGAGTCCAACGGTTGTCTGGACCGGAACGTATCGTTCCCACATTTCTTCCACGCTACGTCGCCAAATTCCTGCTACTGCAGGGTCTTGGCTTCGGACAGCTACGTACAATCGATGTTCGGCGTCCTCTGCTATGCCCAAAGTCATAGCATCCGATTCGCCCGGAACGATCTGCTCGGTGCGTCCTGTAGACCACCACAGGGTGTTGTTAAGCAGGGTGGCTGCAAATTGTTCAGTTGATAGATCGGTTACGACAATGTTTTCAGGGGTCTCGCCCAGCGTATAATCGAAGGATTTGATAAGAAATGCATTATCGCGCACAGAGCTTGAGTCATTCTCGGTGGCGCGTGTTTCTGGCGCAGTGCTCGAACCAGGAACTGATGGGTCCGATGCACATCCGGCAAGCGTCAGGAAAAGCGGTAGGGTTACCGCAAGAGAGGCCTTGAAAGCTTGAAATTTCACGTTTGCCTTCTTTCGTAAAGCCGTCCGACCATCGGTATCGGTGGTCTGTCCTTCGTTAAGGCTCGCCTACCATATTGATATTGACATCCGTGTGGTCTGTCCTAGCAAGACCTTGGTTGTGGAATGGTATTTCTAATCGAAGCTCGAACGCGCTGACAGGGCGACGCTCACCAGGCTGTGTAGCCGCCGTCGACCAGCAGCGTATGGCCGGTGATCAGCTTCGCAGCGTCGCCGGCCAGGAAGGCGACGGCGCCGACGATGTCTTCCGGTTCGCCGAAGCGGCCGGCGGGGATGCGGGAGAGCAATGTCTGTCCCCAGCCGGGGCGGTCGAGGGTGGACGCGGTCAACTCGGTGCGCACGAACGTCGGCGCAACGGTGTTGACGCGAATGCCACGGGGTGCCCACTCGATGGCGAGCACCTTGGTGAGCTGATCGAGTCCGCCCTTGCTGGCGCAGTACGCGGCGCGTTCTTCGATGCCGACGGTGCCGGCCTGGGATCCGATGTTCACCACCACTGCGCCCGCTCCAGTCGCCACCCAGGTTCGTGCCAGGGCCTGGGTGAGGAAGAAGGTGCCCTTGAGGTTGGTGCCCGTGACCGCGTCCCACTGTTCCTCGGTCACGTCGAGGGCGGGGGATGGGTGGTTGACACCGGCGTTGTTGATCAGAATGTCGATCCCACCCCCGATGTGATCGGGTAGAGAGTCGACGAACGGTGCGATCGACGCTGTGTTCTGGATGTCGAGGATCAACCCTGGGGTGGCTAGGTCCGACTCGATTCGCGCGGCCCCCGACTCGGTTCGGGAAGTTCCGTACACGGTGGCGCCGAGTTCGGTGAGGGTGCGAGCGATCGCTTGGCCGAGGCCTTTGTTCGCGCCGGTTACCAGCGCGCGTTTGCCGTCCAGTGTGAACGTGACCATGGTCGATCCTTCGGAGTATGTGATGAGTGCAGGTTGGAAGGCGACGCCGGACCCGGGGAGGCACCCACCGGGTCCGGCGTCGCTGCTTGTCAGCGCGCCGCAGAATCCTGCGGCGCCCAGGTCAGCGGTGCTCCGGCGTACTTCGCGGCGCGCACGTCGCCGGATCGGGCGTGCCCTTCGAAGAACTCGACGCGCGCTGCGCGCCCGCACAGCGCGCCGAGCTCGGCGCTCGCTGCGTCGGACGTGACTTCCTGGTAGGTGACTGTCTTGAGGTACTTGCCTACCCACAGCCCTCCGGTGTAGCGCGCGGCCCCCCGGGTCGGCAAAGTGTGGTTGGTGCCGATTACCTTGTCGCCGTATGACACGCAGGTCTTCTCCCCGAGGAAGAGGGCACCGTAGTTGTTCATCACGTCGAGGGCTCGACGTGGGGTCTCGGTGAGAATCTGCACGTGCTCGGAGGCGAAGGTGTCTGCCAACGCGTACGCGGCCTCGATGTTCTCGACGATGATGATCTGGCCGTGATCGCGCCACGCCGGGCCGGCGAAGTCGTGGGTCGGCATGTCGGGGAGGATCGCGTCGATGTGCGCGAGCGTGGCCCGGGCCAGGGCTTCGGAGTCGGTGATGAGCACGGCGGGGGAGTCCGGCCCGTGCTCGGCTTGGCTCAGCAGGTCCACTGCCACGATGAATGGGTCGGCGTTCGAGTCGGCGACGACCAGGACCTCGGTCGGGCCAGCGAACAGATCGATGCCGACTTCGCCGAACAGTTGCCGCTTGGCTTCGGCGACGAAGGCATTACCGGGTCCGGCGAGCATGTCGACTTTGCGGATCGTCTCCGTGCCCAACGCCATGGCGGCGACGGCCTGGACTCCGCCGAGGAGGTAGATGTCGTCGGCTCCGGCCAGGTGGAACGCGGCAACGGTGGCGGCGGGAATCTCCCCGCGGATGGGCGGGGTACAGGCGGTGATGTGCGGTACCCCAGCCACCTTCGCGGTCACAGTGGTCATGTGTGCGGACGCCACCAGCGGGTAGCGGCCACCCGGTGCGTAGGCACCGGCCGCAGTGACCGGCAGGGTGCGCTGACCCAGGTGTACGCCGGGCGCGGTCTCGACCTCGAAGTCGGTCAGCGAATCCCGTTGGTGTTGTGCGAACACTCGCACGTTCTGCTGCACAGTCTTGATGTCGTTGATGACCTCGGGGGGGACACGAGCAACGATCTCGTCGATCTGCGTGGCGCTCAGCTTGAAGCTTTCCGGCGTCCACCGGTCGAACTTTTCGGAGTACTCGCGGACCGCGTCGTCTCCACGCTCACGAATGTCGGCAATCACATTCCGGACGGTCTCGAGGACCACTGGATCAGATTGAGTCCCTCGTTGTTCGATGGCTGATTTCAAGTACGTATTCGACATGTCAAGTTCCTATTGGTTTTGTGCGGTGCGATAGTCTGGATATCGCATTCGATTGACCGGACGAACCTCGATCTACTTAAATCGAGGGGACGTAAAAATATGTGTCGCGCTTTGCGATCAATCTGTCCTGGCTTAACTGAAAAAAATCTGCAAAGCGCACTGTCACATCGATTCCCGATTTCAGGAATCCAACAAAATGTCCTTCTACCGCCGCGGATCGGCCATCTATCATGACTTGGTGGATGTGATGTTCACCTTCAGAAATCTCACGCTCCACTGAGTAGAAATGCCGAAGCATGCCTTTGCCTTGCAGAGGTTCGTAACCTGGTCGCCGGTATATGGTGTCCTCGGCGAACAGCGAGAGAAGATCTTCGAGACGGTTTTCGTCGACCAGTTCGTAGTATCTACGAACCAGAGAATCTATCTCTATATTACGCATCCACCGTAGAATCGACGGTCCGCTCGCGCTCTCCGAGTGAGCGTCGTCTGAACGGGAACTCGGACGACGCTCACTCATCAGGTGTCTTACGATCGGCCGGGTTCGAGCGGGCAGAGTCGATCCTCTTTCGCGCGTATTGTTGTGCTGCTTGCACGGTGGTGATCCCTGTTTTACGGGCAGTGTCGATTACGGAACCCACCCGGTCGCCAATCGCCTCGAGTGCCAATGTTCTTTCGTCGTGCGACTTCCCGTGGTGGCGGCCGTCGACATCGATGACACCGCCTGCATTGGCCAGGAAGTCTGGTACGTAGGTGATCCCTCTTCGTTGTAGTGTTTCGGCTACATTGTCATCGGTCAGTGTGTCGTTCGCGGCACCGGCGACAACGCGGCATTGCAGTCTTTCAGCTGTTGTCGGATCGATTACGCGCGCAATAGCGCAAGGAGCGAATACGTCGCATTCGACCTCTGTGACATCCGTATCGAAGAGCGGCTGCGCTTCTAGCTCATGTGCCAGCTGCTCCATCCTCTCCCGATCTGTGTCCATGAGCGACAACCGCGCACCTTCGGCTGCAAGTTGCCGTGCCAGGGATTCGCCGACGTGGCCTACGCCTTGGATGAACACGTGGGTGCCGGCCAGGCTGTCGGAATCGAGGGTGGCGGCGACAGCAGCTTTGATGGAGTGCAGAACACCAGTGGCGGTAGCGGGTGAGGGATCATCGTCGACCCAGAGAACCTGCGCACCACCTTCGATCATCCATTTGAGATCGTCGGTGGTCGTGCCCATGTCCACGCCGGGCATGTAGGCAGAGCCGGTGCGCGCAATGAACTCGCCGTACCGGCGCATGAAGGCCGGGCGGTCGCTCACTGGGTCCCCAGCGAACAGGACCGACTTTGCACCTCCGTAGTTCAGCCCGGCCGCGGCGTTCTTGTATGTCATGGCGCGCGCGAGTCGGCGGGCCTCGGTGATGCCGGCCTCAGGGGTGGGGTATGCCCTGAAGCGAACCCCACCGAATCCATTGCCCAGAGTGGTGTCGTCGATTGCAATCACGGCTCGCAGCCCGAGTGAGTCGTCACTGCACAAGATCAGCTGTTCGCTGGACCATGTGCCGAAAGACGTGGTGGAAATGTCTGCCATTATTTTGCTCCTTCGAAAGGTGGCGGCGCACCGAACTCGACTAATCGGAGTGGCATGCAAATGAATATCTTTAGATAAGCATGTTAAGATATTAAACGAGGGACATGCAAGCCTAAGTGCGCCAATTCTATTGGCGAGATTCGAGAGGGATCGACCGAGTCGCACGCCGGTTCGGTCGCGACCGATCACCAGAAGGTGGTGCGGCTGAGATCGATTTAAGATATTACATCGATATTTGGTCGGCGCTGAAGTGAACCGAGGAGACGAGTAGACGATGGAAAAGCTCCCTGAACTGGTTAAACCGGTCAAGGGCTCAACGCTGATGGACCAGGCATACCACCGCCTCAAAAGGGACATCATCGAACTCAGACGCCCTCCGGGGCATCAGTTCACCGAGCACGAAGTAGCGACGGCGTGGGGGCTCAGTAAGACACCGGTCCGGGAGGCGTTGGCGCGACTGCACCGCGATGGTCTGGTTGCGCCGTTTGCACGATCCGGGTACGTGGTCGCACCGGTGACTCTCGAGGATGTAGCGAACCTGTGTGACATGAGGACGTTGTTGCAGGGTGAAGCTGCCGCGCGCTGTGCGCAGGTCGGACTCGCCGCGGAGCGGCGAGATCGCCTGCTGGAACTGTGTTCCGACGAGCAATACGGGCAATTGGCTGGACCGCACATGAGTAAACGCCTCCGTTTCAATTTCGAGTTCGAGTCGATAATCGCCAATGGATCTCGGAACGAGCGGCTCGCAGCCGCGATAGCAAAGATTTTCGATGAAATCGAGCGTATCGCTCGCATTACCGTCCAACTTTCACCCAATATGCCTCCAGGAAGGATTCCGGAACGGAGGGCGATAGTCGATGCAATCGTTGAACGTGATTCCGAATCAGCACGAAATGCAATGCACAGTCGTGCCGAATCGGGAAAACGTGAAATGTTGGACGCGTTGACTATGAGCCGGGAGGTAGCGACAGCCCAGATATCGGTGCCAGCTCCTCGCGCGACATCGACTGACTAGAACCGACTGAGTTCTGTCCATATCGTGAAGAGTGCGTAGGTCCTGAGCGCGGCCCATAGAGTTGGTGGCTCCGCTGGTGGGAGCGAACCCCCACCAGCGGAGAGTCTAAGTTCGTTCTGCGACGGTTAAGGAAGGGTCACCCGAGGTGTGGTCGCCGATCTGTTCGGCTTTGCGACCTACAGTGAGGAGTATGACTATTCCGGCCACCATCACTGCGGCAATGAGCAACAATGCGTAGGTATAGCCGCCGGTCCTATCCTTGATGAAGCCGGTTAGGTATGGTCCGACCAATCCGCTCGTATTGCTCACCGAGTTGATCAATGCAATTCCTGCGGCTGCGGCTGCGCCGCTGAGCGCAATAGCTGGAATGCGCCAGAATTGAGCAAATGCCGAGTAGATACCAGAGACGCTTACGCATACCGCGACGATGAACAGCGCGCCGTTCTGCGTGAATGTTGCAGAAACAAGGCCGATCACCCCTATTGCCATCGGCACCGTGGTCGAAAATACCGCGGACCGCCTCGTGCCCACTCGCCCCCACACGATCATCGCCACCAGGGCTACAACGTAGGGGATCGCGGCCAGCAGAACACCCGAAACATTCGCGCTCGATCCGATTGTCTTGTTGAGCGTGTCGATCATGGTGGGCAGGAAGAACGCGAGGGGATAGATCCCGAACACCACTGCGAAGAAGGCGACGGCGAGTGCCCAAATCCTTCCGCTGGTCAGAGCTTGGCGCATCCCCGTCAAGGCGCCGTGTGCGGAATGCTCACGGTGTTCGGCCTCAAGTGTCTGCGCGATGAAGGCGCGTTCCTCCGGCGCGAGCCACTTGGCGTCCTTGGGTCGACTCGGTAGGAATGCCAATATGACGATGCCCACGAGGACTGTCAGCGCGCCCTCCACGACGAACAACGACCGCCAACCTGAAATACCCATCAGACCTTCGCCCCACTTGAGCAAGGCAGCGGCGATCGGCGCGCCGACGATGTTCGAGATCGGAATCATCAGGAAGAACGTCGACATCGCCCACGCGCGTTGCTTCTTCGGAAACCAAAAGGTCAAATACAGGATAATGCCCGCCGACAGTCCGGCTTCGGCGATACCAAGTAGGATCCGAGCGATGAATAGCTGTGTTGTAGAGTGCACTGCTGCCGTCACGATGGTAACCAGGCCCCAACTGATGACTATCCGAGAGATCCAGATCCGTGCGCCGAAGCGTTCCAGCATCATGTTGCTGGGAACTTCCATCAGAATGTAACCGATGAAGAAGAGGCTGCCCGCTAGTCCTAATGCTGCGGAGGTCAGGCCGAGGTCTGCAGATAACGGTTTTGCGATGTAACCGAGATTTGCCCGATCGATGTAACTGACTACGAATGCCAATCCGATCAAAGGCATGATTCTGAAACTGATTTTGCGCCACATACGACGCTCGTCTTGTGCGTCGAGATGGTGAGGAACCTTGCCATCAGTCATGGCGGAGGCCTTTCGGAAGTGTGTTGTGGATGGGGAACAGAGCTATGTCTGCCGGGCACGGTTGGTTTCAGCGATGAGAATTTTCGAAGTTCCCTTTTGCATCTCGATCGCTACGCCGTAGTCGCGTAGAGCGCCTTCGACAGTGACTTTTCCTTCCAGGACGTCCTCGAGTACGAGTTCGGGGTCGCGGTCGTACGGTCGCCCGTATCCGCCGCCGGCAGCCGTGATGTGGCGGTGGGTGGTGCCCTCTTCGATCACTAGGAACGGTTTGGTGTCGAGGATCTGTTCGCGCTCGGTATCACGGTTGAGCAGGTTCATCGAAGGGGTGCCTTCGTAGCCGCCGTGCAGACCGTACGGCCGTGATGTTCGGCGATCGGAGCGGATCTGCATGGTTGCTTCGGCACAAAGAAGAGTCATGTCGCGAACGAGCGAAAGCCCGCCACGGTACTTGCCGGCACCCGCCGAATCGGGGACGAACCCATAGCCGTCGATCCGCACATGACCCGAGGACTCGACTTCTTCCACGGGAATGTTTGCCATGTTGGCACCGAGCGGACTAATCCCGTCGTTGCCGTCACCTGATCGGGTGGCGCCCCAGGATCCCATCATGAAGTCCCACACGACGACTTGCGACCCGTCGGCTTCCGTGATGCCCAGTGCGATGGATCCTGGGCCACCGTCGCCGGCGGCCGGGACATGATCGGGAAGAGCAGGCGCAAGGGCGCCGAGTACGAGGTCGATGATGCGGTAGGCAACCAGACCGCGCGCGCCCCGGGCGGCGGGACGTTGACCGTTGAGAATCGAGGCATCCGGAATTGTGAAAGTGAAGGGTCGGTAGAAACCGCTGTTGGCAGGCACGTTAGAGCCCAATGCGCCTTGAAGCGATGCGTAGGATGCGGATCGGGTGAAGGACGAGGTTGCATTCAGTGCGGAGGCAACTTGGGGTGAGGATCCAGTGAAATCGAAGTGGATGTCGGTGCCGGCGATCGTAATCTCAACCTTGAACGGGATCGGTCCGGAGCCGAGTCCGTCCTCATCGATTTGATCTTCGAATTTGTACGTTCCGTCGGGAGCCTGTTGCAACGCTGTACGGACCAGCGCCTCGGAGTAATCGAGAAGTTCGTCGACCAGCGCACAGTACTCGTCGATACCGTATCGCGCTGCGAGCTCCTTCATGCCGGCACCGCCGGCATGGCACGCTGCGAGTTGAGACTCTAGATCCCCGCGGAGCATCGACGGTTCGCGAACATTCCGCAGAATGATGCTGTAGAAGGTTTCGTTGACTTCACCCGCCGAAATGAGACGTGAGGGCGGGATTTGTATGCCTTCTCCGAAGATGCTGGTCGACTGTGACGCCATCGATCCGGCGGACCACCCACCGACATCGCTGTGATTTACTACCGTCACTACGTAGCCCAGCAGTTGGGCCTCGTAGAACACCGGTGCGATGATGAAGATGTCAGGCAGGTGCATTCCGCCCAGGCTCGGGTCGTTCAAAATGTAGACGTCGCCATCCTGGATTTGATCACCGAATGCGTCGAGCACCGCGTCCATGGCATCTGGAATCGACCCGAGGTGCACCGGGCAGGTGTTGGCTTGTGCGATCGTTCGACCGGCGGCGTCACACAGTGCTGCGGAGAAGTCCATGCTGGACGCAACGATCTGAGAGTGCGCGGTCCGGAGGATGGTGATGGCGAGCTCGTCGGCGAGCCCGGACACGGCGTTGTTAAAGACCTCGAAGGTCGCCGCATCTCGAAGAATTTTAGTGGTCATTGTGCTTCCTCGTTACTGTTCCAGCTGATCACGATGTTGTTGAACTTGTCCAGACGTGCCGATGCACCGGGGGGGACGAGGGTCGTAGAGTCCATGTCTTCGACGACCAGAGGGCCATCCATTGGTTCTGTGGTCAGGTGGGTCCGCCGAATAATCGGTGTATCGATGTCCGATTCGAAACGACACACGCGTGACGTTGGCGCATCACTTTCTGTCAGCGGAATCGCCAGCGCCTGATCAATACTGACGGGGTTGGTTATGGAGCCGCGTACCCGCAGATTGACGATTTCGATGAGTTCATCGCCGCTGGAGCGGCCGTACGTCTTGAGGTGTTCTGCATGAAAGCGAGCGAACGTGGCAGCGATGAGATCGTCGTCGATCGACCCGTCGGGCATTGGGATCCTCAACTCGAAACGCTGCCCCTTGTAGCGCATGTCGAGAAGGCGTTCGACGGTAACGCTGGTCGCCTCGGATTTGCTGAGGCGGTCGAGGACCTCCGACCCCAAGTACTCGAACTGCTCTGCAAGCGCGGCGATGTTCCGCAGGCTCGCGGTGTACGGTGCGACGACCTGGTATTCCGTGTCAGCAACCAGAAGTCCGAGACTGCTGAACACGCCGGTGTGTACCGGAACGATGACGGTTTCGATCCCTAATTCCCGCGCAAGGGCGGCACCATAGAGGGGCCCTGCGCCTCCGAACGCAACCATCACCGAGTCTCGCGGATCACGACCGCGTTCGCTCGTGACGGCCTTGACCGCCGAGGTCATGTTCGACACGGCGATCTGATATGCGCCTCTGGCTGTGTCGCCAGCATCTTTGCTCACCTGATCGGCGACCTGAGCGAGCGCCTTGACCGCCAGTTCGGGAGCGATCTGCACGCGTCCACCTGCAATGGATTCAGGGTTGAGGTAACCGAGCACCACATTCGCGTCAGTGAGAGTGGGGCGTTCGCCGCCCTGCCCGTAACACGCGGGTCCTGGACGCGATCCCGCACTTTGCGGACCTACGTGCATTGCCCCTGCAGAATCGACATTGATGACACTGCCGCCCCCGGCACCGACCTCGGCGATGTCGATCGACGGAACGCGGATCGTGTACCCGGCTCCCTTGCCCATGCTGCGGGTGATGTTCATTCCCCCGCCGACTTCGTAGTCGCTGGCCACGAAGGGACGACCATTTTCGATAAGCGAAGCTTTCGCTGTCGTACCGCCCATGTCGAAGGCTACGACGTTGTCCAGTCCCAGAAGTTGCGCCAACTTCTGGACTGCGATGACGCCGGCCGCAGGTCCCGATTCGATGATCTGTACGGGTTTCTCGGCGACAGACTGCGCGTCGAGCAGTCCCCCCGACGACTGCATGATCGAAAACGGAGCGTCGATCTGATGGTCGTGGAGGTTGCGGCTGAGCTCCGTGACGTACGAATGAACTACCGGGCCGACGTACGAGTTGACCGCGGCGGTACTGGTTCGCTCGAATTCGCCTTGTTCCGGCGAAATATCAACGGATGCAGTGACATACACCGAAGGAAGGAGCTTTCGGAGCTTGTTGGCGACAAGCCGTTCTTCCTCAGGGAGGATGTGGGAGTTGATGAGGCAGACCGCCACGGCTTCAATTCCGTCGTCGACGAGTTGCTGGGCGAGGGCTTCGAGCTCGAATGTGTCAACTGCGGTGAGTACCGTCCCGTCCGAAGCGATTCGCTGCTCAAGCTCATGGCGGTCGCGTCGTCTGACGAGTGGTACGGGCTTCTTCCACGACAGGTCGTATAGAAGGGGGCGTCGCAGTCGACCGATTTCCAGAACATCCTTGAACCCCTTGGTTGTGACCACCGCGGTCTTGGCGCCCTGACGTTCGAGGATTGCGTTGGTGGCAACCGTCGTCGCATGCAGCACACCTTCCACGTCTCCTGGCAGTGCACCGGCTTCCGACAAAGCATCGAGGGCTCCGTCGATTACGCCAGTACCGAAGTCAGGAGGGGTCGACAGCACTTTCACCGGAACGACGTTTGCGTGCGGCCCCAAAGCTATTACGTCAGTGAATGTTCCACCGATGTCTGCGGCGATCAGCCACCCATGGTGACTTTCTCCTGAGGTGACGGTTTTCGGCAATGTCATCAATCTTCCTAACTGAATTTTGGGTGATCGCATTGAGTTCGGGAGTGAGCCAGTTCAAACTGGCGATGGGGAAAATGAGGGTATGAGACGTTCTTTTGACTGATTTGTGGTCGGGGAAGCGGTGCCGGGTCTGCCGTCGCTGATTGCAGCGTTTATCCGGTCGGGAGAAGCCTGAAACGCTCCGCCGCTCGCAGAATGTTCTCCGCGGTTCCTCCGTACAGAATGCGCGCGTAATGGGAGTCCACGCCCGCAAACCGATCGCCTGCCGATGCCGGCACGCCGATGTCGAGCAGAGCGTCTTCGAGTAAACGACCGCTGAGTCCAGTCCTCGAAAAATCGACGTAACAGAAGATGCCAGCTGCTGGGGTGACCGCGTCGAATCCCGCTGTGCGGCTGGCGTCGAGAAGGAGATCGCGGCGATTGCAAAAAGTGTCGAACTCGACGTCGAGCCAGTCTCGGGGGCCGACGAGCGCCGCATGCACCGCGATTTGTGGAATGTCGCCAACATTGATCGAGTCGCATTCGAAGGCGCGGTGGACTACTTCGAGTAGATCTGCGGGTGCGTGCACATACCCGACGCGCCAACTCGAGAACGCATAGTTCTTACTGAAGCTGGTGATCGTGATCAAACGGTCGTACGTTTCGCGCAGGGTCATTTGAGGCGTGTAGCTGACCCCGTCGTGTACGTAGAACTCGTAGGACTCATCCGAAAAGACGTACAGATTATGAAGTTTGGCGAACTCCAGCACCGCAGTCAGCTCACCCCGGGTCGGTACGTTTCCGGTCGGATTGTTCGGATTGCACAGGATGATCGCTTTCGTAGCCGGCGTGAGCTCCGACGCCATAGCCTCCAGTGGTAGCGCCCACCCATCGGAGGCACGTGCCTGTACATATCGGGGATGTGCTCCGGCCATTCTGACGAGCGCATCGAAGAAGTATGTCGGCGCGGGAATGAGGACCTCGTCTCCTGGAGCGAGTAGGGCGCGCAGAGCAATGCTCATGCCGTGCTGTGCACCGTGAGTGACGAGCAACTCCGTATCCGGATTTGCGGACAATCCGAAATTCGTGTCGAGATGGTCCGCGATCGCGGATTTGAGCATCCTCGACCCGCGTGTTTGTCGGGGAAATACGTCGCCGGCGAATCGTGCCACTGCGTTCACTACATGTGCTGGCATCGGGAGCATGGGAACTCCCTGCATGGGCACCATGTCGGCCCCGGCGTTTTGGCGGGCTGCGGTGCGCTCCCATAGTTCGAGAGTAGGCAGTCGGTCGTACATGTGTCCCTCCTCAGATCGGTGAGCGAAGTATGGGTGGGAGGCCATGCCCACAGAAAGTAAGAAATATTTATGGCCTGATGCTGAGATCTTATGATTGCGCTTCGGTGGGCCTGCTCTCTCCCGGAGGTTCGAGTGTTCGGCCAAAGCGAATGTGGGGACATCGACGGTCGCCTCCATCCCATTTTGGGTCCGGCAATTGTGTGTTGCCGTGCAGCGCCTTGTCATTCCCGTTTTGCGTGCGTAGCCGGGGCCGGCAGCTCGTGGCCGATTTTTCCAATGTTGTGCGCTGTGTCACGAAACTTTAGAGGCATCTTAGGATACCGTCAAGGTCTTACTAATATATTTACTCCGCTGCAACATATTTCGCGTTCCACATGGTGACGATTGGCGTGACCTCGACTTCTCCACGTTCCGGGCACGCCGGGAACGGAACGTGTGCTCGAAGCCAGCGCAGGCAGCAGGCTTCTCGGGTCCCCCGCAGACGGGGGTCTTTACTAAGTGAACCTTTTCTGTGTCGAGTCAGAGGGCTCGAACTCAGGGAAAAGTGGTGCTTGACGTAGATGTCTTCGCGCTCAGCTGAGGCCGCTTCTTCGGGGTCTGCGCGTACACCACGACGAAGCGAGCAAGTCCTTGGCTCAGGCAAATGTCGAAAGTGAGTGGCACACCGCTAAACGTGTACGCCCGATGAGAAGGGGAATACGACACTCGTCCTCATCTCGGCAATTGCGGTTTGGCGCTCACGAGCCAAGGAGAGCTATCGGGGCACGCAGTCGGTGTCGACGGTGGCCAGGGTGAGGGGAACTCGTATCTCGACCGAGGTCACTTCTGAACTGGTAGTGAGGGCCTGCAGGATTTCTCGCCGCGCAGACTGTGCCCGGACTTTCATCGCTGCTCGTGCTGCTTCGGCGTCCCGGTTGACGATGGCATCGACGATCGCTTGACGCTCTTCAGTCCTTAAGGGGGGCATTTCCGGATCGAGCATGACCGCGAGCCGGCCGATGCGTTCGATCTCGTCGAAGACATCGATGATGCTTGCCGCGAGTCGATCGTTGCCGCACCCGTTGGCGATAATGGCCTCGAACTCGTAGTTTGCCCGCAGTCTCTCGTCGAGGTGGGGGCCGCCGAGTTGTCCGTACCCATCGTCGACGCACAACTCGACCAGCCGGGTTCGGTCTTTCTCGGACAATCCCTTGGCGGCGGTGAGCGCCGCAGCCTCGGTCTGGAGGAGTGTGCGCATATCGCACAGGTCGGCGACGTCGCTGAGTGTGACCGACGAGACGACATACCCTGCCCGACGGATGGGGACGACCAAACCGTCGCGATGGAGCCGCGCCAAGGCTTCGCGCACGGGAGTCTTACTCAGTCCCCATGCCGCGGCGACCTGCTGTTCGGTGAACTGTTCGCCGGGCTTACGCTCGAGTTCGATGATTTCTCGCTTGAGTCGCTGGTATGCCTGCTCCATGAGGTTCGACCCGTCGTGAGCGGCCTGGATCAAGGCCGGTTCGAACTTCATATCGTCTCCTCCGCTCACAGCCAGGTGCCGTTAACATCCTAGATGGTTGATTCCTTGAACCGAGGTCAGTGGTCGTAGGCGATCGAAGATCGTTTGGCAAGGTTGCCGATGTTCCAACTGTGCCAGATCCGCAGCGTTGCCATCGCGAGCAGTCGTTGGGCTGTGGGTAGGGCTCGTTGGGCGAATGCGGGTAAAGGTCCCGGAGACGGTGTGACCGCCCCGTTTCTTCAGGCGGAGTTGCCCTTTCAACGTCGGCTCACCGACTTGATCCATTGCCTCGGTGGCGAACGCCTTGTCCGAGAAGCCGTTGCCAGTGAACAACCCGCACGGACCGGATCATGTGGTGCGCGCGCGTGAACCCGCGCCGACCTCACGTCCACCGATCTTCGGATTCGCCAACGCCCACATGACCGGCATCGCGTCCCCGGCGTGTCGACCAGATCTGAAGCTTCATCGTTGCCCGCGACATCCGCTCCACTGTTCCCCATGACGTTGCGCTCGGAACCGGGGTGTCGTCGGTGATCCACAGGTCGTTCCACCACGACAGTGGCAATTGCGCCAGGACCCGAATCATGTTGACCGACAACTCGTGCCACTATGAGTCGCTTGCGATAGCTCGATCGGGCAGGTGCGGGAACATTGCGCGCACCACTGTGCTGGTGTGTGGGTGCCGAATCCGCCGGCGTTCGCAGTCGAACCGAGCAGAACCTGCGCGACAGCGGGGGCAGTTCGGTATCGGACAGTAGCGGACCGTTGGCTGCGCCCCCGCGCGGGTTGGAAACATGTGATTCAGGTAGTCGTCCCTACCGGTCCGTCAGCGGCCCGTCTTCCAACGAACCCACCATGTAGGGAGTTCAACCTGATGTTAAATATCCTAAATATGTCTTGAAAAGATCTTAAAGTGCCTCTACAGTCGGGATACAGGCAGAAGTGAACGGTCGGAGATCTGCATCGGTGCAGCTCAACCGCAGCGCCCTACATTGATCGAACACAGCCGCTGTACCCTCGCCTCGGGAGACTGGGTTCCATCGCCGACACTCATGCTACCGAGACAATGCCGCAGCGGGCACGACCACTAATCACTCCAATGAAAGGCCCAGTCGTGATCAATGGCGATGCTGGCGTCACACGCGATGACGAATCCGAGCGGCGAATGTGGTGCACGATTTGCTATGCGATTCCTTCCGCTGGTCGGTGTTGCGTTCATCGTCAGGTACATCGACTAGGCCCTCGGGTGCATCGCCCCGGCGATGTGCGCAGATCTGAGCATCACCTCCGCTCAGATCTGACGAGCGACTGGACTTTTCTTCATCGAATACATCCTCGTCGAAGTGCCCACCAACTTGATGCTGCTGCAACGCTTCGGGGCTCGACTGTGGATTCAACACACCTTCTACCGCCGGGTGACCCCTGTTGGCCCACGCCTCCAAGAGTTTTCGGGGCCAGCCATGTCCTAACGATCACATCAGTTAGCAACAACGTATTAGCCTTGAGCTAGCTCGTCTGAATTCAACTCTCAGCGCGGTCGCGGCGGGCACCTCGTCGATACCGAACGCGGAAATCTCGGAAACCATGTCCGACTTCATTCCCGACAAAACACAACGCCACATCCCACGGATCCAATCGGACCTGGACGCGGCCGGCTTCGACGGCGCAGAGGAAATCGCGCACGGCGGTTTCGGTGCCGTCTATCGGTGCCGTCAGCCGCACCTTGAACGGACCGTCGCGGTCAAGGTACTCACCACCGATCTCGATCAGGCGAACTGTGACCGTTTCCTTCGCGAACAACGCATCATGGGGCGTTTGACGGGCCACCCCAACATCGTCAACGTCCTCGAATCCGGCGTCACCGATGCGGGCCGACCGTTCATCGTCATGCCGTACCTGTCGCAGAGCTCACTCGAATCCCACATACGGCGCGACGGTCCACTTCCGTGGACCGAGGTCATTTGCCTCGGCATAAACATGGCCTCGGCCCTGGAGACGGCGCACCAGTGTGGGATCCTCCACCGCGACGTCAAACCCGGCAACATCCTCTTCACCGATTACGGCGGACAGCAACTCAGCGACTTCGGAATCTCACACCTCACGGGTGGGTTCGAAACGGGTGCCGGCACCCTCACCGGGTCACCGGCCTTCACCGCCCCGGAGATCCTGCTGGGTAAGCCTGCCTCAATCGCTGCGGATATCTACAGCCTCGGTGCCACACTTTTCTGTGCGCTGACCGGCCATGCCCCTTTCGAACGCCACAGCGGTGAGAAGGTGATCGCCCAGTTCGTCCGTATCACGACTGATCCGATCCCACAGCTGGCCGGGCTTGGCATCCCCGACGACGTGTGCGCGGTAGTGGAAAGAGCGATGTCAGCGAACCCTGCCGATCGTCCGCAGACCGCAGCCGATTTAGGTATCACGCTCCAGCACACGCAGCGCCAACACGGATATCCTGTCGACGAAATGGCGTTGCATACTGCGCACGCCGGACACGCCGGACACGCCGGACACGCTGTGTCAGCCGAGGAGCCGATCGCAAACGGTGCCGCCCCCATCCGACCTCGCTCCTCCTTCATCGAGGTACCGGCATCACCCAACACTGATCCCACACCCCCTGTGGTCGGGAACATTCCCGGGAATCTCTCGGTAGAACTCACCAGCTTCGTCGGTCGCCGTCAGGAAATCGCCGAGGCACGCAAGCTGCTCACCAGCGCTCGTCTGCTGACGTTGACCGGTATCGGGGGTGTCGGAAAGTCCAGGCTCGCGCGACGCATCGCAGTAGACGTTCGCCGCGTGTACGACGACGCCGTCTGGCTCGTCGAACTCGGGAACCTGCACGACCCGGACATGCTCGCCGAGGTCGTGGCCACGTCATTGCGCCTGCGCACGGACATCGGACTATCCGTCGAAGACATCCTCACTCAGTACCTTGCTTCGCGCAGACTGCTTCTCGTGCTCGACAACTGCGAGCAGATCATCAGCGCAGTCGCGAGACTCACTGAGACGCTGCTTCGAGCGTGCCCGGATGTGCGGATCCTGGCCACCAGCCGTGAGCCGATCGGCATTCAGGGCGAGGTCGCACTGAGGGTGCCACCATTGGGGATTCCGGACGGCGACACGGAGACGTCCTTACGCGGGCTTCCCCAATACGACGCGGTACAACTATTCGCGGACCGAGCGGCCGCCGCTATGCCCACCTTCGAGATCAGTCACGACAACTGCGTGACCGTGACCCGCATCTGTCAGCGCCTCGACGGGCTCCCACTACCCATCGAACTCGCGGCAGTCCGGCTGCGCGCCATTTCCGCCGAGCAAATTCTCGAGAGGTTGACCGACCGTTACCAGCTCCTGACCTCGGGAGGTCGTAACGCACCGACCCGGCAGCAGACCCTGCGGCTCTGCATCGACTGGAGTTACGACCTTTGCACACCACAGGAACGAACACTGTGGAGCCGACTGTCCGTATTCGCGGGCAGCTTCGAACTGGACGCGGCCGAGGCGATTTGCGGGTGGGACTTCTCGCCGCAGCTGCTGCTCGACTTGGTGTTTTCGTTGGTCGACAAGTCCATCATCATCCGTGAGGACGCCGGGACGGTCGTGCGTTATCGGCAGCTTGACACACTCCGCGAATATGGTCGAGACAAACTCCGTGCACAGCCAGAGCGAGAAGCGCTTCGCCGCCGTCACTGCGACTGGTACTCGCAACTGGCAACGCGAGCGGAAAACGATTGGCTTAGCTCCCATCAGGCGACGTGGATCGCGCGCCTGGACCGCGAACAGACGAATCTGCGGGACATGCTCGAGTATTGCCTCTCCGACGCTTCGGGGACTCCAGGGGTCGAGACGGGCCGAAGTAGCGGACTGCGAACGGCAGCTGCGCTATCGGTGTTCTGGCTCGCCCGCGGACAATTCAGTGAGGGCGAACGCTGGCTCACCCGCCTCCTCGCGCAGCCGAGAGCGGAATCCTCACACGAGCGGGCAGCCGCGCTGTATTCCGCATGCATGTTCGCCGCCGCGCAAGGGCTGACGGCTGCAGCGCAGGATCGGTTTGCCGAACTCAGTGTCATTGCCGACGAGCTCAACAGCCCAGCACTGCAGGCCCTGTCCACGCATGCCTCCGGATACCTCGCGCTCTCTTGCGGCAGGCCCGCCGACGCGATCAGAGACTTCGAAGACGCTGTCACAAGCTTCGAAGAGGAAGGAAACCTGCTCCGACAAGTCGGAAGCCTGTTCGGGCTGGCGCTCGCCTGCGGACTTACCGGCGACGAATCCCGCGCTGTTCGCTGCCACGAACGCATAATCGCGATAACCGAACCATTGGGTGAGTCGATCTACCGGTCGTACTCACGGTGGGCGTGTGGGCTCGCGGTGTGGTTGCAAGGCGACCCGGAGCGGGCTGTGCAATTGATCCAACAGGGGCTGCGATTGTCGCGTCTCGTCGATGACCCACGCGGGTCCGCATGGTGCTTTCAGACGCTGGCGTGGATTGCCGCCGAGCGGCGCGATGGCAGGCGCGCCGGAGTGCTCTTGGGTGCTGCGGAAACGCTCTGGCAGGCGATGGGCATTCCCACGATGCAGTTTCCGAACCTGGAGCGTTACCAGCAAGACTGCAAGCGACGCGTCCAATCTCTACTCGGCAGCAAGGGATTCGAAAGTGAGTCAGCACGTGGCCGGTCACTCAGACCCGATGAAGCCATCGCCTTCGCGCTCGACGAGAAGATCGAACCACCCGCTAAGAAGGACGGTCCGGGCATAAGTCTGACACGTCGTGAATGGCAAGTGGCCCGGTTGGTCGCCGAGGGAATGACGAACAGGGCCATCGCCGACAGGCTGGTGATCTCACCCCGAACCGCGCAGGGACACGTCGAGCATGTCCTGGTCAAACTCGGCTTCACCTCACGAGCGCAAATCGCAGCCTGGATCGTCGAGCGCAAGCAAGCCCCTCGCCCCTGACCAGGTCGGAAAGCTCGCGTGCGAGCTGCTGATCTCGTCGACCAACTGGTCGACCGTCTCCTTGATCGTATGGGTGAGGGTTTCGGTGACGTCGATACAGAAACCGGCACTAACGGTAACCTCGCCGTGCTCGTCGAGGATGCTGCCGCCGACTACGACCCTGATCTCGTCACGCCTTGGTGTTGATGATGCGGCACGGGGCGTCGAGAGGGGTGCCGGCCGCTACTAACGGGCCGAAGTCGCAGCACCTGATGCAACGGCCACCGATCCAAAATCGGCTCCACAACCAGCGGAGATGTGGGAGTGCAGATTCCGAAGCTGGAGTCGGGATCGTCCTTTCCCTCACTGCTCGACGTCCTGGGCGTTCACTGCGTTCCCCAAAGCCCATTGGCAGAAGATCGGGTCGAACAATCCGATCGAACGACTCAACAAGGAGATCGAACGCAAAGCCGACGTCGTGGAAATCTTCCCCAATTGTGCCGCGTTCCTGAGATTGGCGACCGCGGTGGTCAATCGAAGCTCACGACGAGTGACAGGTCGCCCGCAGCTAATGTCTCCGACTTCAGCATAGACGAACTCAGAAAGGTCATCGCAGACAAAGTCCGCGCAGCAGCCACGGCTGAATCTTCGACCAAACCACACCAAATCGCCTAACAGTCAACATGACTCGTCGATCACAACACCAGACGCTCAACCTGATCTGAAGTCCATGCATGAATCCGTTCGCTTGCACGTGAACTGGGGTACTCCTCCGAAAGTGCCTTCAGTGCGGCGTTCAAGCGACATGTCGGTGAGGCCCCGTTGAGCTATCGTTCTCGGATCCGCGCCATCCCCGAAGGAAGGGTCGGGGCGTGACGAGGCCAGGTTGATGCTGTGGTGTCGGAGCGTCACCAGTTGCGTTTGTATTCGGCAGGTTCCGCGTCGAACGAGTCGCTCATAGCTGGATAGCCTTGGCGCGCACATTCGCTAGGGCGTCGTCCAGCGCCCGACCGAAGAAAGAGTGCCCCAGACCGGGAAGTTCGTGCAGCGTGGAGCGCGGCAGTCGGTACGCGATGCCCCGGGCCATAGTGATTGAGCAAGAATTGTCCTCGGTGCCATGCCATAAATCTGTCGGCGCTCCGATGCCCTCGAGGTCGAAGCCCCACGGAACCCCGATTGCGCGAAGTTCGTCACACACCGCGCCGATACTGCTGTAGGCCTCACTGTATCCGTCCAGAATGAACTGAAGTTCGGGGCTGTTGAGGGCCTCGCGCTCTGTCGGCGTTGCCTTGGCTGCGGCATGCTTGACCATACGTTCTGCGTGTGCTCGGTTGCCTGTGAAGATCTTCATCAGACCGACCACCACGCCCATGAACCCCGGTGCGTGCTGCGACACCATCGTCATGATCTTCATCTGGCCGGCGAGCTCTGGGCGAACCCAAGTCTCGGTGGCCGGCCCGAAGCTAGAGATCAGTGTCAATGTCGAAACTCGTGATCCAAGGACGTGTGCGGCGGCGAGCGCGTGGGGCCCACCGCCTGATTGCCCGGCTAGGGCGACGCGCTCCAGTCCTAGCGAATCCGCTAGGGCGGCAACATCTTGGCCGTAGCGCACCAGTGACCGGTTGCGGTCGCGGGTGGATTGGCCGTACCCGGGCTTGTCGATACTGATGAGCTTGACGCCGTTACGTGCGGCAGCGGAAGCGAATGCGAGCCCCCCGGTCGCACTCGAAGGCGTGCCGATGGTGAACAGCAATGGCACACCGTCGGGATCTCCTGCTTCGATGTAGGACAGGGTTCGGCCGTCAGGAAGCGTGGTGGTCTGTCGAGGGAGGATTCTGATCATGGTCTCTCCTGGAAAGTTCAAGTGCCACGTTTCGAGGTGGCGTACGGGATTTGCAACATTGCGATACAGGATTGATTCCCTAGTTTAGTTCCATTGCCCCGCTAAGGATCTGGTCCCTCCTCCGGCGTCAGCCTTGTGCCGAAATAGCTGTTTGCTATGACGTCGGGCGTGTTTCGCACCTCTGTGGCCGCCCCGGTAAACACGATGCGCCCCTGTTGGAGGATCACGCATCGATCCGCGATCGTCAGTGCCGCATGAACGTGTTGTTCGACAAGAAGTACCGCCACCTGAGCTCGCGATCTGTTGTACGCCGGGAAGGATGTCGTTCACGACGACAGGCGCCAATCCGAGAGTCAACTCGTCAATGACCAAGACTTTGGGCTTTTGCGCCAGGGCACAGGCCTATCGTGCAAGGCTGGTTGATCAGTAGAATCGGAAGTGTTGGCAGCCCGACCAAATTGAGGGACCATCCGTTGTGCCGCGAGACAATGCGGTTTGCACGATCGACCGAGGGCTCACCACTTCCTGATACTCGCGACACCACTGTCTATTTCTGCCGTGGAACTGAGCCCGAGGAGTTGCAGAGTGCGCACGTAGTCCTCGCGGAACAGGGCCAACATTCGGTCGACTCCCTTCTGCCCGCCCGCCATGAGGCCGTAGAGGTAGGCACGTCCTACGAAGCTGGCGTCGGCCCCGAGGGCGACCGCGGCGGCAAGATCGGATCCGCTGCGCACGCCGCCATCGAGGTAAACCCCAGTCTTATCGCCGACCGCGGTGCGGATATCTGGCAAGAGCTCCAATGGAGCGGGAGTGCGGTCGAGCTGGCGGCCGCCGTGGTTGGAAACAACGATCCCGTCGACACCCAAGGCGGCGAGTTCCTTTGCGTCGCCGGTGTCTTGGATGCCTTTGATGAGAAGCCTTCCCTCCCATCGGTCTCGGACCCATTCGATGTCGCGGAAGGTGATATTCGGATCGAACAGGGTGCGGACGATACCGGCGAGATCATCGGAGGCTCCGCCGGCCGCGGCGAAGTTCAAGGGCTCGGACATCACGAACCTGCTCCACCAACGTGGATGACGTACGGCCTGTAGCGCGCTGCCCCAACGCAACGAAGGTGGGATGGTCATGCCATGACGGACATCGCGAAGACGCGCTCCGGCAACCGGGGTGTCTACCGTCAGGACGAGGACGTCCATTCCAGCCGCACGTGCGAGTTCGAGCCGTTCGTTGTTGAGTGCACGGTCGCGAACGACATAGAGCTGGAACCAGTTCCAGCCAGCGGGTGCGGCGGCAGCGATGCCCGCTGCTGTCGTCGACCCCATGGTGGAGAGGACATACGGCACTCCGGCTTCCTGCGCTGCCTTGGCGACGGCGGCTTCCCCTTCGTGGTGCATCATGCGCGTGAAACCGGTGGGTCCCAGTACGAGTGGCAGCGATACTTCGCGTCCGAAAATCTCTGTCGCGGCCGAAACTTCGCTGACGTCTTGAAGTGCTCGCGGATGGTATTCGACTCGGTCGAACGCAGTGACCGATGTTTTCAGTGACCGTTCCTCTTCGGCTCCACCGTCCACATAGTCGAAAATCATTCGGGGCGCGCGGCGACGAGCAAGACGACGAAGGTCATCGAGGTTGGTCGCGCGCGCCAACCGCCGCTCGAGGGTAGGCAGCGTGGGCATCGCTGGAATGTACTCGCTGAGGCTTTCGAGCCGTGTGCGGAGCCGTGGTGTAGTCATGCAGTGACAGTAGGGTTCGAATACAACCGAATTTATTGCTTGGAACTACATTTAGGGCGATGCTGGCTTGTGCAGCCGCACAATGGCTTTTTCGAAAACTGTCCAAGGAAGCAAGGAGCGAAACAGGTGGCCCTCACTGTCGCTGATGTATCCGCTCGGCTCGGGTCCGTTTTGGTCGTAGACCAGATCGGGCGGCTCGATGCGGTTGTCACAGGTACCTTGGTGACTGATCCGGAATATCCGATCTCACCGACTGAAGGGGCGCTGATCGTTGCGCCCGGCTTTCGAGCGCACAGCGCAGCCTTCCGTGACTTGATGCGGACAGCGATCTCTGCACGGTCCGCGGCAATACTGCTGAAAGGGCCACTTCCCGTCCACTTTGGCAGCGATGATATCGCTGTAATCGGCGTCGACTCGCGGACGGACTGGGGACAGTTGCTCGGACTCATCCGAGCCGCATCCGAAACATCAAGGGCTACAGACTATTCGGAGGACTCTCTGTTCGGACTTGCCGACGCCATCGCCGCGTCGTGTGGGGGCCCCGTCGTCCTCCACGATCCAGCATGGCAGCTGTTGGCATATTCGGGCGGAGCTCCGATGGACGAAGTGCGCAATGAGAGTATTCTCGGAAGGCGAGCGCCCGCCGCACCCCTTGCCGAGCTGGGGTCGATCGGGCTACTGGACTCACTTGAGCGGGGCGATGTGATCGCGTTCCAAGACAACGAGATCGCCGGTATGTCGCGACGATACGCCGTGGCGGTCCAAGCGGGCACCGAACTCCTTGCCACGATCTGGCTACAGCCAGACGGAGAGGCTTCGCACAGGGAGATCGAGGTACGTCTTCGCAAGGCAGCCGACAACGCCGCCCTCCCACTGCTCCGGCACGCAGCAGCTGGACTGGGCGGCGCAAGTTCGGGCGACGCCGCGTTCAGCGCCCTGCTCGCGGGTAAGCAGACCGAACGAATCGTGGCTGAGCGTCTGGGCGTGGAGTTAGATGCCGGATTCGTCCTGTGTGCCATGCGCCCCACGACCGCAGATGAGCGTGACCGTGCCGCCACGGCCAGACGTCTCCGCGCGTTGGCCCGCAGTTACTGCGACGCCTTTCGCGTGCGGGCCCAGCTGGCTGTCGGACCGGACACGACTTACCTGGTTTTTCCCGCAGCTGACCAGAAACAGCGCCAGAGTGCGGTACGCATCGTGAGCGACATTCACGGGCGACTCCAGTCAACGGCTCCGCACCGTGCATTAGTCAGCTCCACTTACCATTCGCTCACCGAGACCAGAGCGGTGAGCTTGAATATCAACGAGTTGCTTGAGCTCGCCGAGCGGCGGGGTTGGACCGGGCTCACCGACAGTGAGCACCTCCAAGCCAGCTGGCGGCTTGAGCAGTTCCGCGAAGTGGCTCTTGCACACCCTGCTCTGTTGTCCGGTCCCATCTCTCGGCTTTCTGCGCAGGATCGTGCGCACCAAACGCATCTGGTCGATACCCTGCGCACCTACTTCGACTGCGTTGGGGACATGAAAATCGCGAGCCAAAAGCTCGGTCTACACGTCAACACCGTCAGATACCGGATCAACAAGGCTCAGGAAATAGGACGTTTCAGCCTGGATGATCCTGACGACCGTCTGCTCGCCGAGCTACAGGTGCGGCTGGTTACTTGATAGCGGCGAGCAGCAGTTCTCACGAAGTCATGTCGCGAACAAGTTGCACGAGAGTGCGGACCGCGACACCTGTTCCACCGGAGGGAATTTCGTCGTAGGCGGAGCCGTTGTTGAACGAGGGCCCGGCGATATCGAGGTGCGCCCAAGGCACCTCACCGACGAACTCACGCAGAAACGCCGCAGCATACATTGCCCCGCCGTACGGCTTGGGGTCGTGCTGACGCAGGTCCGCGATAGTCGACGAGCGCACCGCCGCACCCATTTCATCGGTGATCGGTAACGGCCACATCGACTCGCCTGCCGTACGGGACGCTGAGAGGACTGCGCCGATGAGGCCCTCGTCGGTGCCCAGTACGCCTGTGGTGCGCTCACCGAGCGCCACCATGCATGCCCCTGTGAGGGTCGCGACGTCAATGATCTGGTCGGGCTTGACTGCGACCGCAAGTGCGAGGCCGTCGGCGATCACCAGACGGCCCTCAGCGTCGGTGTTGTGTATTTCGACCGTGGATCCGTTCCGCATCGCCAGCACGTCACCGGGCCGAAAGGCAGCGCCGCTGGGCATGTTCTCGGCGAGGCAGGCGTACGTCGTGATCTTGATCGGCAGCCCGAGTCGGGCGACGGCCAGCGTTGTGCCCACTACAGCGGCTGCCCCCGCCATATCCATTTTCATGGTCGCCAGTGCGACGGCGGGTTTGATCGAGAGCCCGCCGGAATCATATGTGATGCCCTTACCTACCAAGGCCAGGTGCGTGGTGGCATTGGCCGGGGCGTATGTCAGCGTCACCAGTCGTGGCGGGGCCGCTGAGCCGAGTCCGACTCCGAGGATGCCCCCGCAATTCTCCTCAGCGAGGCGTACTTCGTCCCAGATCTCGACTGCCACATCGTTACCGACGAATGCGGCACTGTAAGCGGCGATTTCGTCGGCAAAAATGGGCGGTCTCTGATCGGAAGGAGACGCATTGACCCAATGGCGGACTTGCGCAACGGACTGGGTCACCGCGTCGGACTGCTCGACCAAAGCCGCACTGTCCTCAGCGAACAAGCTCAAGATAGTGACCTCTCTTGGCTCACTGCTTGTTTCGGAATCATCGCGCGAGGTCTTGTATCGGTCGTACCGATAACCACCCAGCCGGGCGCCCTCAGCTACAGCGACCGTTTCTTCGACGCTCGTAGGGTGAAATGCAATCGCTGCCCTGCCTTTCGGTGCGGCTCGCAGTCCACGGGCGGCCGCAGCGCGCAGGTCCGCCTCGGAAGGTTCGGCCGGTAACGCGACTGCCACGATTACACCTGCCGTGGCACGCTCGCCTGCGGGGAATGTCGTGACCTGGTCGCGCTCGCCGGTGAAGCCCAGCAGGTCGAGGAGATCTGCAACATTCTCGTGTTCGGGGCAGCCCGTGCCGGTGCCGCGTATGCCGAGGATCAGCACGTCAGCCTTCGTAACTAGCGGCTCGGTGTCGCTGAGGGACACACTCGGCAGAGAGTGGGTGAAATCGTTCATCGGGAGTTGCTCCTTCGACGAGGCCATTTGCGTGTGCATGGTGGTATGTCGAGTATCGCTTCGCGATGAGTCCTCGAAGTGGAACTACCGCAACAAATTTCCGCGTTCGTTGTTGTTCTGGTGCACAATGGTCGGAACGGCACTGTCACGTTGCTCAGCTCGTGGCAACTGGGACAGGAGCTCATTCGGTGGGCGGAATGCGTCAGGAGAATGCAATGACCAAGCCGAATCTCAGACACCTGCCCGGCCCGCGCACTGAGTTGTTCTCGGCGGTGCCAGCTATGCCGGAGTGCTCGCTGCCAACCGACTGCTATCCAGCCTCGCGTCATCCTTCGGCGAGGGCGTTGGAGTGCCGTGCAGCGCCACAGTGGCGAAGGGATGCTCTACCGGAGGAATGGCTCACGGGGAGACCTGCCGATCGCCCTTGATGTCACGCTCTACCAGGACCACATCCTGATCGAGCGCGGCATCAACTAGCGCAAGGCGTGGCAAGGACTGGCTACCCGATGCGACACGATTCTCGAGAGCTGCCACGTTCCTTCGGACGGCACACCCGCCATCCGCGACTCGAGAAACTGCTGTCAACTCCGGCCCCAACTACCTACCTTCGAATGTCGTGTTGTGACGGAGGGAGTGTTTGGACCCGGCATGGTGTGGTGGTGGGAACACGAATCATCTATGACTGGAACAGTTCCGGGCCGGAAACTTGTCACAGAGGGGCCACCCAGCGGGCATCGACGTTCTCGGGCCTTGGGAGAAGGACAGACCAGCTTCCGGGGCCTGGGATGGTCCTGAGGCTCATATTCCTGCGGCCCCTTGGGGCTGGAACAGTGCAATGACCTCGCCGCGAGATGGCTCCTGGATCAGAGTCTGTGGTTGCCACTTGTTTCCTGTTCTTCGGCTTCTATCGCCACGACCATCCGGACTACCCGCGCGGCACGGAGTGGTTGCCTACAAGCGCAACAGGGGCGCGCACCCGATCGCCGGTAGGAAAGATCCTGATCAGGCGCGCCGGATCAGGATCGTGTCACCGTCGAGGGGGGCGGTGTCTGCCCGGCTACTTGGTTTCGTTCGGGTGGCTTGTGTGCACCTGCTCCAGGACGACTGTGCGCTCGTGCACGTAGAACCAGATACGTGCGGTTCCTTTCGCTGTCGGCTTGTGCTGCCAACGCTCGTAACTGGTTCCCCCACGTGAGATGGTGCCGAGTTCGCCCCGGAGCGGGTAGTTCGTCGGTGTCGTGGACTGAGGCGTCCGCGTGAGGAAGTCCCACGCCTCCGTCATGGGGTTGCGGATCGTCGCTACGAGGTCCTGCCAGCCCTTGCGTGCGTTCGAGGTCGCGAACCGGATCTCGTACTCGCTCTTCTTCGGAGGGCGGGGGACCAGCTCGCCTTTCTTGGCGGCCGCCACGGTTACGGACGTTCCACGGTCTCGTCGTCGTCGAACCATTCGAGGTCGGCGGCGCCGAGTCCGGCGGCGATGGCGGTCGCCGTCTCCTTCCACGATGTCAGCTCCGCGATCGCAAGGTGCGGTTGGTCGGTGGAGAACGAGGCGCGCGCCGCGTCCACGAGGTCCTGAGCGCAGGTCTCCCGGTCTGCCGGCGACAGAGCGAGCATCCAGGGGAAGGCCTTGGACATGCGTGCAGCGAGGGAGCCATTGTCGTCGAGAGTGACGGTGATGAGTTGGGCGGCGAAGTTAAGCAGGCGGGAGCGGCCCTCGGCTTCGCGTTGCGACATCAGGACGAGCGCCTCGCCGTCGCGTCGAGTCACGGTGACGGGATGGTTCTCGGCTTCGGCGAAGACCTCGGCCGAGTGTTTGCTCAGGTCCGAGGAGCGTCGGGTCGCGGCGGGGAGGCCAGGTGCGGTGATCATGTGACTAGTGTATTCGGAACGTGTTCGGAAGTCTAGGTGTCGCTGAATTGTGGGACACGTTGGTTGAGTGATGCGCTGGCATCGGCGGAGTCGATTCACCGTTCACGCTGCCACGCCAGAGGTTACAACGGCGTCTTACCGGTTCTGGACGAGGTCAGGTGTGCCGTGGACGATGCTGTGGCGAACCAGTCGACGGTACTCACCCGGTGGCGGTGATCTCGCAGCGCTTCCGCGGCGGTACGCCTGCTATGGCATGCGAGCTGTGAGCTGTTGGAAGAACTCTTCGACCATGGATCTGCTTGTCCCGTTGAACAGTTCGGCTCCACCGAAGCGGTAGACCTCGTACCCGGCTAGGCGCAGTCGGCGGTCCTCGGAGACCATCTGGGCGTAGAGCTCGGGGCTGGCCTTATCCCCGCTTGCGTAGTGGTGCTTGCCGTCAACTTCGATCACGACGCGGCGGCGGTCGCTGAACAGCAGGAGGAAGTCCATCCGTTGACGTGCCAGCGGAGAGCCTGAGGAGGAGTTGCGGCGGGTGCTGGTCGTAGGGGTCGTAGTGGAGATAGACCTGTGGGATCAGAACAGGGATCGCGAAAGAGGTCCAGTAGCGAGAGGCGTAGGCATCCAAGACGACCTGCAGCGCTCCATCGGATGCGACCAGGTTCGGCGACACCACCTCGGATCATTCGAGAGACAGGGGCAAGAAGTCATACCGAACATGGCGACCGTGGCCCCGTCGTTCAGGAGCGCCTAAGCGGTAACGGGGGCTCCACCGGACAGCTGCGCAGGCAAACTCAGTGTGGAAGGGGCGGAAGATGTGCTGTGCAACGTCACTCTGCCGAATACTGTGCGCCGAGGAGCCGTAGTTGCAGCATCAATCCGAAGCGGACGTCAGGGCTGCTCAGATCGATCCCGGCGATAGTTTCGATTCTTTCAAGCCTGTACCGGAAAGTGTTCTTGTGCACGTGCAGGGTTTTCGCCGCAGCGACTACGTCTCCGAAGCTTTCGAGCCAACAGTCGAGAGATGGAACTAGTTGTGTCCCATGGGTGACGTCGTATTCAAGGAGGACGGTGAGTGGCCCGTCGAGTTGCAATCCGTTGGCGGCGATCGAGTCCCCGACCTGAAGCATGAGTGCATCGATCTGGACATCGGCGGCCTGTGCTACGCGTGTGCTTGTATGCCGACGGGACTGTAGAACTCTCAACGCGGTATCGGCATCGCGGCGGGATACCGGCAGTTCGGTGACGTTAGTGACGACGCGACCCAGCCCCACACAGAATTCGGTAGAAGTTTTCAGATACGAGATGAACGTGGTGGCCAGTGTCTCGATTCTTGCCAAAACTGGATCGTCGACAGATTGGACGGGAATGACCGCGTAGATGACAGTGCCCAGTTGTTCGGCAATCGCACGTGGATACGTCGACCGTAGGTGCATGCGAAAGGCGAAGCTTGCGCGCTGGAGGTCAGCCAAAGTGCGAAGCTCTTCACCGGCCTGCCTTGGACCCAGCACCACGACACACGCGTGCGACGAACCGAAGTTGAGTTGCTGCGCAGCTTCGCGTGCGCGCCGGCCTCCGTCGAAGAGCATGGTGGTCAAGTGTTCACCTCTGCGACGGGACGAGTCAGCACTGACTCGGGCGCGCAGCATCGCGAGTGCCACGACCTGGGATGCTTCGGCCATCCCCCGTTCTTGTTCGGGGGTGAGCGGTTCAGGAACGATCGCCCAGATCGAGCCGAGGACTTCATCGCCCGCTTGAACTCTCATTGCGATCCGCGGAAGCGTTCCCGGAGCGGGGTTCTGCATAAAAACGGGTTTGTCCGAGGCGTAAAGCTGAGGGAATACGCCTTGGTCTCGTTGCGAGGAGGTGTAAAGCTCGGGAACCTGTAGGCCAAGGATTGTGAGGCGCCGAGGTTCATCGGTTCCAGCCTGATCCGCCGAGAACGCAATGACCCGAGAGGAGAGGTCTTCGATAGTGACAGGAGCAGATAACAAGGCTGACACCGAGTTCGCCAAGGTGAACAGGTCTCGACTCGAATCCGTGGTGTCGACCGGATCGCCGTCACTGTCCAAGTTCAGGGCGCCCCCGACAAGGGCGGCTACCTGAATCCAGGAGGCGCCGCGGACGAGACCGAAAATGGAGACACAGCCACGCAATGCCATCTCGGCGATTGCTTCATCGATCACTACTGGCTCGCGAATGACCAGTGCGGCAACGCCAGCGTCCACGGCGGCAGATACGAAGGAGCCGAAGTCATTGTCGGTAGCAAGAGCCACCCCCAACACCACTGCGTCAGGCACGATACTCGGAGGGTCGAGGGGGTCGTGAAGAATTACCGAAGAGACGGCACGGCTTGACTGGTGGGGGCCGGCTCTGTGTGTCAAGAGTGTTGACCCGAGGCGTTCAACCAAAAGTCCGAGGTTTGCGGTGGTGCTTCGCAGACCGGTCATTGGACGATTGTACACCCAGGACGTGCATAGTTTGGTCGATCGAACGATTTCCTCAGTGTTCGAGGCCTCCACAGTGAGAGGGAGCAGGCGGCGGTTCGTTGGCTGTCTTTCCAAACGGTGAGGAGTGATCGTGAAGGCGTACATATCGGTGGACATGGAGGGTGTCGCAGGCATTGCAACCTTCGATCAGATCCTGAGAGGGGGTTACGGTTACCCTCGCGCCCAAGAGTTGATGACCGAGGAAGCCAATGCTGCGATCGGTGGAGCCTTCGACGGTGGAGCGACGAGCGTGCTCGTGAACGATTCTCACGGGACCATGGACAATTTGATACATGAGCGTCTCGACCCACGAGCACGGTTGGTCTTCGGTGCCCCGAAGGCTCAATGCATGGCCGAAGGGCTCACCGAGGACTGTGCGGTGGCGTTGTTCGTGGGCTATCACGCCCCTGCCGGGGCGCCCGGCGTCCTGGCGCATACCTTCTCCGCGCATTTCGGGGAAATAAGGATCAATGGGCTCCGGGTCTCCGAGGCTGAAGTCAACGCGCTCTATGCAAACTCGCTCGGGGTGCCGGTGGGATTGGTTACGGGCGACGACGTCATCAGCGAGATCGCAAGTAGGGCATTTCCTGAGGCCGAGATTGTGACTGTCAAAGCAGCCCACGGTTTTTCGGCTGCGAACTCCATTTCGCCTGCTGTTGCGCGTAAATCGATCCGCGAAGCGGCAGCATCTGCAGTGTCTCGGGCGGCGGAGATGACCTCCCCTTCTGTGCCGTTGTCCTTCGAAGTTGAGGTTGACATGCCTTCGCCGGTAGCGGCGGAACTGGCGGCGAGCATTCCAGGCTGTGTAAGGACCGCCGACCGCACCATGTCGACAGTCCTTACATCGGTGACAGACCTTCTCGGACTGATCACGGTGCTGTACGAGCTCGCTACCGGTAGTGAACGGGCGCGCATGGCGATTGTCAATCGCCGCTGAGCATTCGCTACCCGGACCTGTCGACGAGTTCCTCCATCAGGTTCCTGAGGAGTTCCGTGCGTGGGAGAATCCATGCGATCTCCGCATGCTCGTCGTGTGCATGGGCGCCGCCTCCGACGGCGCCCATGCCGTCGAGTGTGGGCACTCCAAGTCCGGCGGTGAAGTTCCCGTCCGACGCACCGCCGACGGATATCTCCCTCAGCGGATCTTGTCCGAGGTTGTATGCGATCCGCTGCGCATCACGAAACAGCGAAATTGCAGCGTCATGTTCCATTGGTGGTCTGTTGATTCCCCCGTGTACGACAACCTCTGCCCCAGGAATGCGAGAGTTGATCGCGCGAATCGACTGATCCACACGTTGTTGTTCCTGAGCTGTGGTCGCCCGGACGTCGACGTCGAAAACGGCCTTCGCGGGGACCGTATTAGGCGCAGTCCCTGAGTTCAGTACGGTGGGAGTTGCAGTCGTGCCAGCCGATTGGTCAGCGAGCTCAGCAATTTGCAAGATGACCTCTGCTGCAGCGATAGTCGCATTAATCCCCTTCTCGGGCTCGAGACCACTGTGCGCAGCGCGGCCGATGATCTCGATCTGGTACCGCGATACCCCCTTGCGTTCGGTCTTCAACGCTCCACCGGAGCCTGCCGCCTCCAATACGAACACGGCAAAGCATCGGCGCGCCTCGTTCTCGATGATTTCCCGCGATGTCGGTGACCCAAGCTCTTCGTCGCCCGTGACCAGCAGGGTCACGTGTTCCAAGATTTCGTCACCACGACGTTCGGTGAGTTGTCTGAGCGCGTGGATGCTTTGCGCGAGTCCGAGTTTCATATCGAAGCAACCTGGCCCGCGGATGATTCCGTCGGCCTCGCTGTATGGGTGTTCCGTGATAGTCCCCAGCGGCCACACCGTGTCGTGGTGCGCGAGGATCATGACACGGGCGGCCGACCCGCGTAAAAGTACGTGGTGAACTCCTTGCACACAGAGTATTTCAGGGCGGCGCCCCAGTCGTTCATAAATCAACTCCGCCACCACATGCGCTGAATGCTCCACTGCGTCAAGGTCGGACGAGGGAGACTCTGTCTCGACCAGTCGGCGTAGGTCGGCGAGAATTGCACGAACCACTGCGGGGTAGGCCGGAGCATCTTCAGAAGTACGTACGGGCTGCATCGATAACCTCATATTCATCGGAGACGATCGGAATTACTCGCCACTTGTCGAATGTCGTACACGGGTGCGAGACACCGAAGCTCATCAGGTCTCCTACCTCGACGTCGTCTCCGTGGGAAACAGACACGTAGGTGTGCTGGTCGTTTACGGCGCGGGTACGCATCCCGGCGGCGTTTCGAACCTCTCCACGACGTCTCAGACTGAGGGGGATCGGTAGATCTGAATCCGTCGAGACATCACGTCTCCCCAACCCCGCGATGACAAGATCAGGCTCCGGTCGTGAGAGAACCTCCGCCCACACTTCAAGCGCGGGCAGCGGTGAGGGCTCCTGGTCGACGAACGGTGAGGTACGCGCGTACACGCCGTGATCGTGCGTAAGGTAACACCCGCTTCGGAGCAAGATATCGAGTCGTGGGCCGTGCCACTGATCTCTGAGGCGTTCCACTACCACGTCGAAAAACGAACTACCGCCGAACGAAACCAGTGTTGTCAAAGGATCGAGAAGAGCCCTGACATGTAGCTCACGCACGACAACACCCGCCGAGTCTATGAACCGCCGCGCCTCATCTCTTTGTTCCTCGACATCTCGGCCGGGCACGAGGCCTTCAAAGCCCTCGACTCCCACGAGTTTCAGGTTCTGGCTCCGGTGGATTGTCGTCGCGGTGACGATCGCTGTTTCAGTTGTCCGTACGCCGGCACGGCCGTGGGGGTAGCCGACCTCGAGGAGGACCGGTTGCCGTGGAAGATCAGCCCCGTAAGTCCGTATCGCCGAGTCCAGACGCTGCGCAGTTTCCACAGAATCGACCAACGTCAAAATTTGCAGATCCGGGTGCTTTCGCAGCTGCCCCGTGAGGTAAATGAGGTCTGCTTCGCCGACTACGGGATTGGCAATCAACATCCGGCGAACACCCGCGTGTATGAACACCCGCGCTTGCTGCACATTGGCCACAGTGATACCCCAGGCGCCTGCATCCAAGTGAAGGCCCACCAGCTCCGGACTCATCGTGGTCTTTGCGTGGGGGGCAAGCAGAACATCGTGTGTGAGGCAGTAGTCCCGCATGAGTTGCAGGTTGCGTTCAAGCGCGGTTGCCTTCAGCGCGGCGGCCGGAAAATGAAAGCCACCGTCGAGGAGATTCCATCCCTGCCCGCCGACATCGCTCAGTGCAATCTCGACTTCAGGAAAACTCCTGTCTCGCCAGGTTATCGAGTCCTCGGCGCGGAGCGAATTCAAGGATTTGCGATACGAAGACGATGCAAGCGGTTGCTTCAAGACTGAATGTGCACGACCGGCGCCGGCCCCGGTCATCCTCGGGCGGTCCTTCCACGTCGCGGTGGGGTTGTCCACTGACATCTGCTCCTCGGTTAGCGCATGCGCCTGAATGTGACCGAACGTTAAACCAGAGAACAGTATGCGTAACAACGATCTTCGAAGTATTCGTGCACTGGGCCGAGGAATCGGTTAGAGGTTCGTGCGAGCGGCCGATGCGGGCCCCCGATCGCACCGATAACAAGGGGAATCGGGCACGTGCTCACGGCCGACGTGTGGGCAACATCGACAACCTGTGGATGTGAGACCGGAAGTCTGCGAAGACGCCGCATTTCGGCAGAGCTATTTCCGTTGCGCCCTCAGAATTTCAAAGCAGATGCGCAGCAGAACTTTTGGAGCCTCAGGTCTTTCGGCACGGGCGCTCCGCCACTGGTGCATAACCTTTTCTGAGGGCAAGGAATACCTGAGTTCACACAATTATGGGACGATTCCAACCCTGGCGATAGATGCTATCTGCCGCGCTGTGCAGTGATGAAGGATGTTCGCGTGCACGTTCCGCAGTCTCACCGACTCGGTGTGGTGCCGTATCCGATGTCTTGATCAGTTGTGGCTGTGCAGTGGGATTCCGGCCAGGGCACGATGCGCCTCACCGAGGGCTTCGGCCTGGGTGGGGTGTGCATGAATCAATGTGGCAACCTCGTTCGGATACGCGCCCCAGTTGACGATCAGTTGGGCTTCGCCGATGAGTTCACCCACACGTTCGCCGACCATATGTATACCGACCACAGGTCCTTGGGTTGCGCCGGCACGCACGAGTTTGATGCCGCCGCCGGTTCCTAAGATTTGACTCTTTCCGTTGCCCGCGAGGTCGTAGACGACGCTGGTGATTTCGCCGTGCTTGTCACGTGCTTGTTCTTCGGTGAGGCCGACGGAGGCGACTTCCGGATTCGCGTACGTCACGCGTGGGATGCTGCTGTCTTCGACGAGGGCGGGATTGAGCCCCGCGATTGTTTCCGCGACGAAGATGCCCTGTTGGAAAGCGCGATGCGCGAGTTGGGGTCCGGCGACGATGTCACCGACCGCGTAAACCCCGGGTTGTGCAGTGCATAACGTGCTGTCGACCGACACGAAACCGCAAGGGTCGAGCTCAATGCCGTTCTCGGTCAAGCCGATACCCGAAGTGCGAGGTGAGCGACCCACGGCCACCAAGAGCAGGTCCGCCTCGATGACCTCCCCTGATTCCATCGTGACGACCACCATGTCGGCGCTCTGAGTCGCATTCGCGACGCGGGTATCGGTCATCGTCGTTATCCCACGCTTACCAAGCGCGAGGCTCAGTTGCTTCGACGCCCATTCGTCCTCGGCCGCGAGCAATCTGGGAAGTGCTTCGACAATTGTGACCTCCGCGCCGAGGGAGGCCCAGATACTGGCAAATTCGACGCCGATGACACCTCCTCCGAGCACGACGACACCGTGCGGCATTTCTGCATAAGTCAGTGCCTCGTCGCTGGTGAGGATGCGGCCGCCGATCTCGAGTCCGTGCAGGCTTCGGGCTTGGGATCCGGTTGCCAGAACCAAGGATTCCCCGGTGATCGTTCGGTCACCAACACGGACAGTGCGGCCACCGTCGTAGTGGCCGGTGCCGTGGATGATCTCGATCTTGTTCCGACGTACCAGACTTTGCAGGCCTTTGTAGAGTCGGTCGACAACCGAGTTCTTGTGTGCGTGGAGACCGGGTATGTCAATCTTGTCCAGCGTGGCAATGATCCCGAGAGGCGATGCGTGTGAGATGGTATCGGCTACTTCCGCCGCATGAACGAGCGCTTTGGTAGGTATGCATCCTCGGTGGAGGCAGGTTCCGCCGACCTTGTCTTCTTCGATCAGTGTGACGGTTTTACCGAGCTGGGCGGCGCGGAAAGCGCACGCATATCCGCCTGATCCGCCCCCGAGGATCAGAACGTCTGGTTGGTCAAGCATGTTTTCTCCCTTGGCTTTACACGCTGGGTGTATCGGAAACATCGAAATGATCTGGATTGTCGAAGATACGCACGACATCCGTTGCCCCGTTCGAATATTCGACGAGCCAACAGAGTTTTTTCTTTGAGATCACGACCATCGTGATGATCGCCCATTGGTCGCTTTGCCAACCGTCCTTGCGCGCAACTCGGATGAAGCGCCCGACATTCCTCTCTGCGAGTTCGCTCCGCGATGTCGAATCGCTCAGGCCCACTTCGGTGGTGTTCGGCGAGATCATCAGCTCAGTGCAATCAAAGACAGTGGATCAGAAAGGATGTGGGCTATCGCTGACAGAAATGTCGAACCTTGCTCACCGTCGACGAGCCGGTGGTCGAAGGACAGGCTCAGAGTTGTGACGGAGCGTAGTGCGATCTCACCCTGATGTTCCCACGGCTGCCGCCGGATCGAACCGAAGCACAGTATGGCTGCCTCACCAGGGTTCAGAATGGGAGTGCCGGAATCGACACCGAATACCCCGACGTTGGTGATGGTGATCGTGCCCTCGGACAGGTCCAACGGGCCGGTCTTTCCCTCCTTCGCGGTGGTTGTCAGGTCCGATAGTGCGAGTGCGAGGTCGCGGAGCGCGAGCGTGTGTGCATTTTTGATGTTCGGCACCATCAACCCCCGCGGGGTAGCGGCTGCGATGCCGAGATTAACGAAGCGTTTGACGACGATCTCGTTGGCGTCCTCGTCCCAGTGTGAATTCAGTGACGGGTTAGTGCGTAGTGCGACGAGGAGTGCTTTGGCCACCAGCGCCAGCGGCGTCAGCCGGACATCGCTGAAGTGCTTCGTTTCTCGTAGTCGAGCAAGGAGTTCCAGCGTCGGGGTGATATCTACTGTGACGAATTCCGTGACGTGAGGTGCGGTGAATGCGCTGCGGACCATCGCTGCAGCGGTATGTTTACGGACACCCTTGATCGGGATGCGTTCCTCTTCGCGCGCGGCCGAAATCGACGCCGAGGGAGCTTGGCTGATGGATTCGCGCGAGTTCGGTGCGGGTCTTTCTGCCGAAGCGGTATTGCGATGGCGTTCGAGATCGTCGCGGGTGACATCACCGTGGATGCCGGTGGCGTTGACTTGAGCGAGATCGATGCCGTATTCCTTTGCTACGAACCGCACTGGCGGAGAGGCAAGTGGGCGGCCGGGGAACTCTTTCTGCCTGTCGACGAGGGGTGCCGTCACCGTGCCGGTACCGATTTTGCGGCGGCGTCTGCTCGTGGACTCTTCGGCGACGCCGTAGCCGACCAGAACTGGAGTGCGGTCTGCCGTATGTGGGAGGTCCGGTGTCGGGGGCGAACTGTCTATCTTGTCCGGCGCCTCTACGGAGATGTCGATGAACCGGCTTCCGACGTTGACGGTCGTTCCTTCCCTCGCGTGTAGCGCGACGACAGTTCCGGCGTAGGGAGACGGCAGTTCGACGGATGCCTTTGCGGTTTCGACTTCGGCGATGATCTGGTTGAGGGCGACGGTGTCACCGATTTCGACCCTCCAGGTGAGTAGTTCGGCGTCTGTGAGACCCTCGCCGAGGTCGGGCAGCAGAAACGTCTTGACAGTGTGCATGCGAACTCCTGTTGCTACGCGGTGAAGGTGCGGTCGACAGCGTCGAGAATGCGGTCTACGTCTGGCAGGAAGTACTCCTCGAGTTTCGCCGGGGGATAGGGAATCGTGAAGCCGCCGACACGTGCGACGGGTGCTTCGAGGTGGTAGAAGCAGCGTTCATTGATACGGGCGGCGATTTCGGCGCCGATTCCGAGGAACACCGGAGCCTCGTGGGCGATGATCAACCGTCCGGTGCGTCGCACCGACTCGGCGACGGTGTCTATATCGAGTGGCGAAATCGATCGGAGATCGATGACCTCGATTGATCGACCTTCGTCTGCTGCCACTTTTGCAGACTGTAGCGCTGTCATCACGAGTGGACCGTAAGCGAGAAGGGTGGCGTCGGACCCCCGTGTGAGCACCCGGGCTTTGTGCAGCGGCGTCGACGCCGCGTCGGAGGCGATGGGGCCCTTCTCCCAATAGCGACGTTTGGGTTCGAAGAAGAGCACCGGGTCATCGGATGCAATGGCCTGCTGAATCATCGAGTGCGCATCGGAAGCGTTGCTACATGTCACAACTCGAAGTCCGGCGGTGGCAGCGAAATATCCCTCGGGTGATTCCGAATGGTGCTCGATCGCACCGATGCCGCCGCCGTAGGGCACGCGAATGGTGATCGGCATCTTGACGTTGCCGCTGGTTCGATAGTGCAGCTTCGCTACTTGCGAAACGATCTGATCGAAGCCGGGGTAGATGAACCCGTCGAACTGGATCTCGCAGACTGGTCGATAGCCGCGCATGGCGAGACCGACTGCGGTGCCGATGATCCCGGATTCGGCGAGGGGAGTGTCGATGACACGGTTGGGGCCGAAGTCTTTTTGCAGCCCGTCGGTGATCCGGAAGACTCCTCCGAGCTTTCCGATGTCTTCGCCCATCAGAACGACTTTCGGATCTTTCTCCAATGCGCGGCGGAGGCCGGCGTTCAACGCTTTGCCGAGGGGAAGGATCGTCGGCGTCGTGGTGGATTGATCTGTGCTCATGCGTCGGTTCCTTCGAAGCTGTCGAGGTATTCGGCGAATTGGCGCCGTTCATCGTCGATGAGGGAGTGGGATTCGGCGTAGACGTTGTCGAACAGTGACATCGGTTTCGGTTCTACTGTTTCCAGGCACCCACGCCGAAGCGCTGCAGCGGTGTCGTCTGATTTCTGTTGCACGGCGGCAAGGTAGGAATCATCGATCGCGTCCGCGGACTCCAGAAGGGCTCTGATGCGATCGAGGGGATCTTTGAGCCGCCATTCCTCGTCCAGCGCGGCGGAGCGGTACCGAGTCGGGTCATCGGATGTGGTGTGCGGGCCCATTCGGTAGGTGACGGCCTCGATGAGAGTTGGGCCGCTTCCTTCCCGTGCCCGCGCGAGCGCCGCCCGCGTGACGGCGATGACGGCAAGAACGTCGTTTCCGTCGACGCGCACGCTGGGAACACCGAAACCTCTTCCGCGCGTCGCGATACTGACGCGTGACTGCACACTCACCGGCTCGGAGATCGCCCACTGGTTGTTTTGGCAGAAGAACACAACGGGGGCGTTGAAGCTCGCGGCGAAACCGAATGCTTCGGAGATGTCGCCTTGACTGGTCGCGCCGTCACCGAAGTATGTGATCGTAGCGCCGTCCGTGCCGTCGAATTGCATTCCCATCGCGTACCCGGTGGCGTGCAGCGCCTGAGCTCCGACGATGATTGCAGGTGTCGTCATCCTGTACTCGTACGGGTTCCAACCGGAGTGGGTCGAGCCGCGCCAGAATCTGAGCATGTGAGTGGGATCGACATTGCGGCAGTACGCCACGCCGTGCTCGCGGTAGCTGGCGAAGACGAAATCCTCGGAATGAAGAGCGCGCGCCGAACCGACCTGCGCTGCTTCCTGTCCCAACAGCGGAGCCCAGAGGCCGAGTTCACCCTGCCGCTGCAGCGCGGTGGCCTCGGAGTCGATCCGGCGCACCACCACTAGATCCTCGTAGAGGGCGCGCACCGCGTCGATTCCGATGTCATCGATGTACCCGGAAAACTCCGGGTGATTGAGCCGTTGACCTGTTTCGGTGACCAGCTGTACCAATTCGTCATTGTCGAACACGAGAATCCTCCGAAGAGTAGCGCTGAGCCGGACACCTCAACCTGTGATGGGAGGTTGTCGCGGACAATATGAAGCACTCAGGCAAGCAGTAACAATCAGTTTGCGCCAGTGGTTTGTGAGATCTTGCGCAAAATGCCCAATTTTGAATTTTTGGACGGTGGCATACTGCGCGATATGACGAAACTTGATCGGACCGATGCGCGCCTGCTTCTTGCTCTCTGCGACGCACCCCGCGCGACGGGGGTGCAGTTGGCTTCGATGTTGAGCATGGCCCGGAACACCGTGCAATCCAGAATGTTTCGATGGGATGAGCGCAAGGTGCTTGCACCTGTCGACCGATGCGTATCCCCGCGCGACCTGGGTTACCCCTTGCGTGCCTTCGTCACAGCAGTCGTGGACCAGCATCGACTCGAAGAAGTCCTTGACCGACTCCGCAGTATCGCCGAAGTCACCGAAGCCGTCGGAATCTCAGGAGCGGCAGATCTTCATATAGGCGTCGTCGCCATCGACGCTGACGACCTGTACCGAACCGCCGGCCGCATTCTCGCGGTGCCTGGGGTCGAGCGCACAACAGTTTCCGTTGCGATGCGCGATGCGATCCCCTATCGAACCCGGCCTCTACTCGAGCGGCTCGTCATGGAACCGTGAAACCGAAGCAGGTTTGGTAGTGCCCCGCATTGCTTCCGTCTCTCGTGGATCAGACCGAGTTCTCGCGTCGAGAGTGCACTTCTTCAGTGATCGCAACGCGTTGCTGTTGTCCTGAGCTGCGGCAACTAGCGGTTGTGTGTAGCGGTCGAGGAGGTGGGTTCGTTCGAACGTCCGTTGCCGGTACCCACGCATTCACTCAGGGGAGCGCGGTTGCCGGTGTGAACCGCACCATGGGGTGGACACCGTACCGGGGCCGTGGTGCACGTCTGACTCTTGCTCAGTCCGGCGTCTGGTTCCATGTCGATTCGGCTACTAGTTCAATGGTCCGACGGTAGAGCGGTTTTGTTTGGACGAATGGACGATGAGGGGTGTGAGGTAAACGACGAATCTAGAGACCTGACGTGACAACCTCGCTTCCAACTCAAGGTGGACTTCTCATGAACCAGCGATGTATTGCTCTGGCGGCGCTTGTGCTGGCCGGGCCGGCACTCGCGGCGTGCAGTGGATCAGGGGGGAACAAAGGGCCACGGGACTTCGCCGTCGATGGCGCTTTCTCCGTCGCTGTCGACTCCGACCCCGGTGATCTCAATCCGCTCGTGACCAACCTCGTCAACGCACAGATCGTAGGGATGTACTCCTACGACACGTTGATTTCCTTGGACACCAAGACGAGCGAACCGCAACCCTTCCTGGCCGAAAGCTGGACCGAGAGTCCGAGCGAAGTCACATACACGTTGCGCAATGACATCACGTGTGCGGACGGCACGTCGTTCACCGCGCAAACGGCAGCCGACAATCTCAACTGGATTCTCGATCCCGTCAATCAGTCTCCACGCCTGGAGTCCGTCGTGCCGTCGGACGCAACAGTTACAGCAGAGGGAAATGTGCTCAAGGTGACGACCACGAAGCCCCGGTCGTCCATGCTCTACGATCTCGGCGGCCAACAAATGGTTTGCGAGGGAGCGCTCGCAGATCCGACATCGGTCTCGGCGGGAAGCGACGGCACCGGCCCATTCGTGATCGACAAGATCGTCGCGGGTGACTCGATTACGTTGACTCGCAGGGACGGCTACACCTGGGGGCCGAAGGACAGCACCTCAAGCACCCCGGGAATGCCCAAGACGGTAACGATCAAGATTGTCCCTAGTCCTTCGACTCGGGCTAACTTGCTTCTCTCCGGTCAGCTCAACGCGGCCATGGTCTCTGGTAACGATGAGGCTCGTCTGTCCCAGCTGGATTGGCAACCCTCGCCGGCGATTTCGGGGATGATCACCTACAACCATCTGGAGGGTCTCCCTACTGCGGCGACCGAGGTGCGCACTGCTTTGACGCAGGCGATCGATCTCGACACACTCACCAATGTACTCACCGGCGGCAAGGGGGAGCGGGCATCATCGCTGCTGACCGAGGAACCAAGCCTGTGCACCTACAACTCGGTCGAGGGAACCTTACCTACATATGACGGCGAGGCCGCCGCCCGAACCTTGGAGGCTGCCGGATACACCTCAGGGGCGGGCGGAGTCCGGACCAAAGACGGTAAAGCCCTTCAAATCACACTCGTTTACGACAACAGCACCGACACACGTAGCGCTGCCGCAGAGTACGTCGCGAAACAGTGGAAAAGCCTCGGCGCCGAGGTAACTCTCCAGGGCGGTGATGAGAGCTACGTGATCAGTAGCACGTTCTCGAGTGAGGATCCGAGCAGATGGACCGCCACGCTTGGATTGAACCTGCAGTCAGGAGCTCCCGGGGTCTTTCCTCAGTACCTGACAGGGCCCACTGCGCCGGAGGGCACCAACTTCGCCTCGATCCGCAATGACGATTACGCACGCCATGCCGCGTTGGCCGTGGGCTTGACCGGTGACGCCGCATGCGGAGAATGGGCCAAGGCGGAAGAGGCGCTCTTCAAGAGTGTTGACCTCATCCCCGTTTCCGTCACGCCCTTCAAAATGTACTTCAACGGCGCAGAGTCGGTATCTCAACCCGTTGGAGGAATATTGCCAGGTTCGGCAATTCGGGTCCTGAAATGAGTACCGGGCCGACTACTACCCTGCTGACGACCATAGCCGAGCAGCCGTCAGTACCTTCCGGTCGAAGGATTGGCGCGACGAGCCCACTAGGGTCATTTATCGCACGCCGTATCCTGCGGCTCTGGTGGTCCGTAGTAGCACTTGTGACTATGGCGTTCTTGATGGTCCGGCTCATCCCTGGGGATCCGGTTCGCAACGCGCTCGGAACCAACGCGACACCTGCAATCGTCGAGGCTCGCCGCGAGAGCCTCGGGCTGAACGATCCAATCTGGTTGCAGTACTTCAACTTCTGGAAAGGCTTGCTGACGTGGAACCTCGGCGATTCCTTTTCGCTCCGCATGCCGGTCTCGACCATCATCGAGCAGCGTCTACCCGCGACTCTTGAACTCGCGTTCTTGTCGCTGGCCGTTGTCCTCGTCGTGTCGGTTCCTCTTGGAATCGTCATCGCTGCGCTCACCCGAGGAGGGCGGCGACGAGGTCTCGACCTTGCGTTCACATCTGTTACGGGCCTGTTGACAGTTGTCCCCGAATTCCTGATCGGAGTGGGACTGGTTTACTTGTTCGCGGTTCAAAGTCAACTGCTGCCCGTCGCCGGGCGGGGGGACGCGAGTTCCTACATACTTCCTGTCCTCGCGCTCTCGATCGGCGTGAGTGCAGGTATGTCGCGAATCGTTCGCGTCGAAGCGCTCACCGTGTTCGAACAGGATTACATCCGAACAGCGCGCGCAAAGCGGATGACGCCCTTGCGGATGTATCTACGTCATGCACTGCCGAACCTGTTGACCGCATCGCTCACCATCGGTGGCATCGTTCTCGGGTCCCTTATCGCAGGAACCGTACTGGTGGAAACGATCTTCTCCTGGCCCGGCCTTGGTCTGACGATCATCGATTCGGTGCGGAGTAAGGACTACCCGCTAGCTCAGGGGATCGTCATCGTTTACGGCCTGATCGTTTTGATTTCCAATCTGCTGATCGACATCATCCTGGTCAGCCTCGACCCGCGTACCGCGCTGAAGGACACCTGATGGCGCCCGTCAACACCACCCTTCCCGATTCAGAAATTTCTTCTGACACACCAACGCCACCTGTCTTCGACGACAAGACGTTTCGTTCCGGTAACCGCCGAACTTACTTTCTTTCGACACTGCGATCTCCTCTCGGTGTCGCAGCGTCCATTGCCCTGCTGGTAGTCGCTTTCTTCGTGGCCTTCGGTCCACTCCTGTGGGGCGAATCTGCTGGTGAAGCCGATCTGAGCTTATTGTCCGCGCCGCCGAGCGCAGAGCATTTACTCGGCACAGACGCAGGTGGGCGAGATGTCCTGTCACGGTTGCTGAGCGCCGCGCAATTGTCAGTAGTTACCGCCCTTGCGGCCGCCGTCTTCGGGGTGTCTGTCGGCGTATTTTTCGGATTGCTCCCGATCGTCGCACCGCTAAGGATAGGGCGTCTGATCAACGGCATTATCGCTGTCGCACTTGCTTTTCCGGCACTTTTGCTCGCAATCGTCGCCTCGATCATTCTCGGTGTCGGTGTCGGAGGTGTCATCCTCGCCATCGGGTTGGCCATGGCACCCTCCTACGCCCGTCTCACCCAGACTTTGGGCGCGGCGGTAGCAGGGCGCGACTATGTGGCCGCCGCTCGCATCCTTGGCGTCGGTCGACTGACGATCCTGCGGCGGCATGTACTGCCCAATATTCGGGATCCGCTCATCGTCAACGTGAGCATCAGTGCAGGCAGTGCACTTGTCGCAGCGACGGGACTCTCCTTCTTGGGGCTAGGCGTGCAGGCACCTCAGTACGACTGGGGACGAATGCTCAACGAGAGTCTGGGCTCGATCTACGTGAATCCGGTAGCTTCTCTCGGCATCGGCGCGGCGATCGTCTTTGCCGGCCTCACGTTCGCCCTTTGGGGCGAGGTACTCGCTCGCACATTCGGTCTCCACAGTCCGTCGGGGCGTAGCCGACGGAAGTCGAGCAGGCAATCGAAACAGGCGGCCCTACCGCTGCAGGTGAGTGGTGATTCCGTTCTCTCCGTACGTGATCTCCACGTGGAAGCGCCACGCGGGAACAGCTGGGTTGAACCCGTCCGCGGCGTCAGTTTCGACATCGGGCGTGGAGAAATCCTCGGAGTTGTCGGCGAGTCCGGTTCAGGAAAATCACTGACCTGCATGGCAGTTGCGTCGCTCTTGGAGGAGCCACTTCATGTCACCGCTTCGTCGGTGCGCTTCGACGACAACGAGTTCGCGATCGACGGCAAACTTCCTGGTCGGCTTCGTTCCAAAGCCATGGCGAAGATGCTAGGTACACGGATGGCATTCGTCTTCCAGGACCCGTCTACCTCGCTCAACCCCGCGCTGCACGTCGGCACTCAAGTCGCCGAGATCTCGCTTCTTCACGGCGGGCTTAAGCGGAAACAAGCGAATCGGCGCGCAATCGATCGAATCGCCGCCGTCAAAATCCCCGACCCCTCCCGTCGTGCCCGCCAATACCCGCACCAGTTTTCGGGTGGGATGAGGCAACGCGCCATGATCGCAATGGGCCTGATGGGTGAGCCGGCGCTGATCATCGCTGACGAGCCAACCACCGCGCTCGATGTCACGGTTCAGCGCGATGTCATGGAGTTACTGCAACGGGTCAATCAGGAGAATGGGACGGCGATCATGCTCGTATCCCACGACATCACTCTGATTGGTGCGTTCTGCACGCGAGTTCTAGTCATGTATCGCGGAGAGATTGTGGAGACTCTGAGTGCCGAAGATCTCGCAAGCGGACGCGCCCGGCACCCGTACACACGGGCTCTCGTGGCGGCCGTACCGCACATGGACGCCACTCCGGGCTCCGAGTTCGCCACGATCGATGAGAATGCCGATTTTCCCGATACCTCCGAAGGGCGCTGTCATGACTGACCTTGTCTTCGAAAACATCCGGATCAAGTACGGGACCGGAAGCGCTGCGCACGAGGCAGTGCGTGGCGTTAATTTGACTGTCCCTGCAGGCCGTACCGTCGGTCTCGTGGGAGAGTCCGGCTCGGGAAAATCGACGCTGGCGCGTGCGGCGGTCGGCCTCCAAGAGCCCTATGCGGGGCGGATACTCATCGACGGCATCGACATCGTCAAGGCCCGAGGCTCCGCAGCAGCACTACGTAGAGATATCCAGATGATATTCCAGGACGCGAATTCTTGCCTGAATCCGAGGATGTCAGTCGGTGCCTCGATCGACGAGGCCCTCTCCGTCCGAGGGAAATTCGCTCGGCGCGATCGCGCGCAGCGTCGTATCGAGGTCACGAACCTCCTCGAACTCGTGGAACTCGACCCCGCCAAATCACGTGACCTACCCATGCAGCTGTCTGGCGGTCAGCGCCAACGAGTCGCGATTGCCCGGGCGCTCGCCGCCGAACCCCGAGTCTTGCTCGCTGACGAAATCACTTCGGCGCTCGATGTTTCCGTGCAGGGAACGGTCCTCAACCTCTTGATGCGTGTGCAACGAAGCCTCAACCTGACGGTCCTGTTCATCAGTCACAACCTCGCCGTGGTCCGGCAACTGTGCGAAGAAGTGGCCGTGATGAAAGACGGAGAGGTCGTCGAGGCGGGACTTGCAACACACGTGATCGACGATCCCCAACATCCCTATACCCGGCAGCTCATCAGTGCCATCCCCCGGATAGGGATCCCTCTCTTCGATGAAGGAGCCAGTTCATGACCGCCCGCCCGTTCAGCCTCGAAGAGGCACGAAAGATTGTCACAGTCCCGGAGACTGCAATCACAGCGGACGGAACTGCTGTCGTCTTTACTCAGCGACACACGGTTGAAGACCGCACTGAGACCTCGCTATGGCTGGTGACCGAGGACCGTGCACCGCGGCCCCTGACACAAGGACCCACCGACCGAGCGCCTCGTATGACTTCTCAGGACGACGTCCTCTTCCTCAGAGATATCGACGGAGCACCGCAACTACACCTGCTTCCACAGACCGGAGAAGCGGTGCAACTGACAAGACTCCCGCTGGGAGTCGGTGCGGGTGCGATGAGTCCGGATGGAACTCAACTCGCTTTCGCCGCGCACGTTGACCGCGGACAGGAAGGAAACGCTGCCCCGATCGTCGTGGACACTCTCGACCAGAAGGCCGACGGTGCCGGGTGGATCGGTCGCATCCGCCGCCATCTGTTTGTACTGGACCTGGAATCCGCATGTACCCGACAGATCACGGACGGGGAATGGGACGCCAGCGATCCTGTCTGGTCGCCGGACGGAACGCGACTCGCCTTCACCGCAGCCATGGAAGCTCGATCGGACGTCGATCTGGAATGCCGCGTCTACGCAGTCGATGTGGACGATCCGATGGCGCCCGCTGTGTGTTTCGGTCACGCTACCGGGATCACAGGCCCAGCGATGTGGGCCCCTGACGGGGAGTCGATCATTGCGGTGGGTTCTCCGACGATGACGGTCGGGCACGCGCGACTTCTGCGACTTTTCCGGGACGGCCGCGATGACACCGATCTCAGCGGCGGGCTCGACCGCAATGTGATGCCAGGAGCGACCGGATACCCAGGAGGCAGGCCAGCGCTGACCTCGGAGGGCGAAGACATCATCTTTTGCCTCCGCGATCGCGGCTGGACACATCTATATGGCGCCGACCTGGACGGAGGTGGCCAGCGGCCGATCGTCGCCGAACCTCACTGCGTGATCTCCGGCCTGTCGGTGGCCTCACGTGCCCCCCGCGCTGCTGTCGTCGTGACTACACCACAGTCGTTCGCCGAGGTTGCATTAGTCGACCTCCCCAGCGGCAAGCGCCGGGTGCTTACCTCACTGATGGACCAGAGCCTTCCCGGCGTCGAGTTGCACCGCCCCGAACCGAGGCAGTTCGAGATCAGTGACGGGACTACGATCCATGGGTGGCTTCTTGGCGGAGCCGCTACCACCGGTCCTGCTCCGCTTCTGCTTGACATACATGGTGGACCACACAACGCGTGGGCAGGTGTCGCGGACGAAATCCATTTGTATCAGCAGCTTCTCGCTGCGCGCGGATGGCGGGTGCTCACCCTCAACTCGCGGGGGTCGGACGGATACGGCGAGGAGTTTCTTCGAGCACTCGATGGTGAGTGGGGACGTGCCGACCTCGCTGACTTCCTCGAGCCCCTTGATCAGCTCGTGACCGAAGGGCTCGTGGATGCCGACAAGATCGCTGTGACGGGGTACAGCTACGGCGGTCTCGCGACCTGCGCCCTGACCTCGCACACTGACAGGTTCGCAGCGGCCGTCGCCGGGGGCCTCCTGTGCGAATTCGTGTCCATCGCTGCACAACGACTCCTCCCCGAAGGGTACTTCGCGAAGGCAACGGCCGGTGCCACGCCGACTGATATCGTGCGGCTCGCCGAAATGTCACCCATCACGAATGTTGAACGCGTGACGACGCCCACCTTGGTTCTACATGGAGAGAACGACGAAACCTGCCCTGTCGGGCAGGCTCAGGAGTGGTTCTCGGCCCTGCGAGTGCAAGGGGTGCCGAGTCGGCTTGTGGTCTATCCCGGATGCGACCATCTCTTCATCGCGGATGGATCGATCGAGCACCGCCTGGACTACCACGCTCGTCTGGTCGAGTGGGTAGAGCAGTACACTCGCGCAGCACCAAGGCCGGCAGCGTCATCCCCTGCCCCCCGCGGAGAGGGGTACTGGCGCTACCGGTTGGACCTCCTTCGAGAACGCTATGGAGTCGCCGGAGCACAATTCGGCATCGTCCAACTCGATAACGAGGGGTCGGTGTTCGATCGAGTCATCGTCAACTCCGGAGTTCTGAACACCTCGACTCAGGAACCGGTGACGGACGACGCCATCTTCCAGATCGGGTCGATTACCAAAGTCTGGACGACGATGCTGATCATGCAGCTCGTCGACGAAGGACTGCTCGATCTTGATGTACCGGTGCGGACGATCTTGCAGGACTTCAGGTTGGCGGGAGACCCCGCGCCCTCGGTGACGGTGCGCGAACTGCTCGACCACACCAGCGGTATCGATGGCGATGCATTCATCGACACGGGCCGAGGTGATGACTGTGTCGAGAGATATGTCGAGAAGTTGCAATCCGTTGGCTATATCCACACGCCTGGCGCTCGATTCTCATACTGCAACGCAGGTTTCGTCGTGGCAGGACGGATTGTCGAGATATTGCGCGGGATGTCATGGGATGATGCCTTGCAGAAATACTTGATCGAACCGATGGGTCTCGAACACACCATCACGCGGAGCGAGGATGCACCGAGGTTCGCCGTGGCCACCGGACACAGCGGGTTCGGTGAGACGTGTAGCCCGGTGCCGGCGTGGTCGATCGTTCGATCCATGGGACCGGCAGGGCTCATCACGTCGAGCATCGGCGATCTGCTGACATTCGCGAAGACCGCATTGCGCGGCGGGGCAGTACGGGACACTGCACGCGTGTTGTCAGCCGAGAGTGCCCGATTGATGACAACCGAGCAGATCGATCTGCGGGAAAGCTCATTCACAGCTAGCGGCTGGGGGCTGGGCTGGTTCCTCGAAGACTGGCACGGCACAACGGTGTACGGGCACAACGGCGGAACGATCGGACAGCGAGCGTATCTCCGCCTTTTCCCCGGTACGAACTACGCGATTGCCCTACTGACTTCGGGCGGTCAGCCTGACGGACTCTATGCCGAGATTTTCGCCGAAGCTGCATCCTCGATCGACGGCAGCATTTTGCCCGAACAACTCCGCCCCGATCGATCTCTTCCACCGGAACCACTGGCGGGCATATGGGAGAACGCCGGGAACCGTGTCGAAGTCAAGCCAGGCGACAAAGGGCTTGAGCTGACGATGACAGATCGCCTTGACCTCTTACGCGATGGTAAGGAAGACGTGATGACAACGCAGTTGCATGCGTCGACTACGGCTGGGGTTTACGCGTACACGGCGTCGAACCTCGCTGGTTGGGAGCAGCTCCGCATGGTCCCGGGCGGCGTGTACCTCGGCTCCCGTTTCATGGTGGAGGTACCCGCGTGACCGGGGTGGAGAAGGCTCGCTTCGCCGGCTCTACCGATGTACAGCTTCGGCTGTTGAGTGATCCGTCAGAGATGACGGCTGCCTCAGAGCTCGTCGCACAGGTCTGGCAGGTTGACAGCGCGTATTCGCATGTCAGTCCGGAACTGCTTACCGCCCTTGCACACTCCGACAACTATGTCGCGGGCGCCTATCAGGGCAGTGCGCTCGTCGCAGCCTGTGTCGGATTCTTCTACCCTCCTACGAAACTGGCGCTGCACTCGCACATTGCTGGTGTTCGTGCAGACGTAGTGGGCACCGGAATAGGCAATGCACTCAAGTTTCACCAGCGTGCGTGGTGCCTCCAACGCGGCGTGACACGGGCGACCTGGACCTACGACCCCTTGGTCGCCAGGAACGCGTACTTCAACATCCACAAACTCGGCTGCCAGATCGACGACTACCTTCCAGACTTCTACGGAGTAATGGACGACACCGTCAATCAGGGTCAGCGCAGCGATCGCCTGATGGCGGTGTGGCGACTCGATCAGGAAGTCGTTCGAACCGTCGGCGATCCGGGGCCGGTGGTTCTACGATCAGTCGCCGGCCATCCGCACCTGCAGTTGGAAAATGCGGTCCATGAGAGTCGTTGTCGCGTCCAGATTCCGTCGGACATCGAGGCGGTTCGCCGCGAGGCTCCCGCGCGTGCGGTCGAGTGGCGCTTGGCGCTACGTCGAGTGCTCGCCGGACTATTTCGGGAAGGCTGGAGCGTTGTCGATTTCGATCGCGCAGGCCATTATCACATGAGGAGAAAAGACTGATGCGAATTGATCGCGTCGAATTGATCACGGTTCGAATGCCTTTGGTGCAGCCGTTCACTACATCGTTTTCCACTCAGACCGAGCGATTTCCGCTCCTCGTGCGGGCAACCGCCTCCGATAACGGTCGCACGGTGATCGGGTGGGGGGAGTGCGTTGCACTCGCCGATCCGTTTTATTCTCCGGAGTACCTCGACGGTGCACGGGAGGCACTACAGAGATTCCTTGTCCCATTGCTCTTCGATTGGCAGGCCGCAGGCAATCCGATCACGGCACAGACGGTGAACACGGCAGTAGGCCATGTGGTGGGACACCGCATGGCCAAGGGAGCCCTGGAAATGGCGGTCCTCGACGCGCAACTCCGATTACAGGACCTATCCTTCGCTCAGCACCTCGGCGTCACACGTGACGTAGTCCCTTCCGGCGTCAGCGTCGGCATCGAGGAATCTATTCCTGCGCTGCTCGATCTCGTCGGGGACTTCGTCGATCAGGGTTACGCGCGCGTCAAACTCAAAATCCGTCCGGGCTGGGACGTCGAACCTGTCAGGGCTGTGAGGGAACGCTTCGGCGACATCCCACTGCAGGTGGATGCGAACGCCGCATACCTCCTCTCAGACGCGCCCGTCCTGCGCGAGCTCGACCCCTTCAATTTGCTGCTGATCGAGCAACCTCTCGCCGAGGAAGACCTCCGCCAACACGCACTTTTGGCTCGCCAACTCTCGACTCCTATCTGCCTCGACGAGTCGATCGTGTCGGTGCAGTCGGCTGCTGATGCGATTGCGTTAGGTGCGGCGAGCGTGATCAACATCAAGCCCGGCCGAGTAGGGGGATATCTGGAGGCTACGCGCATCCACGATCTCGCTGTCGCGAACGGCATCGGGGTATGGTGCGGAGGCATGCTCGAGACGGGAATCGGCCGGGCTGCCAATGCTGCACTGGCAGGTCTCCCTGGCTTCACCCTGCCTGGCGATATTTCTGGCTCAGATCGTTTCTACAAGCAGGACATCACCGACCCGATCGTGATGAAGGACGGAACGGTGTCCATCCCAGGGGGGCCGGGCATCGGTGTCGAGCCCAATCCTGCAGCTCTCACCGAAGCCACCATCCACACTGCGGAGTTGACGGCTCCACCCCGGCGGTAAGAATTGCCCTTCGCTAGAGGCCGGTACCGCAGACCGTGTGATCACCGACGAGTTTCACCATGCTCTCGTCGGTGAAGCCGAGGCTTTCGCAATGATTGCGGTTTGCCGCGCTTGGATGACGTCGAGCATGCCGATCGTATTGCTGGATATCCCATTTGACACCGTTACCGATCATCGCACTGCGCGGCGCCATCGTACTGCGGCGCGACTCGGACCCGAATCGATCCGATCGAAATCAAAGCTACTGCGTCCCTTCCCGTATCGGGCTCGGCGTCGAACCGTGGACGGAATTGCGAGTGGCGGATGCGGACGATATCGGCGTCACCCCTTTTGATACAACAGAGGCTGTTGATACAGCAGAGGCTGTCGGCCAGATCGAAACAGCCGTGCGAAGTTTGTACGACAAAGCCGACAGCATAATCAAGCTCGGTGGTGGTCACGCCATTGCGTTCCCCTCGTGTTCCCTCCGAACTCAGCGAACATCAGTCGCCCTGGTGTAACCGATGCATCAGGGCGACTGATGTGACGTGATCGATGTGCCGCGACTGGTTCGCTCTGTCGATCGGTGGTGTTGACATGCCAGAAATTGTGTAACAGTAAAAATGGTTAATTCTGTTGTGCCGCAATATATTTAGACCTATCGAGCTTGATTATGAGCGCTGTGAGCGCGTATTGTGATGTGCGCAATACTCCGCAATTCGGCGCAATTCGGCGCATTTTCGTAACGACATCCCAGGAGACAACTATGAGTTCATCCGACAACGATCTGAATGCACTGAACAGCGTCATCACGGTCGCAGGTGCACTTGCTGCGATTCTCGGTGGAATCGCCGGCGTGGCAGGGCTTGCAACATTTCTCGGTACGGGGGCCGGATCGTAGCCGGTTCTTGACTATCTCACTTCGCCTGGTGAAGGGGCACTCTCAACGATCGTGAGTGTGTTCTCGTTGCTCGACTTCACGGTGCTTAGGCGATTGGTGTTCGGCTGTTTCCGCAGCTGCTTCGGAGATCGTCCCGAAGCAGCTGCGGTGTTTTTCGCTGGACATGCGGCCAGCACGATCGCTGTCGTTCGGGAGCTTCGTAGTCGCTGAGGATTCTGGCATAGATGGAATCAGTATTGGTTGCGTCAAGTGCTCACCTTGAAGTTCATTTAGGAAGGCCATGTGTCGCCAAACCTATTGATATTTAACATGTCTCGTTCATTGCAGTGCTAGGAGATGGTAGGAAAGTGGAATGACCTCAACCCCGAATAATCCGAATCCGAGCAGAGCCGAAGCAGAAGTAGTCGAACTGGT
>NZ_JASDCV010000026.1:0-83195 GCF_030407755.1 Rhodococcus sp. APC 3903
TGCAAAGCAGCAGAGCATCATCGCAACCGCATGTCTGCGAGGACTGTTGCTGCAGAAATTGCTCACCCCCGACGCCGAGGTCGACGCGGCAGCCGAGCGCTTCATCACCTCGTTGACAGCGTCCACCACGTAAGGCCGCACAACCGATCACCCTCGTTCGAAATCACGGACGGGGGCGGTTTTGTCATGGGCTCGGGCCTGTTTCGGCGTCAGCTGGGTCCCTCAACCCCGGCCAAGTGGTGGGTGATCGCACTTTCAACATCTGTACGAGCGAAGTGCCGAAAGATGCGACAAGTGAACCTATCCCGACCCAGCAGACACACGACATCATCGACAAGTCCGATGATTCACATGAGTTTCGAAAGTCAGGATTGAATTGTGACCATTACCTTCCGTGCCGCAGAGTTGAACAGCGCAAGTGGGATCTTCCAGCAAGCACTGCTCGGCCAACCCAGTGCAGAGCCACTCGCCGGAGACATCATCACTCGTGCAGATGTCGAGTTCACCAGTGACGACGGCCGCATTCAATCCGGAGTCTGGGAGAGCGAACCGGGAAAGTCGCGGTGGGAGTTCCTCACCCGCGGCGAGATCATCACTATCGTCTCCGGCGCCATGACCGTCGAGGAGGACGACGGCGATCCCGTACATCTCATTGCCGGGACGAGTGCAATCTTCCCAATCGGATGGAAGGGTACGTGGACGGTCACCGAGACCGTGCGCAAGGTGTTCGTCGTATACAACGAATGACCAAGAGAATCCGCAACATCCGACTTTCACGGCCCGTCGTACGGACGGATCTCCCGACGCAGCCCACTTGCCCTGAGCACCTGTCGCTGAACTCCCGCCCTCACGGAATCCTCCGTGCCGATTACCCTCACATGGTTTCTGGCGCGAGTGATCGCCGTGTACAACAACTCCCGGGTCAGTAGTGACGACGCCTCGGCCGGCAGCATCACCGATACCGTGTCGTACTGGCTGCCCTGGCTCCGGTGAATCGTCATCGCGTAAACGGTCTGCACCGACGAGAGTTGGCTCGGGTGAATCAGAAACGCATCACTCCCCCGCTGGAATGCGGCAATAGGAACGCCATCCTCACGCTGCACGATCACCCCGGCATCCCCGTTGTAGATCTTGGCCTCGTAGTCGTTGGCCGTCACCAACAGGGGTTGGCCCGGATACCACCTCGTCGGATCCAGAAATTGCCCTGATGCCGTGCCGACCCACTCCATCGCCTGTTGCGCCCACCGCCCGACACCGTACGGTCCGTCACGGTGCGCGCACAGAAGGCGGTGCGATTCCAGGCCTTTCAGGGCGCCGATCGCATCACCCTCCTCGGCCGACCTCGTCACCACCTCTGAACTCGCAACGATATCGGCGCGCAATGCGTCAACATCCTCGGGAGAATGGAAGGAGACTGCGGGATCGCCACTACGCAGGATGCGCAGAACCTCAGCGGAATCTCCCGCTCGAACTGCCCTGGCCAACGACGCGATGGTTCCGTCGAAGCGGCGCCCACGTGAGAGTTGAATGATCCCGCCCCGCAGACGATCCTGCTCATCCGCACTCAGCGCCTCTTCGGAACCAGTGGCCGTGAGATCGTCACCCACCAACTGTGTCAGCGCCGGATTTCTACTGACTTCTACCGGGCGGGCGACAAGGTCAGCAAGAACAGCGCCGGCGTCGACTGAGGTCAACTGATCGGGATCGCCGACGAGCAGTAGCCGGGCATCGGGGCGAACCGCTTCGAGCAGGCGCGCCATCAAGGTGAGGGAGACCATCGACGTCTCGTCGACGACGACCACGTCGTAGGGAAGTCTGTTGGTCGCATTGTATTTGAAACGGCTCGAACTCCCCCGCTGCCAACCGAGTAGCCGGTGCAGGGTCATGGCCGCTAGTTCTTCGGGAAGGCCAAGGCTCGCGGTCTGCTCACGTACGGACTCTTGCAGACGTGCTGCGGCTTTGCCCGTCGGTGCGGCCAGCCCGATGCGGGCATTCGAACCCAGTTCCTCCGACAGGAGAGCGAGAATACGTGCAACCGTATGGGTTTTGCCGGTTCCGGGCCCACCGGCGATGACCGTCGTCCACTGTGTCGCGGCGAGAGCAGCGGCTATCCGTTGACGATCAGGGCTGGTGGTCGGCCCCTTCTCGTCTACGAACAGCGAATCCAGGCGCGTTCGGACCGCTTTCAGGTCGGCGGGCGGCCACGTGGACGCACGCTCGTCGAGCACTCGCCGAATCGTCTGCTCCTGCAGAAAGTACCGATCGAGGTAGAGAAGCTCACCGTCGTCCGTGTCGACCAACCGGAGGGGCCTGAGCGGTCCGGCGTTGCCGCCGGTCACCAGAGGGCTCAGCCGAAGGGCGGCAACGATCTCCGACGGTTCGGGCCACGGCAACGACGTGAGTTCGTCTTCCGTCGCATTGTCGACGCTCACGTCGCGCATCCGTCGTAGATCGAGGCACACCGAACCTGATCGCACGGCCCGAACTGCCAACGCTGCGGCCAGCATCACTTCTTCGGAAGTTTCACCGCCCAGGCTGCACACTCTCGTCGCGACATGAACATCGGCGGCAACCAGAACCCCGGCTTCGTTGAAGATTCGCACGATCCCTTTGGCGCGCTGCGCCAATTGCGCCTCGGTCATCGAATCTTCTCCCCTACTGTGTGGGACGCATCAAGACCGGCCAGCAGATCCGATAGTTCAACCGTCAGCTGAGCAGGCGGTTTCCATTCGAATACACCACATTCCGGCGGACTGTCCGGGCCGAGCATCCCACGCACGAATTGATACTGCGCACCCCCGAGATGGCGATGCGGATCGTAGTCGGGCAGTCGCCACCGCAGATACCGATGCAGCGCAACCGAATACAGCAGTGCCTGCAAGGGATAGTGCGAGCGCATCATCTCCGTCGCCATGAGTTCGCGCGTGTAGTTGGCAGCCGTCAGATCGCCGCGGCCCAGCCGATTTGTCTTGTAGTCGACGATCACGAACGACGGGCCCGGGATCCGCAAGACGGCGTCGATACTGCCCGTCAGGAACCCGCGCATCGGTGACGTCTCGACACGCTCAAGATGGTCGGCGTAAGACGCCAGAATGTCGTCCGGGGGAAGGTGTCGCCTCAACAGTTCCGACACTCCGCGAAGTGTGACACTCATCGACACCGGATCGTCGCCACCGGCCAGTGGGAGTTCGAAATCGAGTTCGGGAAGACGATCTTTCGGCGCGATCGTGGCCAAGGTTCCGAATCCCAGTGGAGTCTGCATCACCAGCAACAACGCATCCGCGAGTGCTTCGGAGTCGACCTCGGCCGCCCGAACCGAGACCGCCTCCGCGCAGCGTATACGGAGTTCCGCTCTCAGGTCTGAAGCAGCAGTGTCCACCACCTCGAGCACTTCATGCACCAGCGTGCCGAATGCGGCGCCCGCCGGAAGACCGTTCATCGGTGAAGGCAACGCCTCCAGCGGTGAGGGGGTGACGGTCCCGACGTCTACGGAATCCTCCGGCTCGTCGTCCTTTTCGGGATCCTCTACCTCACTGTCGGTGCTCGTGACCGCGTGGTGCGCTCCGGCGGTCAGTGCCGAGTACGACGTACGACGCCAGAGAGTGTCCAGGTCTCGATCGAAACGCGCCGCGGCCAGTTCGGTCACGTTCGCGGCTGCACCGGACCACTGGACGGGCGACGGTGGATGTGGACCTACTGGTTCCACCGAGATCACATCGGAAGCTGCTGCTGGCCACGTCGCGAGTCGTGCTGCGGTTGTACCGTCGTCGAGCACCTTCACTACCCGAGCAGGTTCGGCGATGCCGGGTGTACGTCCGAGCATCAACCGGTGCAGTGGCGAGCGTGAGGTCCCGTAGCTGGGCGCCCACCAGAGCACTAGTTGGCACTGCGCCCGGGTCAGCGCCACGTACAGCAGCCGCAGTTCTTCGCCCGCTTCTTCAGCCTCCGCAACAGTCTTTCTGGCGTTGTGCCCCGGGCCTTCCTGCCCACCGACGTCGAGGATGCGGCGCCCATCCGGATCGTGCAACAACTGCGTCGGAGAGTTGAAGCCGCCCACGCTCTCCCAACTGAACGGGACGTAGACGATCGGGAATTCGAGCCCTTTGGTGGCGTGCACGGTTGCGATTTGTACAGCGGCAGCATCGCTGTCGAGGCGACGGCTTCTGTCGGTGGCACTCCCGGACGTCGGGTCCTTGATCCGATCGGAGAGCCAGCGAACCAATGCGCTCAACCCGAACGCTTCCTCGGTGGCGACGCGGCCGAGAAGTTGTGCGACGTGCCGCAGATCGGTGAAATCTCGTTCGCCGGACGAGGCCGCGAGTACACGCTTCTCCAGATTCGTTTCGGCGGAGATCCTTTCGAACACGGCCGCGAACCCGACGCGTGCGAACAACCCGGAGTACGAGCGCAGTTGACCCGCGAGTTCCGCGACGACGTTGTCGCCATCGACGTCCAATTCTTCGGCGGTGCGCCCGAAAATCGGAGAGAGGGCGGTCAACCGGACGCGATCAGACCGGTGTGGCTGCTCGATCGCCTGCAGCAGCCACAGCCACTGTGTTGCGCTGGGTGTCGCGAAAACACTGGAACCGCCGGTCAATACGGACGGTACACCTACGGCATCGAGGGCATCGCGAATCATCGCCACCTGCTTGTGGGTGCGCACCAATACCGCGACGTCTCCCGGCTCGACCGGGCGCGGATCACCGTCGACTGCCAAGCGGGCATCGCTGCCCAGCAGTCCGACCACGTCTGCTGCGACGTCGTCGGCGACGCGACTGCGAAGTCTGCCGACGGCCGGAAATCCCGAACGATTGAGCGGTCCGGCTCCGGTACGCGGCAGATGGCGTACACGCATCGGCACCGGGCCGGACAACCGAGACTTCTTGTGCGAAGCCTCTACTGGATGCGCGACGATGCCCTCGTTACCCAGTGCGGCGCCGCCGTAGAGGTGTTCGAGTGCCGCCAACAACCCTGGATCGCTGCGCCAATTGGTGGTCAACTCCTGGTGCGCATCCGCCTGATTGACCGCATCGAGATAACTCAGGACTTCTGCCCCGCGGAACGCATAGATGGCTTGTTTGGGATCACCGACCAGGACCAGGGTGGTGTGACCGTGGAAGGCCAACCGCAGAATGTCCCACTGCAACGGATCGGTGTCCTGGAACTCGTCGATCAGCACGACCTTGAACTTCTCGCGCACCCGACGGCACGCGACGGGGCCGTATTCCGGATCCGTCAACACGCCGTGCAGCAGCGTCAGGAGATCGTTGAAGTCGCGAATTCCTTTGGTCCGCTTACGTCGTTCAACCTCGAGACGAGCAGCCGCCGCGAACAGGACTCGCTGACCGGGAGCGGTCTCCTCCTCGCCGTCGGGTTCGAGAATTGCCTGGCCATCGCCGACTGCGCTTCGGGCAATGGCCAGCGCGTCCTTCGTGGAGAACGGTGGAGACGAGTCCGTCCGGCTGTAGCGGCTGAGGTACAAATCCGAGACGACCTCACTGATCAGGTCGTCGACCGACTCCACAAAAGTTGTGTCGGGTTCGCGTTCCCCGGCGATGCCGAGTCCGTCGAGCATCCTCTGACAGAAACTGTGGGTGGTCGTGATGGTGCCGGCGTCGAACTCCGCGAGAGCGCGCAGGAGTCGACGACGCCGCACGCCGATCTCCTCGTCGTCAGCTGTGGCGAGGTACGACACCAGATCATCATCCGACCGCCTCGCCGCCTCCGGGTCGACCAGAGCGGCGGACACTCCGGCGAACCTCTCCCTGGCACGCTCACGAAGTTCCTGAGTGGCGGCCCGGCTGAATGTCACCAGCAGAACTTGCGAAATGTCAGCGAGACCTTCGGCAACACAACGGGTTGCGAGTCCGACGATCGCGTAGGTCTTGCCAGTTCCGGCGCTCGCTTCCAACACCGTGGTGCCGGTCGGTAGCGGCCCCAAAAGGTCGAAGTCCACGGGTTACTCCGCTCTTTCGTTGGTCAGCAACGGATCCCACAGTCGTCGGGCGAGAACTCCGAATCGAGTCGGTTCCTCGGCCCAGACGAATTCGTCGTCCGACGGCGGATCCGCAGCCAACTCCGCCAGTGTTCGAGCTTCTCCGAAAACGTAAGCGTTGCTCGGATCGATCATCTCGCCGTACTGCCCGGTCCACTGGGTGTCCGCACCGTTTGTCGCATCGTCGACCGACTCGCCACCAAAGCGTCGGCGCGCATATTCGGCTGAAGTAGCGGCCCACATCGGCAACGGACGCTGCAGCCCCCGCTCGCGTAGGTCCACCAGTTGCTGCAGGATCTCGACCGCATTGCCTGGCGCATCGAGCACCGACCGTGCCGCTGCTATCTTTCCCCGACCCCGTCCGATGGAGACTGCATCGAGCGCACCGGGTCGTCCGTGCGCTTTCAAGGCGAGCAGGTTTATCCAGGCCGTCATTCGATGTTTAGGCGCCAGTGAGGAATACGACGCTCGCACCACTGAATTGCCGTGCACACCGGTTACCGTTCCGGTGAGACGATGCCCGTCACCGAGGTCGATGTCGACGTCGACAGCCTCGGAGTCGCCCTCGAGGTGTGGCAATGCAAGACCGGCAAGTTGGTCTACCACCCACTCGACGTTGCCCAGAACCGAGGCGCCCAGGTTGTAGGGCGGCAAAGTACCGCGGCGCCACTCGGCTGCACGGAAATCCGCCGAGCTGCGTCCAGCCAAGCGCGAGAGAAGCATCCGGTCACCCAGAGCCCAGGTGGACAGTGGATCGAGCTCGGTTGCCAGCGAATCCGCGATGTCGTCGTCGAGTTCCGGTACCCGGACGCCGAGGCGTTGGCGCAGAAAACCACGGGCGGGGTGTACGAGGAAGTTCACCAGGTCGGCAAGGTTCACTTCCTTCGGATGCACCTCGAGTAGCTTGGCCGACAAGACTGTCGGCAATTCGATCGGCGTTCCGGCAGCAGCCCTGGCACCGGCCAGCGCTGCCGTGTCGAAGCTGAACGGCTGATCCGGCGAGAAGTTTCGATTGTCGAACGATTGCAACGGGTGTCGAGTCAGCACCCCGTTGATCGCTTCCGGGCCCACCGTCGCACTGAGTACATCGAGAAGGCCACTGAGGGGGATCGCCGGTGGTCTGACGACACCGGTGACCGGATCGGCACCGGTATACAACAGAATCAGATGCTCGCCCGCAGACATCACGGCATCGAGAAGCAGTTGCCGGTCTTCACTGCGCAGATCGCGCTCCCCCACAACGGGATCACGGGACAAGATGTCGTCGCCGTCGACTCCACCGGTTCGAGGGAACACCTCGTCGTCGAGTCCGATCAGCACGACCACGCGATGCGGCACCGAACGCATCGGAACCATCGTGCACACCGTCAGTTCGCCGGTTCGGAAGTTGGCACGCGTAGGTCTGCCCGCGAGGCTGCGCGAGAGCATCGCGCGAACATCGGCCAGACGTAACACCGTCTCTCCGCCGAATTCGACAGCAGCTACCAGTTCGCGGTGGGCCCCCGCACTCTGCCAGGAATCGGCGGGCGCAGTGTCGGTCAGCAGATCCAGGGCCCGCATCAGCACACGAAGCCATTCGGCCGGCGAATGTGGACCGGCAAGATCGCGAAGCGAGACTGCCAGGCGATCTACGAACTCTGCGAAACGTCCACTCAGATCGATGTCTGTGCCGTCCACGTCATCGAGTGGCAGCGCGAGATCCAACCAGGCATTTTCCGATTCGTCCGCGCTGACCCCCAACAAGATTCGGTCCATGGCGGTGTTGAAGGTGTTCTGCGGAAATGCATCGAGACCGAATGTGGCACGCTGCCGACTACCGATTCCCCAGCGAGCACCCGCTTCCGTCGTCCATTCCCGCAGTCTTTCCAATTCGTCGTCGCCCCACGAAAAACGTGTGCGGACGGGCTCAGCCGCTGCCAGGTCGAGAACCTCACTGGCTGTAGCCCGGCCGTCGGCCAATTCGAGGAGAGAGCCGAGAACGGCCAGGACAGGATTGGTCTGACGTAATCCGCGGTCTGCCAGCCTTACTCGAAGGAGATGCCCCGGGTGGCCATGGACGCCTTGCCCGAATGCAGCACGAACCAAAGGTGCGTACGTTTCGACGTCCGGGCACATCACGAGTACGTCGCGCGGCTGCAATGTCGGGTCGTCCTCGAACAATCGGAGCAGGCATTCGCGGAGCACCTCGACCTGCCGTGCCGGCCCGTGGCAAGCGTGGACCTGAACTGTCCCATCCGGTTCCGCTGCAACGCTGGGAGCACGATCTGCGATGACATCGGCCTTGACCGTCGCCAGGAGGGATTTCGGGCCGGCTGGTTCGGGAAGATGCACCGACTCGAACTCGGCGGCACCGAGGCTGATCTGAAGTTCACGAACGTCGCGAGCAAGACTCGACAGCAACGGATTGGCGGATATCAGCGCTGACCCGTCTTCCGAACGTCGAATCGTGCTCTCACTTCGAGGCGGTATGCGCGAGCTCATCTTGGTCCACAGCGCGGGGCTGGGATGCGGGAGCCAGATGTGCACGTCCCGATTCGCACTGAGTGCGCTCAAGATCATTCGCTGATCGACCGGCAGCCGGGTCGGCCCGAAGACCGACAGGCGTTCCGGTAGGTCGACCAAGGCCGGGTCCTCGACCAGCGCGCGGCTCACTTGCCCCAGTCGCTCTGCGGGCCCCGGAACGTCGATCTTGTCCGCGACGATGCACCACAGACGTGCCTGCCATTCGAAATCCTCCGACAGCGCCAATCCGTGTCCGTCGGTCAACCGCCCGGCGGCCCAGTCGATCAGCATCTGCGGGCGTTGCGCGGCATAGCTGCGGAAGAGTTCGGTGACATGTGTGGCGGAGGCAAACCGTCGACCTTCACGATGGCCTTCGAGATGCTTCGCCAGGACTCCGCACCAGGGCTCGCCGAGGGACTCGTCGATCACGTCGAGAACCGTCCACACCAATCGCGTCGGCGACCATGGGTCGTCGTCAGCCGTGATTCCACTGACCGCGGCCACGGACTCCGCGACCAGGCGCGCGGGTGAAGGAAACGCGATGTTCGCAGAAATTCCGTCCACTGCTGACGGTCCGGACGTGCCTAGCTGGGAGGACAGCCGCTGATTGAGCCAACGCTCGACGCCCTTGGCCGGCACCGCAACAGTTTCCCGGGCGAATGGATCCGACAGCGGTGTACGGAGGAGCGTGGCCAACGCCGAGACCAAGGTGTCCGAACGCTCGGCCCGGTACAACTTCAGCAATCTTCGCTCCCCTCACTCCGTCCAGACGTCCATCTCACCACGGCGCTGTGACAGGAGACGCCGAACCAGCCTCACGCAGCGGTGACGCGCAGGCAACATGACCGCAACCGGACGTTCGTACTGTGCGGGAATGACCAGTCCCGTCACCACACCTCGCCCCGCTGGAACCGGTCTCGACATCTCCGGCCTCGGCAAGACCTTCGAGATGGGTCGTCGGTCGGTGACCGCGTTGACCGACGTGTCCCTTCAAACCAGCGAAGGCTCCTTTCTGTCTCTGCTCGGGCCGTCCGGATGCGGGAAGTCCACCGTTCTCCGCATCCTTGCGGGCCTCGACACTCCGACGTCGGGAACAGCACTTGTCAACGGACAGTCGCCCGCCGAGTTACGCAAGCGCCGCGAACTCGGAATCGCCTTCCAGGATTCGGCTTTGCTGCCGTGGCGGACGGTGACCTCCAACATCAAACTGCCGCTTCAGGTTGCCGGCATCGATCCCGACCCCGACCAGATCGCCGACCTGATCGCTCTCGTCGGCCTCGAAGGATTCGAGAAGGCCAAGCCCGCTCAATTGTCCGGCGGTATGCGTCAGCGTGTGTCGATCGCACGATCGCTCGTGGTCAAGCCGAGTGTCCTGCTACTCGACGAACCCTTCGGCGCACTGGACGACATGACCCGCCAACGGCTCAACATCGAATTGCTCAGGATCTGGACCGAGAAACCGGCGACCACGTTGATGGTGACTCACGGAATCGCCGAAGCCGTGTTCCTCTCCGACGTCGTTGCCGTCATGACGCCGAGGCCCGGACGCGTCCTCGAAGTCGTGCCGATCGACCTGCCGCGCCCGCGTACTCCCGAGATGATGCGTACACCCGAGTTCCACGAGATCCACGACTACCTCTCCGGACTGCTCTTCGGAAAAGCAGGCGTCGCATGACAATTACCGATATCGAGAACGTCGCGACCGCGGCGGCGCAGCCATCTGTGCCGCGCCGGATCCGATTGAAGCGTCCAACGTGGTTCGGCGGTGCAGTCGGCATCTGCGGACTGATCGCTCTCTGGTGGATTCTGGCGGCGGCCGGTGTTGCGGGAGGTACGATTCCGACGCCGTGGGTGGTTGTCTCGACGATGTTCGACGACGGTTGGTCGCTCTACGGACCCAATTTCACCGTCACGGCTTCCGGTGCGCTGCAGGGCTTTCTCTGGGGAAATCTGCTGGCGATCACGCTTGCCGTGCTTGTCGTCCTCATTCCGCCCATCGAGGGATTGGCCACACAATTGGCGATCCTGAGCTACTGCACACCGCTGTTGGCGCTTGGCCCAATCATCCTGGTCGTCTTCGGCGGCCGGACCCCCACGATCTTTCTCGCCGCGATGTACTGCTTCTTCACCACGATGGTCGGCACACTCGCAGGCCTGAGATCGGCAGACAAGACGAGCCTCGATCTCGTTGCCGCCTACGGCGGTGGGCGTTGGCAGAAGTTCACCAAAGTTCAACTGGTGAGCGCACTTCCGAGCACCTTTGCCGCCCTCAAGATTGCTGCACCCTCGGCTGTACTCGGTGCCATCCTCGGAGAGTATCTCGGCGGGGTGGACAGCGGGATCGGCGTCGCACTCACGGCCGCTCAGACGTCGTACAACGTCCCGCGAACGTGGGGAATGGCCATCGCCGCCGCCTTGCTCGCCGGCCTGGGATACGCCGTCGTCGCAGCGATCGCCCGGCTCGTCACCCCGTGGACGAGCGCTCCGGGAGCACAGAAATGACCGCGGTACGAGGAACATTGAGATTCCTCGCTCCGATTGCCATCGCCTCGGCACTGCTGCTTGTCATCTGGGTGGTCTTCCTCAACGCCTTCCCCCAGGTCGGCCCGCGTGTGGGAAAGACGCCGGCCGACGTCTGGGAGTACCTGTTCTCCGGTCCTAAGTCCGCCGACGCTCGTTCGGGCATCATCGACAACCTGTTCATCACTCTGCGCGACGCCGGTGTCGGCTTTGCCGTCGGAATGACTGCCGCGCTCGTGGTGGCGTCGATCTTCGTCGTTTCCCGCACTGTCGAACAGACTTTCATGCCCGTTGCAATGCTTCTACGATCTGTTCCTCTCGTTGCGATGACCCCGATCATCGTCCTGATATTCGGCCGCGGAATCGTGGGTGTGACGGTCATGGTTGCGATAGTGGTGTTCTTCCCAGCCCTCGTCATGATCATGGTCGGTCTACGTGCCGCTCCGGCTCAGGCACAAGACCTCATAGCTGCGTACGGCGGGAGTCGTTGGACCGCATTGCGAATGGTGTCCGTACCGTCCGCACTTCCGGCGGTGTTCGCCGCCGCTAGGGTGTCAGTGCCCGGCGCTTTGATCGGAGCACTGATCGGCGAATGGCTCGGTAGCGGTCAAGGCTTGGGTTCGAGCATGATCAAAGCCATTCCGCGCTACCAGTACAACGAATTGTGGGCATCTATCGTGGTGATCACCGTGGTGTCGATCGTCCTCTACGCCGTGGTCGGGATCTTCGAAAGCATCGCTCTGTCTCGTTTCGGTCCTTCGGCGGGCAAGTCGTGACATCTGTTAACACGACCTCAACAAACTCTCTCTCCCAAGCAAACTGAACGAAACCGACTGGCCCTAGTGTTCCGATTCATGACGCCATTCAAGCCCGTCCGCCAGCTGGACCGCAGGGCCTTCTTCCGCTACTCCGCGCTGACCGGCATCGCAGTCGCCGGTAGTGCGTCATTGCTCGCGTGTAGCAGTGACTCCAGCAGTTCGAGTGGCGGAACCACGGACGACGGTTCCGAATTCGGAACAGTTGCAGTGCAGTTGTCCTGGATCAAGAACATCGAGTTCGCCGGTGAGTACTTCGCTCTCGACAAGGGGTACTACAAGGATGCCGGGTTCGGGAATGTAGACCTGGTGGCAGGTGGCGCAGCCGGTACCGGCGTCGAAGCCGGCTTGGACACCGGCAAGGTGTGGATCGGAATGTCCGCACCGCAGCTCACAGCACCCGCCGTACTCGACGGACTGGAGGCAAAGATCGTCGGGGCGACGTTCCAGAAGAATCCGTTTGCGATTGTCAGTTCCGCTGCGGCACCGATCAACTCACCGCAGGACATGATCGGCAAGAAGATCGGCGTCCAGGATTCCAATCAGCTCGTCTTCGGAGCGCTCCTGGCAGCCAACGGCCTGACTGAAAGCCAGATGACGATCGTGCCCGCGCAGTTCGATCCGAGCCCCTTGGCGAACGGCGAGGTGGACGGCTGGGTCTCCTACGTGACCAACGAGCCGATCACACTGGCCGCCAAAGGTTTCCCCAACGCCCACTTCCTCTTCGCGGACTACAACCTGCCGTTGGTCGCCGAATCGTTCACGGTTCTCCAGTCCACCATCGACAACGAGAGGGACAAGCTCAAGGCATTCCTGAAGGCCGAGATCCAGGGCTGGAAGGACGCGGTCGCTGATCCGGCAGAGTCGGCACGGCTTGCCGTCGAGGTCTACGGCAAGGACCAGAACCTGGAACTCGAAGAGCAGATCAAGGAAGCCACCGCACAGAACGATCTTGTGGTGTCGGCAGATACCAAAGCAAACGGGTTGTTCACGATGACACCCCAACTGATCGAACAGAACATCGCAGCACTGTCGAAAGCGGGGCTGGAGATTACGGCGGACCAACTGTTCGACATGTCGATCCTCGAAGAGGTGTACGCCGAGAATCCGGAGTTGATCTGACCGAGCCGAGCGTCAACGAACCTCTCGCGCGAGTACGCCCGAGATGAATAGTTGTACAAGGACCTCGGCCTTGTACCGGGCATCGGACCCAGCACCGATACAAAGGTTCCCGATGCCTTTGAGCACGTTGTACGCATCGACCCGTGAAGCAGTGCCAACAGACTCGAGCGCTGCCTCCAGGAGGGAGCCACATACCGGGACGAGGCGGTCGACGAAGTAGGCGTGCAGAGCGTCGGACCCGGCGCTGTCTCCTTGCAGTGCGCCGGCGAGCCCGTGCTTGGTGACCAGGAACTCCACGAACAAAGCCACCCATGCCCGCAAAGCCGCCTCCGGCGTTGCACTCTCCACGAGCATCTGTGGGCCCGCGTCCGCACACGCCTCGACTTGGTGTCGGTATACGGCGACCACCAACTCGGGGCGCGTCGGGAAGTGGCGGTAGATCGTCCCCATGCCGACGCCGGCCTTCGCCGCAATCTCCCGCACCGGAGCGTCGACTCCGGACTCTACGAACACTGCTGCCGCCGCGTCGAGCAGCACCTGCTCGCTTCGACGTGGGCGACCGACTTGCTTGGGAGAGGCGACGCGCGACTGCTCGTCCTGGGCATCAGCCATGTGCACTCCTCGCTGACTCACAACATATGTTTGCATTACGGAACACCGCTCCGTAATGTTGCGGAACGACGCTCCGATAAACAGTATCGCAGGGTGCAGCCTCAGCAAGGAACTTGCCATGACCTCATCAATGATCGACACTCTGAACGGCATCATCGGCGCCGGCACCCCGGTCGTCTCCGTTGCCCCCGTCGAGTTGTTCGCCCCCGATCGACCTGTCCCGCTGGAAGTACGTGTGTCTGCTCCGGCAGCAGGTACGAACCTCCCCGTTGTGGTGTTCTCCCACGGCAACGGCTGGAACCTCGATGGATACTCGCCACTCACGGCATTCTGGGCATCCCACGGATTCGTGGTGATCCAGCCGACACATCTGGACTCGCGCCGGAACGGTTTCGGGTTCGACCACCCGGTTTTCCCGACGATCTGGACCGAGAGGATCGCGGATCTCACACGCATCCTTGATCAGCTCGACACCATCGAATTTGCCGTGCCCGGGCTTGCCGGCCGCATCGACCGCAGTCGAGTTGCCGCCACTGGTCACTCCTGGGGCGGGCAAACCGCTCAGTCGCTCCTCGGAGCAAGGATCTTCGACGAGGCCGGCCAGGTCGGCCAGGACATGTCCGACAGCCGCGTCACCGCGGGAATCCTGTTCGCAGCAACCGGTCTCGGCGGCGAGAAACTGCATCCCTTCGCGCAGGCGAACTTCCCGTTCATGCGCCCCTCGTTCCAGGAACTGACGACGCCGACACTCGTCGTCGCGGGCGACCACGACCAGTCCAAGATGTCCAGCCGCGGACCTGACTGGTTCACCGACGCCTACACGCACAGCCCCGGAGCCACCGACCTCCTGACCTTCTACGGTGCCGAGCACGCACTCGGCGGAATCGTCGGATACGAAGTCGCCGAGACCACTGACGAGAACCCAGAGCGGGTCGCCGCCATCCAACGGATGAGTACTGCCTACCTTCGGACCGCGTTGCGCATCGATGAGACCAGCTGGCCAGCGGCCCGGGCCGCGTTCAGCGACAACGCCGACCCGATCGGCCGAGTCGACACCAAGTAATGCGGCAGTGATCCAACTTATTGGCCGAAGTTGAACCTGAGATTCGCATTTATCAAGGTGTTGAGCCGCTTTCGCATCCGCACGACCTCCGCCTCCGACGGTATCGGATCTTCGAGGAAAAGCGTCCAACGCAGCATCGTGCCGTTTCCGACCGCCTCGATGTCGAATCGGATGACGGCGTCGGGGCGGTCCGGCCAGATCGACGACCAGATCACCAGCCCCGGTTCTTCAGCCCTGACGATCTCCGGTGCGATCTCGCTCTCGAGAAGTTCCAGCCAGTGCCGGGCGGGCTGGCGGTACGGATCGATCAATGCCTCGAACATGAAGCGCGCAGGCGGCGGCTGGCTCCGGCGCCTCGTCGCGACTTGCCGCATGGCACGAGCGTAACCGCCTCTCAAGGGCATACCTCTGCCTTCGCAGTGCTGGATCCACGAAAACTGGGATAAACCGGGCATCGACGGAGGACACTCAGGAGCACATCCGTCTGGGAGGGCCGCTCATGCGTAAACGCCATCAGGTTCTGCTTGCAGTGTCCGCAGCGATCGGGCTGTCTCTGACGCCGATCAATGCGTCGGCAACACCGAGCACGGGAGTACACGGTGAAATTCTCGGGCAGGTGACTTTCGACGGCAAGGACTACATCCTGCGTCAGATCACCATCGACCCCGGCGGTTCCACCGGTTGGCACTTCCACGACGGGACGCTCTACGCACTGATCGCGCAGGGCACGTTGAGCCACTACCGATCCGATTGCTCCGTCGACGGGATCTACAGCGCCGGAAATACTTTGATCGAACCGAGCGGTTCAGATCATGTGCACATCGGAAACAACTCGCAGACAACACCATTGGTACTCGAGGTCGTCTACGTCAATCCGGCGGGCAGCCCCCTCTCCGAAGATGCTGCGCCTCCCAACTGCCAACTACCCGGCTGACGGCGCCGAAGCGGTAAACCGCACCGGCATCGATTCGAGACCGGACACGAAGTTGGCGGCACGCCGCTGCAACGGCGCGTCGGTGGCAAGTGCCATTCCCGGCAGCCTGGCGAAGAGTTGCTCGAACATGATCCGTCCCTCGAGCCTGGCCAGCTGATTACCCAGACAGAAATGCGTTCCGAAGCCGAAGGCCACGTGTGGATTCGGTGTGCGGCCGATATCGAACCGTTCGGCGTTCAGGAACACGGACTCGTCGAAATTCGCCGATTCGAAGAGCAGCAGCATCTTCTCACCTGCCTTCAACTGCGCACCGAAGAAATCGGTATCACGGGTCAGGGTTCGAGCCATGTTCTTGATCGGCGAGGACCACCGCAACATCTCCTCCATTGCCAAGGGAATGGCATCTGGATCGTCGGCCAGCGCTCGATGCTGGTCCGGATGGCGCAGCAGCTGCTCCATGCCGCCGCTCAGGACGTGCCGTGTGGTCTCGTCACCGCCGATGAGTATCAGTAGGGACTCGTTGACGATTTCCTGATCGGAGAGGGCCTCGCCGTCGACCGCACTGTGAATCAATGTGCTCACCAAATCGTCGGCCGGCTCGCTCCTCCGCTCGGCAATGGTTCGCATCATGTACGCGGTGAAGTCGACATACGCAGCCATCATGGCCTGCAGTTGCTCCTGGGAAGCGTTGCTTCCCAATGCCTTCACCAGATCATCCGACCACCGCAGAAACAACGCGCGTTCCTCGGGACGGACACCCAACATGTCGCCGATGACGGCCATGGGAAGCGGTGCCGCCAGGTCTGCGACGAAGTCGGCTTCTCCTTTCTCACAGACGGCGTCGATCAGTTGATCGCAGATCTCCCGGATACGGCCGGCCTTGGCTTCGACCTTCTTACGTGTGAAACCCGCGTTGACCAAGCGTCGACGCGTGAGGTGCTGCGGGTCGTCCATGTCGATCATCTGCGGCAACGGACCCGTTTCGGGGCGGATGCCGCCGGCGTTGGAGAACAGTTCGGGATCCCGCTCGGCTGCGACGACGGCGTCGTAGCTCGCGGCCGCGGTGATTCCGTTGGCGTCGTCTCGGTACACGGGCTCGTGATCACGCATCCAGGCGTATGCGTCGCGCACATTCCCGAGGTCTCCGCTGTAGAAGCGTCCGTCGATCAAATCGAAGGTCGGTCTGGTAGCCATCACTCCACCTCTCGCACAACCCTTGCCACAATAAGTAGAACCTGTTCCTATATAGCGTGGGGCGTTTTCACCGAAGCCGAACCGGAAAACCTCCAGAATCAGCACGCGAGCCCGCCGGAGCAACGACCAGGAGACACACATGGACGACGACACCGCCTCAGCGGGCATACCCACTTTCACCGGCACATCGATACTGGTGACCGGCGGCGGTAGTGGCATCGGTCTGGGCATCGCTCGTTCGCTGGTTGCGTCTGGCGCTCACGTCACGATCTGCGGACGCAACAAGGAGAAACTCGAAGCTGCCGCCGAATCGATCCGGCAGTCGAGCCCGGAAGGATCGGTCAGCGTCTCCCCTACCGACGTCACGATCGAGGCAGACGTCGTCGCCGCTGTTGCCGCGGCGGTCTCCGTCACCGGAAAGCTCGACGGAGTCGTGGCCTGCGCCGGCGGGAACGAAACCATCGCACCGGTCACGCAACTCGACGTCGACGCGTGGCGCCGCACCGTCGACCTCAACGTCACGGGGACCATGCTGACGATCAAGCACGGCGCCCGGGCGCTGGTGGCAGGAGGCGGTGGATCCATCGTCGCGATCTCGTCGATCGCCAGCAGCAACACACATCGCTGGTTCGGCGCGTACGGCGTCTCGAAATCCGGCGTCGACCACCTGGTGCAATTGGCGGCAGACGAACTGGGCGCCAGCAACATTCGTGTCAACGCGATCCGCCCAGGGCTGACCCGAACGGATCTGGTCGCGCTCATCACCGACGGTGGCCCGATCCTGGACGACTACCTGGCCAACACGCCGCTCGAACGCGTCGGCGAGGTCGAGGACGTCGCCGGACTCGCTTCCTTCCTACTCGGACCGCAATCCACCTGGATCACCGGGCAGATCATCAACGTCGACGGAGGCCAAATGCTGCGCCGCGGACCGGATTTCCGCTCGATGCTCGAACCCGTCTACGGATCCGACGGACTCCGCGGGGTGGTCGCGCCATGAGCTACACGATTCTGGGCAAGAAGGTCGAGATGCCCGTCGAAGTTCGCACCGCGTCGGCCTTCATGGCGTTGTACTCGGTACCCAGCGCAACGGCGCAGTCGATCATCGATTACACCGGCTTGACCGTGCTCCAGTACCGTCCCGGCCGGGCGCTGTGCGGCCTGGTTTTTGTCGACTACATCGATGGGGATCTGGGGCCGTACAACGAATTCGGGGTGACGTACATGGTGCGTAGCCACACTGCGCCTCCCGAAACCTCGGTGCTGGGAGATCTACGTTCGCTCGCTGCCGGAACTGCAGGGGCACTCATTCACGAGTTGCCGGTGGACGGAGAGTTCACCAAGGCCGCCGGCCGGGAAATCTGGGGATTCCCGAAGGTGCTCGCCGAGTTCGACACCGAGCACGTCGGCTCGGTCAAGCGCGGATCCGTCTCGCGCGACGGCAAACTCATCACACAGTTGAGTGTGAAGTCCGGCGTCAGCGTGCCTGGCGGCGGAGCCAACATGTCGTTGGCCGCGTACTCGCATCTCGACGGCGCAACCAGGTGCACGTCGTGGGACATGGCGCCGACCGGCGTCAAATCGCGCCCTGGTGGAGCAGAGGTTCAGCTGGGTAGTCACCCGATGGCGGCGGAGCTTCGGAAACTGGGACTCCCCCGCCGGGCCCTGATGACCACGACCATCAAAAACCTGGCGATGACGTTCGGGGAGGCGACAACGATCTGAGTGTCAGCCGACGGCACCCCTTTCGGTCACGTGTGACTCGGGCTACACTCCTGGACGGTTGACCAACTCGCGTCAGACCGCCCGAAAGGACACTCGTGCAGATCACCCGACGCACCGTACTGGCAGGCGCTGCCGCCGCACCTGCGCTCGCCGCTCTGTCGACGAACCAGGCCGTCGCAGCTTCGCCGGCACGCACCGTTTCACCCGCACGTACCGACAAGTCGTCGTTGCAGGTGGGCGTCGGGATCTCCGATGTGACCGGACCGGTCGCCGAGGTCGGCATGATGGGCTACTCGAGCTTCGACCAACGCGCCGAAGGCCTGCACCAGCGAATGCGCGCACGCGCCTTCATCTTCGAGTCCGGCGGGTCACGGGTCGCCTACGTGTGCGTCGACAACTGCATGATCTTCCAGTCCGTTCACGACGAGGTCCTACGCCGGCTGGCTGGGAAATTCGGCGACATCTACACCGAACGCAACGTCATGTTGACGGCCATCCATTCACACGCGGCATGTGGTGGGGCCTCGCACAACTACGCGTACAACCTCGCAGTTCTCGGCTTCGAACTGCAGGTGTTCGAAGCCGAGGTCAACGGCATGGTCGAGGCGATCAGCGCTGCCCACGAGAACCTGGCGCCGGGCTCCGTCCGTTTCGGGCGGTCCGACCTCACCGATGCCAGCGTCAACCGATCGCGAGTGGCGTTCGACCTCAATCCCGAAGAGGACAAGGCCTACTACCCCGGTGGCAACGATCACCACATGCGTGTCATGCGGATCAGTCGGGGCAGCAAGGACATCGGGGCGATCAACTGGTTCGCTACCCACTGCGCCTCGCTCACGAACGAGAACCATCTCATCTCCGGGGACAACAAGGGCGCCGCGGCGTACTTCTGGGAGCACGACGACCGGGGTGTGCGTTACCTCGACGGCGACACCAGCTTCATTGCCGCTTTTCCGCAGACCAACAGCGGCGACATGTCACCGAACCTCTTCCTCGAGCCCGGACGCGGACCGACCGAGGACGAATTCGAGAATGCACGCATCATCGGGCTGCGCCAGGTTGCGGCGGCTCAAACTGCCTTCGGCTCGGCCTCCGAAACCGTCACTGGTGGTGTCGACAGTCGGATCATGTACCTGGACATGGCAAATCAGGTGGTGAGCGGAAGATTCACCCCGGACGGGCGCGAGCACCGCACTGCACCGGCAGCGATCGGTGCGGCAATGAGCGCCGGAAGCGTCGAGGACGGGCCTGCAATTCCGATCTTCCCCGAGGGCACCCGAAACCCCATGATCGACGCCTTGGGCGGCATGGATGCTCCTGTGCCTCAATGGCTTCAGGATGCACAGGCCCCCAAGCTCGTAGTCGTTCCGGTCGGCCTGTTGCCACCGGGCGGATGGGTGCCGAACGTACTGAAGATCCAGATCCTGCGGATCGGCCAGTTCTACATCGTCGGTGGCCCTGCGGAATTCACCATCGTCTCCGGATTACGAGTGCGTCGAACCGTCGCCGAGGAGCTTGGAGTTCCCCTCGAGAACGTCATCTTCCAGGGCTACGCGAACTCGTACTCGAGCTACTGCACCACGCCACAGGAATACGATTCGCAGCAGTACGAGGGCGGCTCGACGATGTTCGGCCGTTACACACTGCCGGCCTATCAACAGGGGTACGCCGCTCTCGCAGCCGCGATGCGCGACGGCACCGAACCTCCTCGCGGCCCCGCGCCGGCCGACCTGTCCGGGTTCCAACCCAGCTTCGGACCTGGCGTCGACTTCGACGAGCCCTTGCCGGGAACACAATTCGGCGATGCGACCGTCCAGCCCGGCGACGGCTCACCGGGTGCGCAGGTTGCCGTCGAGTTCGTCACCGGCCACCCCAAGAACGACACTCACCGAAACGGGACCTTCTACGAGATCCAGCGAAATACCGGCGGATCCTGGACACGGGTCGCCGACGACAACGACTGGTCCACCAAACTGCACTGGCGCCGGGTCGGGAGCAACGGTTCCGTCGTTCGCATCACGTGGGATGTTCCGGCCGATACTCCGGCGGGTACGTATCGAGTCCAACACTTCGGTGCGTCGAAGGCTCGGGGTAGCGGCGCGATTTCGCCGTTCTCCGGGGTGACCGCCGAATTCCGCCTCACCTGACCCGCGTGAACGTATCGCTCCCCTTGTTGGACAAGGGGAGCGATACGTTCACGCGATGGGGTCAGAGCGCAGTTGCCAGGTTCAGGCGGCGGTCGGGTGCAGCGAGGTGCTCGACGTCGACTGCTCTGACGCTGCCGGGCGGTCGATCTTCGCCGCGACGATCAGGACCAGCAGACCGGCGACGGTGACCGCCGCCCCCATCCAGATCGGGGAGGTGAAGCCGAGTCCCGCGGCGATGGTGATTCCGCCCAGCCATGCACCGAGCGCGTTGCCGACGTTGAAGGCGGCAATATTTGCACCCGACGCCATGGTCGGTGCGGCCGACGCGTAGTTCATGATCCGCATCTGCAACCCGGGTACCGTCGCAAAACCGAAGGCGCCCATGAAGAACAGTGAGATCACGGTCATGACCTTGCTCTCGGCGGTGGCGGCGAACACGATCAGAACGACGGTCAGGATCGCGAGAATCCAGACCAGCGACTTCGTCAGCGAGCGGTCGGCCGCCCTGGCGCCGAGGAAGTTACCGACGAACAGGCCCGAGCCGAAGAGGATGAGCAGCCACGGAACGCTGGACGTCGCGAAGCCGGTGACCTCGGTGAGGGTGAAGGCGATGTAGGTGAAGGCTCCGAACATTCCGCCGTAGCCGAGGATGGTGATGACGATCGAGAGCCATACCTGCTTGTTGCGGAATGCCCCCAACTCTCCGCGCAATCCGCCACCGGTCGTGCTGGCGGGCGTCGTCGGGACGAGTGCTGCAATTCCGATGAGCGCGATGACGCCGATGACGGTGATGGCCCAGAACGTCGAGCGCCATCCGAGTTGCTGGCCCAGCAGAGTGCCGAACGGAACGCCGAGAACGTTGGCGATGGTCAGGCCCGCGAACATCATCGCGATGGCGCCGGCGCGCTTGTTGGGTGCGACCATGTCGGCGGCAACCACCGAACCGATCCCGAAGAACGCACCGTGGCACAGTGCCGCGACGATGCGTCCGCCCATCATGACCTCGTAGGAGGGCGCGAGCGCGGACATCAGGTTGCCGATGATGAACAGCCCCATGAGCGAGAGAAGGACCTTCTTGCGCTCGAAGCGGGTGACGGCAGCGGTCAGGAGGATCGCGCCGATCGCCACCGACAGTGCGTAGCCCGAGATCAGGTAGCCCGCGACGGACTCGGTGACCTCGAAATCAGCCGAGACCTCGGGCAGGAGGCCCATGATGACAAATTCGGTGAGGCCGATCCCGAACCCGCCCATAGCGAGGGCAATGAGACCCAATGGCATCTCGATGTTCCTTTCACAGATTTACGCGTAAGCCGTTAGCGGGCGTGTGCAGTAGTTGCAGGCGCGCCATAAATAGTTGCACGCGCGCGCTACATGCGCAAGCTGGTAACCTGGAGTCGCAGGAAACGGACAAGGAGAATCACATGGGGATCGCCGACGACGCCGTCGAAATCCGTTCGCAAGGGTGGCGCACGCTCGCAGCACTGCACGGCGCCCTCGACACCGAACTGGAACGCGCGCTCCAGCGTGAGCACAAACTGTCCGTCGTCGAATACACCGTGCTCGACGCTTTGAGCCGCCAGGACGGCTGGCACATGCGTATGGCCCAGCTGGCTCGCGCTGCCGCACTGAGCAGCAGCGCCACGACGCGCTTGGTCAATCGACTAGAAGATCGAGGACTACTGACGCGCATCCTGTGCGCCGACGACCGTCGAGGCATCTACACCGAACTGACGCCGGCCGGCCGCGAGCTTCTCGAAAGCGCACGGCCGACGCACGACGCCACCCTCGAGGCCGCACTCGACGAGGCATGCAAAACACCCGAACTCGCGCCACTGGTGCGCGCGCTCCACGAACTACCCGTCGGCTAGAAGTCTGCCGGAAGCAGGGCACGCTCCTCGATTCCCGAGACCACCTGAGCGACAAACACACTCGCATCGACGACCGCCCGCCCACCACGCGCGGGGACCAGAACGTCGACGGTGCCGCCGTGCACCTCGTTGTCCCCGATCACCGCGATGTACGGGTCACGGTGAGTGCGTGCCTCGCGGATGCGACGTCCCAACGATCCGTCAGGCGCGATCGCCACTCGAACATCGCGAGCCTCGAGATCGGCCCGCAAACGCTCGGCCTCAACCTGGTGCCGGTCGCCGACGGGCAGAATCGAGACTTGGTTGGGTGCCAGCCACGGCGGCATCCGCCCTTCGAACCTTTCGATCAAAAGCGCAGTCATGCGTTCCATCGACCCGAGCAAGCCCCGATGGATCATGACGGGGCGAGCCTTGGATCCGTCCTCAGCGGTGTACTCGAGGTCGAACCGCTCCGGTTGATTGAAGTCGAGTTGCACGGTCGAGAGTGTTTCCTCGCGGCCGTGCGCGTCTCGCACCTGGACGTCGATCTTGGGACCGTAGAACGCTGCCTCCCCCTTCGCTTCCACGTACTCGATCGAACGTGCATTCAGCGCCCCGCGAAGGTGATCCTCGGCGTCCGCCCACTGCTCGTCGGTGCCGAGGTACTGCCCCTCTCCCCCTCTGATCGAGAGTCGGTACCCCCGTTCGGCAATCCCCAGAGTCGAGTAGCAGCGCTCGATCGCGTCGAGCGCGACGATCACTTCCGCTTGCACTTGTTCACGACTACAGAAGACATGTGCGTCGTCGAGATTGATCTGTCGGACTCGACTCAATCCGCTGAGAACTCCGGAGAGTTCGCTACGGAACATCGGGCCGAGTTCACGAACGCGGAAAGGTAGCTCGCGATAACTACGACCGCGAGCGGCGAATACCTGAGCGTGATGAGGACAGTTAGCCGGACGAAGGAGAAATGACTCTCCGCCTATCTTCATTTCAGGGAACATGTCTTCCGAGAACTTGGACCAATGACCAGATCTCTCGTACAACTCTTTCTTCGCCATAACCGGGGTATAGACACCCTGACAACCGGAGCGCGCTGCTTGTTCGGCGGCGAACTTTTCGAGTTCGTTCCTGATGACGGCGCCGTCCGGTAACCAGAGCGGAAGGCCGGCTCCGACTATGGGGGTGGTGGCGAAAAACTCCAGGTCGCGCCCGAGTTCGCGGTGGTCAGCGCTCATGAGAGCTCTCCAAATCGTTCAAGGGGAGACGCACACGGAGCGACGAAACAGGAAAGCCCCGGGGCGATAACTCCCGGGGCTGAAAGGGTTCGGTCAGCAGTTGCTAAACGATGCGCCGGAAGAGAACCGGCGTCGTCGTGTTGTGCGCAATACTGACCATGTACGTGAGGTTACATCAACTTCCTACCCACCTACAGCCCGAATTGTCGGGCCTCTATGCTGACGCAACTGGGAAGGCGCAGCAGTAGCCAACGAAACACCCACGAAGAGCGAAGTTTCGGCAATCATGTCCGAACGTGAGGTTCTCGGATATGAGGAGGATGTGCGACGGTGCCGGACCACTTGCTCGAACAGTTGATCACCATTCCTTTGTTCACCGGAATCATCGGGTACATCACCAATTGGTCGGGCGTCCTGATGCTGTTTGCGCCGATCAACTTCCACGGGATCAAAGTGCCCGGCCTCAAACTGCTCTTCCCGTTCCTCCCCCGACGCGTCCAGGTGATCCCCGCGATCACCAGCGACGGCAGATTCGGTTGGCAAGGCATCGTCCCCTCGCGGGCGGAGAAGATGGCGTCGATCGCCGTCGACAAATCCCTCGCGAAAGTCGGCAGCATCGCCGATTTCTATCGCGTCCTGGACCCGGACAGCATCGCCGAGCACTTGGTGAACATCTCCCGCAGTGAAGTGCGCGGCGTGGTCACCAGAATCATGACGGCCGAGAATCCTCAGCTCTGGCACAACCTTCCGACGTCGGTGAAGGAAGCCGTCTTCCGCAAGGTGGAGGACGATCTGCCTGCCAGCGTGCGCATGATCACCGACCGCATCGAAGAGGACATCGACGAGTTCATCGACGCGAAGCTGATGGTGATCCGCTACCTCTCCTCGCATCCCAAACTGCTCAACGACATCTTCCGCACGATGGGCAACAAAGAGCTCAGGTTCATGCAGAACTTCGGCTTCTACTTCGGGTTCCCGATGGGCTTCGTGCTCGTCGGAATCCTCCATCTGGTTCCGCAGTGGTGGGTGCTTCCCATCGGTGGCGTGATCATCGGGTACATCGTGAACTACCTCGGAATCACGATGATCTTCGAACCGATCACCCCCAGCCGTTGGGTGCCGTGGCGGCAGGGACTTTTCCTGAAACGCCGCACCGAGATCATCGCCGGGTACGCAAAAACCCTGGCCGATCACGTCGTGACGCTCGAGAACATCGGCACCGAACTCCTCGAAGGTCCCCGCTCGGACCGAACGCGGCGGATGCTCGATCAGGTACTGCGCGAATCCGTCGACGACGCCGCCGGCTGGGCAAAGTCGGTGGTCAAGATGACCGTCGGTTCGCAGAGCTACAAGCGTCTGCCCGGCCTGGCCACCACCGAAGTGCTCGATCTGTACCCAAGGGTCTTCGAGGACGCGGAGTTCGCCGAGAGCCAGTCGGAGAAGATTCGTGTCTTCGTCACCGAACGCATGAGCATCCTTTCACCGGAAGATTTCAGTGAACTACTACGCTCAGCCGTCAAACAGGACGAGTGGCTGTTGTTCGTACACGGGGCCGTGCTGGGCTCGTTTGCCGGTTTCCTGCACCTCGCAATATTCGGAGTATGAGTCGGAGTATGAGTATGAGTGAGCACGACCATCGCCTGATCGTCGAAGCGGAATCGTACGACTGGGCTGCGGACATCGCGCCGGTCGAATCCGTGGAAAAGCGTCTGATCCGCAGCCTTGTCGGGCTGACTGCCACGACGACGCTCACGTCGATCAAGCTGACGGGTTGGGCTTTCGGAACGGCGAAGGAGGCGACGCGGCAGATCGTTCAGGCTGCCGCCGAAGCCGCGGCAGAGGCCGCTGAATCGGCCAATGTTCAATCCGAACGTCGGGCCGAGAGCTCCAACGGAGACGGCTCGCGGACCGAGAACCTACGGGCAGCAATGGCAACTCGTACCAATCGCAAGCAGAGCGTCGAGGCCACTCTCGCGGCGCTGCGGGCACGCGGCGACAGGTTGCTGGACCGTTCCGCTGACGTGACCGATCGCGACGATCTGCACCCGGCCTACGACCGGATCCTTGACGAGATCGCGCCGGACGAAGCTCGAATTCTTCGGTTGCTGGCCACTTCAGGTGCGCAACCGAGCGTGGACGTACGTACGGCGCGGCCGTTCGGCGTCGGCTCGGAGATGATCGACGAGGGTCTGTCGATGATCGGAGAACTGGCGGGATGTCGCCATCTGGACCGCATCAGCGCGTACCTGAACAACCTGCATCGGCTCGGTTTGGTGGCGTTCTCACGCGAGCCCGTCGAGGCCGACCGGTACCAGGTGGTCGAGGTACAGCCGTCGGTGATCGAGGCGGTCAAGCGAGCCGGACGATCCAACAAGATAGTGCGTCGTAGCATCCTGCTGACGCCGTTCGGTGACGACTTCTGTCATACCTGTTTTTCTCTGTAGGGCCTCCGGCCCCGTGAGTGGTTAAGGAGCCCCTGGACTCCTTAACCACTCACGGGGTTGCCACTACAGCCAGGTATCTTCTGTCGTGGTCGTCAGGAACGCTTCCAGATCGTCACGCCAGGTAGCCGGAACAGTCTTGTCCGGCTCGATGCCCGTGTACTGCCCGCGATAGAAGAGCAGCGGGCGTTCGGTCTTGATCTCACTCATCGACGACACACGTCCGAAGACGACGTAGTGATCACCGCCGTCGTGGACGGTTTCCACCGTGCAGTCGATGTGGGCGAGCGACTTGTCGATGATCGGTGACCCCAACGGTGATGGCGTCCAATCGATACCCGCGAACTTGTCCGGCTCACGCGACCCGAAACGAGCACACACCGCCTGCTGTTCCTCCGCCAACACGTTGACGGCGAACTTCCCGGTCCGCTCGATTGCCGCCCACGACCGAGAACCCTTGGTGGGGCAGAACAACACCAAAGGTGGGTCGAGTGACAGGGCAGCGAAAGACTGACACGCGAACCCGACCGGCTCACCGTCGTCGACTGTCGTGATGATGGTGATACCCGTGCAGAATTGCCCGAGAACCGTGCGGAACTGGCGTGGATCGATGGCCTGTTCCGCACTCACCGACGCGTCGGGCGAACTCACGGCTTCATTCCCACCGTGAAGTCGTGACCCCACAGGCTCACGGCCGTGCTTTCCCTCGCGATCCAGTTTTCGTCCTCGACCTCTAGCCCCTCACAACCGAATTCGATGTCGAACCCGCCCGGAGTCTTCATGTAGAACGAGAGCATCTCGTCGTTGACGTGGCGACCGAGAGTCGCCGACATCTTGACCTTCTTGCGCAGTGCCCGGTCGAGGCACAGTCCGACGTCGTCGGAGTTCTCCACCTCGAGCATCAGGTGCACGATGCCCGTCGGGTTGGGCAACGGCAGGAACGCCAAGCTGTGGTGACGCGGGTTGCAGCCGAGGAACCTCAGCCACGCCGGGTCGCCGTCCGCGGGCCGGCCGACCATCTGCGGAGGCAGACGCATCGAGTCGCGAAGCTTGAATCCGAGTACGTCGCGGTAGAACCGCAGCGAAGCATCGTCGTCGTCGGTGGTGAGCACGACGTGGCCGAGGCCCTGCTCGCCCGTCACGAACCTGTGCCCGTACGGGCTCACGATCCGGCGGTGTTCGAGAGCAGCTCCGTGGAACACCTCGAGGGAGTTGCCCGAGGTGTCCTCGAACGCGATCATCTCGACGACGCGACGGTCCTTGAGCTGCTCCGCCGTGCCTTCCTTGAACGGAACACCGGCTGCCGACAACCTGTCACGGATATCCTGCAGCTCAGCCGCATTCGCGGTTTCCCAGCCCGAGACGAGCAGACGGTCCGTGTCGTTCGGAACGATGACAAGACGCGCCGGGAAGTCGTCCATACGCAGATACAGTGAATCCGCGTCGACGCCCTTGCCCTCGATCATTCCGAGGATCTTGAGTCCGTATTCGCGCCACGCAGCCATGTCGGTGGCCCCGATGCGCATGTACGCCAGAGATCGAATACCCATCATTTACCTCCGTCGAGCAGGAAGTCGGTTGCGAGCCGGTTGAATTCGTCGAACTTCTCGAGCTGCGCCCAGTGACCGCAACCGCCGAAGACGTGGAGTTGCGCGCGCGGGATCATCTTGAGCGCAACCAGTGCGCCGTCGAGGGGGTTGACCCGATCCTCACGGCCCCAGATCAGCAACACACGCTGTCGAAGCTTGTACGCCTCGCGCCAGAGCATGCCAAGCTCGAAGTCACCGCTGGAGAAGGACTTACCCATCGCCTTGGCCGCAGCCAGCGACTCGGGAGTGCTGGCGGCAGCAAAGCGTTCGTCGACGAGTTCCGGCGTGATCAGCTTCTGATCGAAGACCATGATCCGCAAGAATGCTTCGAGGTTCTCCCGTGTGGGCTGGTAGCTGAACTTCCCGAGGTTCTTGACGCCCTCGGTGGGGTCCGGCGCAAACAGGTTGACACTCAGACCGCCGGGGCCCATCAGAACGAGGCGACCCGCACGGTCCGGGTAGTCGAGTGCAAAACGAACAGCAGCGCCACCACCGAGCGAATTACCCAGCAGATCAACGCGACCGGTGATCTCGAGCGTATCCAGAAGATCATTGAGCGCCGACGCACTGTGCACGAAGTACTGCGGATGCTCCGTCGGCTTGTCGGACTGCCCGTAACCGGGCTGATCGACGGCGATGACGTGAAAGTTCTTCGCCAACACCGGAATGTTGCGGGCGAAGTTCGACCACGACGACGCGCCTGGGCCACCGCCGTGCAGCAGCACGATGGTCTTGTCGTTTCCGACGCCTGCCTCGTGGAAGTGCAGTTTCAGATCGGGGCGCACTTGCGCGAACCGCGAAGTGGACTCGTAGGTGAGAGCTTCTTCGGTGGTTGTCACTGAGCCTCCTCTAGACCATCGTGTCGGTGATCGGCAGACCGAATTCGCCGGTTCCGAACATGACGTATGCGCGTTCGGGATCGTTCGCGGCGTGGACGCGACCAGCGTGGGCGTCGCGCCAGAAACGCTGAATCGGAGTGCCGTTCTGCAGCGCCGTGGCACCGGAGTTCTCGAAAAGCTTGTCGATCGAGGCGATCGCGCGGCCCGTGGCGCGCACCTGGTCGCGTCGAGCGCGCAGCCGCAGTTCCATCGGAACCTCTTCGCCTGCAAGGATCAACGCGTACTCGTCGGCGACGTTGCCGGAGAGCTGACGCCACGCGGCGTCGATGTCACTGGACGCCTCGGCGATACGCACCTTGGCGAACGGATCGTCCTTCGACTTCTCGCCGGCGAACGCAGCGCGAACACGCTTGCCTTGATGCTCGACGTGCGCTTCGTAAGCGCCGTAAGCCATTCCGACGATCGGCGCCGAGATCGTGGTGGGGTGAATGGTTCCCCACGGCATCTTGTAGACCGGCGCGGTGTTGTTTTCGAGGCCGGGGGCGGTCAGTTCGCTCATCGCCCGGAAGCTCAGCACGCGATGCGTGGGAACAAAAACATCCTTGACCACAACGGTATTGGAGCCGGTTCCACGCAGGCCGACCACATTCCACACGTCGTCGATCTGGTAGTCCTCGCGAGGAATCAGGTAGCTCACGAAATCGACTGCGCGGCCGTCCTTGAACACCGGACCACCGAGAACGGCCCAGCTGGCATGGTCACAACCCGAGGACCACGCCCACGCACCGTTGACCTTGTATCCGCCCTCGACTACTTCACCCATACCCATCGGAGCGTAAGAGGACGAGATGCGCACGTCAGTGTCGTTGCCCCACACGTCTTCCTGCGCCTGCTGAGAGAAGAGGGCGAGGTGCCAGTTGTGTACCCCGATGATCGAGGAGACCCACCCTGTGGAACCGCACGCGCTGGCGATCTTCTTGACCGCGGAGTAGAACAGCACCGGATCGGCTTCGTATCCGCCCCACTGCTTCGGCTGCAGCAAGCGGAAGAAGCCTGTTTCCTGGAGTCCCTTGATGGACTCGTCGGGGATACGACGCAGATCCTCGGTCTCCTGTGCGCGCTCGCGCAGTGCCGGCAGTAGTGCGTCGAGCCTCTGCATCACCTCGTGGCTGTCATGGTTACCCACTTCGACGCTCCCGTCTTCCTCGATCGGTTGGTTCACTTACACTTGAGACTAGAACACGTTCTCTTTTCTGTCGAGACGCTGACAAAGGTCCCGTTTGTGGCCGCAATGCTGTAACAAGTGCCCCCAAAATCTGGCGGAACCGGATCGAGTTCTATAACGTGTTCTACTAACAGCTAGAAGGGATGTGAGGTCACAATGGCGCAGATTCGCGAGATCGACGTCGGAACGGTGCAAACGCGTTTCGCCCGCGGTTGGCACTGCCTGGGTCTACTGAAGACCTTCAAGGACGGCAAACCGCACGCGATCGAGGCTTTCGGTACGAAGCTCGTGGTGTTCGCCGACAGCAAGGGCGACATCAAAGTTCTCGACGGATACTGCCGTCACATGGGCGGTGACCTCACACAAGGCGAGGTCAAGGGTGATTCCATCGCCTGCCCCTTCCACGACTGGCGCTGGGGCGGCAACGGAAAGTGCACCGGCATTCCTTATGCCCGCCGCGTGCCCCCGCTCGCACGTACCCGCGCGTGGACGACCCTCGAGCAGAACGGTCAGCTCTTCGTCTGGAACGACCCCGAGGGCAATCCGCCGCCCGAGGAGATCGTGATTCCTCGTATCGAGGGTGCGTACAGCGACGAATGGACCGACTGGACCTGGAACTCCATGGTCATCGAGGGGTCCAACTGCCGCGAGATCATCGACAACGTGGTCGACATGGCGCACTTCTACTACATCCACTACGCCTTCCCGACGTACTTCAAGAACGTCTTCGAAGGTGAGATCGCCACTCAGTACCTCAACACCACCGGCCGTCCCGACATCGGAATGGCCTCCCAGTACGGCGGCGACACGCTTCTTCGCTCCGAAGCTGCGTATTACGGACCGTCGTACATGGTCAATCCCCTGTGGAACAGCTACAGCGGATACGAGGTCGAGAGTGTTCTGATCAACTGCCACTACCCGATCAGCCCGGACTCGTTCGTGCTGCAGTGGGGCGTGACGGTCAAGAAGCCGACGGGTGTCTCCGACGAGATGGCCGACAAGTTGGCCGGCAAGTTCACCGAGGGCATCAGCGAGGGCTTCCTGCAGGACGTCGCGATCTGGAAGAACAAGACCAAGATCGAGAATCCCCTTCTCTGCGAAGAAGACGGCCCCGTCTACCAGCTACGACGCTGGTACGAGCAGTTCTACGTGGACAAGGCCGACGTCACCGAGAAGATGACGCAGCGCTTCGAGTTCGAGGTGGACACCACCAAGGCAAACGAGGCCTGGCACGCCGAGGTCGAGGAAAACCTCGCACGCCAGAAGGCCGAGAAGGAAGCTGCAGCAGAAGCGGCAAAGAAGGAAGCAGAGGTCTAATCGTGAGCGCCTCGATCGGAACCGACGCACGGTGGGCTCGTTGGGCCAAGGCACCGGACTTTGCCGGGCAGACGGAACGACTCGAGGCGATCGCGGCCCAGACGATCGAGGACAAGCACGAATACCTCGACTCGGGTCTGCAGGAAGTCGACTGCAAGGCATGCGGTGCCTGCGTACTTGTTCGCAAGAACACGTACAAGCACACCAGTGTTCAGTGGACTTCCGACCCGGCGCTGCGTTGCCACACCTTCAAAGAGGCCATTGCTTCCGGGCAGTCGACGGCGTTGAAGGACGGTTGCCCGAAACTGCACGACAGCATCGCCGACGCAGTCAGGGACGGCACCATCACGGTGCGTGATCCCGAGGTCAGCTGACCTGATTGTGTAGAACGAGGGCCGACTCACCACGGGTCGGCCCTCGTTTTACGTTCCAGCGACTGCGCGTCCGTCAGGCAGGCGGTCGCACCTTTCGTGCGGCCACCGCGTAGACGTCGCTCGACGTGGTGAGAGAGTTCTTTCCGCTGGCCGCCGGCACTCCCCCGCGTAGATTCACCGCCCAGTTGAGCGCACCGAGCGGTCCACATCCGCTAGCTCCCGGCGCCGCAAACACAGCATCCGAATGTGGGACTGCCGGGAACACTGCACCGGGGAACTCACCGATAGGTTCCGACGGAGGGTTTCCGGTTGTGGTCAGGTGAAGGTTGATCGGATTCGAAACCGAACCGATGTAGCAATCGTCACCGAGCAACGGATTCGACAGTTTCAATCGAACAGGCATGGTGAGTTCCTGCTCGAGAACCTTCAGATCCGGGACTCCCACCGATTCCACCGTCGCGCTGATCTGAGTCAGTCCCAGCGGAGTATCGATCCCGAGAGCACCTCCGGGTACCGAAATCGGATTGGAATAGACCCCGTTGGACCCGTCCTGCTTGGCGACGAACGTCTCGATGAAACTGTTGTCCGGCTGAGTCGCGTATTTCACGCCGCCCGCAACCTTGAGACTTCCGTCCGGGATCGGCACCGAAAGTGCGCCCAATTTCATGGTCCCTCCGCGAACTACGACGCTGGCGCACGTCGTCACCTCGAGATCCTCGATCGGGCACGTGCCCCAACCGTCGAAGGTCAACGGATCAACCTCTGCCGCACCGGAGGAACCGAGCGATCCGCTGCCGGAAGACCCTGACGATGATTCGTCGGCAATTGCCGCACCTGCACCGGCCATGACAAATGTTGCAACTAACGCGACTGTCGACATAACTCGAAACTTATTGCGGCTCTTCATCTTCGAAACCCTCCACCGTTGACGGAATCTGACGAGAGCCGCCCACGGGCTGCACCTCGACGCACGTCCGGCACGCTACCGAGAAGCGGGACTTGGATTCACACATATCGGCGAAACTTCCCACCAAAGAACTACGGCGATCGGTCTCGATCAAACTTCCGTCCTAGCTCGGAAACCGTATCGATCCTGTCGGCTCAGTTCGGTTCGACTGTGCCCGAACCGATGACTTGATCGAGGAACGGCCCGAACATCTCCCCCAGGTTCTCGGCGATCTGATCGGGAGTACCGAAGGACAACGTCACGTGACTGATCGCCAGACGCACTATCGTGCTGCCGAACATCTCGGCATGGACGCGGTCGACGTTCGCCCAACTGGTCATGAAGATCTCGGCCAACCTCGCGCTCGCATGTTCGAGCAGCGGAGTCCCGTCGGTGGTGACCAGGCTCAGCAGGTCATGTTGCGGACGAGGACCGACAATACTGACCACCATCGGATCCCGGGCACCGGCGTCGAAGAATGCACGGAAGGCCGCCGAGACCGCACCCCGGGGGTCCGAATGGTGCAGCGCTACTTCGCGTTCCACCTCTTCGAGGAACTCGTCGACGAAACGGATGAGGTATCCGGACGCCAATCCCTGCCGGGACGTGAACTCCTTGTACAACGTCTGCCGGCTCATACCCGCAGCTTCCGCGATATGCGCCATCGTGATGTCGTTCCACGATTTCTCGGTCAAGAGTTCGCGTGTGGCGTCGAGCGCTGACGCACGGAGGAGTTGACGAGCTGCCTCGTGGTACGGGACACGGGCACGAGCGGTGGACATATCGGGAAGATTTCCATCGCCCGTGCTCGGTGTCAAAACGGTGGACACGCAAGCCACAGAAGTCACGAGCGCACTCAGAGCACCGGTGAGGCGACAAGACCCGCCGCAAGTTCGGTCAGATCCCTGTTCGAATCGGCGAGTACGTCGACGCTGATGTCCGGGGAGCGTTCGATAAGGGTTCGGACGGCGCGAATGTCCTTCGGCCGGCCCACGCTCACAGCACCGACGATATTTCCATCGCGCATGCAGATCGCAGTGAAGTCATAGGAGTCCAAGTCTCCTCGAACAATCACGGTGTCGTCCGCGCCTGGCCAACCAGCTACTTGAATGTTGCGGCCGAATTGGTTCGACCAACTCCATGGGACGGATTCGAAGGGTTCTTCCTTCCCGACGATGGTCTTGGCAACTGCGACTGCGTGGTCCTGCGCAGTGTTCCAGTGCTCACCACGGTGCATGCCGCCGAGAAAACCGTTGGGCACGTTGGCCACATCGCCGATCGCGTACACATCAATGACGGAGGTCCGGAGGTATCGGTCGACCGAAATCCCGTTGTCCACCGCAATACCCGCAGCAGCAGCCACATCGGTATCGGGCAAGGATCCGATTGCGACGACGGCCAAGTCCGCAGTCCACTCACGCCCGTCACGCGCACGTGCGGTGACACCGTCGACACCTGTCGTCAGCGTCTCGAGGTCGACCCCCGTCTGCAAGGCGACGCCCGCCGAGGCGTGCAGCGCGGCGATCTTCTCCGCTATCGACGGTGGAAGCAGCCTGGACAGGGGCACCGGTTGCGCTTCGAGAACCTGCACACTGCAACCCAAGTCACGTGCCGTTGATGCCACCTCCGATCCGATCAAGCCACCGCCGACCACCAGTAGCGAGGATCCTTCGATCAGCTGGGATTGCAAGCGTCGCATGTCTGCGATATCCCGAAGATAGTGAACGCGCTCAGAATCTTCCGCGGTCAACCGTCGGGACCGTCCACCCGCGGCAAGAATCAGAACGTCGTAGTCGATGCTGTCCCCGTCGACTAAACATACTGTGCGGGAATCTGTGTCGATACTCGTGACAGTCACGCCGATCCGAAGGTCGATACCCTGCTCGGTCCAGAAAGTCGGCGGTCGCAACCGAACCCGATCGATCGACGCTTTCCCGGACAGTAGTTCCTTCGACAGCGCCGGACGTCGGTACGGCTCCTCCGTTTCGCTGCCGATCAGGATGATGCTGCCGCCGAACCCTTCCTTGCGCAGGGCCTGCGCGGCACCGGAACCGGCGATGCCCGTGCCCACGATCACGACGGTGCGTGTGTCGGGCTCGCTGACCGCTGTCATCAGCGGTCCACCTCCACCATTTCGAAATCGACTTTGGCAGCACCACAATCAGGGCAGGACCAGTCTTCGGGAATCTCGTCCCAGCGAGTACCCGGCTCGATACCGTCGTCGGGCCAGCCGATCGCTTCGTCGTACTCGAACCCGCACTGGAGGCAGCGGAACAATTTGTAAGCAGTGGCAGTCTCGGACATCGGTTTTCCTTTCACCGGTGGGTATTTCGATCAGGATTGCGTGACGAGGGTGAAGTCGACCTTCTCGCGGACGCCGCAGTCGGGGCAGCACCAGTCGTCCGGAATGCTCGACCACGGTGTGCCGGGCGGAAAGCCTTCTCGCGCAGCACCTGTCGATTCGGCGTACGTGTAGTCGCAGATCGGGCAGATGTAGGCGTTCATGCGTTCACCCCGTAGGCCGCGAGGATCTTGGCGCGTTTCTTCGGCGCGATGTTGACCTGGGTGATGTCGCCTCGGTAGTGCTCGAGGACGCGGTGGTCCATCACCTTGCGCCACAGGGGTGGAACGGTGGCGAGCATGATCATGCTTGCGTAGCCGCTCGGGAGTTGAGGGGCCTCTTCCATGCTGCGAAGCGCCTGGTAACGACGTGTCGGATTCGCATGATGATCGCTGTGCCGCTGCAGGTGATAGAGAAAGACGTTGGTGCAGATGCGATCACTGTTCCAGCTGTGCGCCGGCGTGCACCGCTCGTACCGTCCGCTTGCGGTTTTCTGACGCAGGAGTCCGTAGTGCTCGAGGTAGTTGATCGCTTCGAGTAACGAGAACCCGATGAAGGCCTGGATCACGAGGTACGGCGCAATGCCGATCCCGAACACTGCAAGCGCGACACCGAACAGGACTACCGACATGAGCCAGGCGTTGAGCACGTCGTTCTTGATGCTCCAGTGTGTGGTGCCCAGACGCTCGAAACGGGTCTTCTCGAGATGCCAGGCCGACTTCAATCCCCCGCCGACGCTGCGCGGCCAGAAACCGTAGAGGGTCTCACCGAAGCGCGAGGTCGCCGGATCATCCGGAGTCGACACTCGAACATGGTGGCCACGGTTGTGCTCGAGGTAGAAGTGGCCGTAAGCGCTCTGCGCGAGAACGATTTTGGACAACCAGCGCTCGACGCTCTCCTTCTTGTGCCCGAGTTCATGGGCAGTGTTGATGCCGATTCCGGCCGTCACACCGATCGTCACTGCGAGTCCGATATTGGAGAGAACACTCAAATCCCAACGCGCCCAGATGTAGCAGGACAGGAAGAAGGCCGTGTACTGCAGCGGCAGATAGGCGTAGGTGCACCACCGGTAGAAGCGGTCGTTCTCGAGTTCGTCGATCACCTCGTCGGGTGGATTCTTCCCGTCCTCACCCGCCAGAATGTCGATGACGGGAATGAGAGCAAAAGCAATCAGTGGGCCGGTCCACCAGAAGACATTCCATCCGGTGGCGGCAACAAGCCCCACGGCGATGAAAGTTGCCGATGACGGAATCAGCGCCAACAGCCACAAGTAGCGTTTCCGGTCTCTCCATGTTGCGAGCCGACCATCTGGCTCGGTGTACACCAACGCCGCCATCGAATTCTCCAGTTCTCGTTCGGATCAGTGAGTGCGTCCTGCGCGGTAATCCGCGACACGAACAACATCTATGTATAGAGAGTGGACAAATTGCGGTCTTTTGTCAACGATTTTGAAGGTAAAAGTTTTACAAACATGCTGATTTGTACACGTTGGTAAACCCTCCGGTCGGGCTGATCGCAAATCTTCCATCACCGCGCCGCACTCGGTACAAAAGTGAAGTGGGGACGTCAACATGCGCAATATGCGCCAAACACCGAGGAACAGGCCCGCTCGTCAGCCCTCGAATATTCGAGGACGACTTCGTTGTTGTCTCCCATCGGCCCCCTCCACCACACGGACGTTCGGTTCCTGGATATGTGTTCGTCGAGACCCGTCGACACGTGTCCGGGCTGCCCTCGCTATCCGAACCTGAAGCACGCGCCATCGCGCGCGCAGTCTGGCGCGTCTCACGTGTCCTCGACTCGGAATTGACTCCCGAATTCGTGTTCTCCGCGATCGCCGGGCGAAGCGTCCCCCACTTTCATCAGCACGTTTTCGTCAGGCCCTTCGGTGCTCCGAGTTCAGTGAGCTGGAACGACGTCGATTCATGGGACGAGGCGCCACGCCTCGACGAGGCAGAACTCGCGCTCCTATGCAGGCGAATCTCGCTCGGCTTCGAACCCGGGCAATAGCGCAAAACAGTCGGAGCGCGTTCGGACAGTCCAGCGCGAAACACAATCACTCAATGTCCGATTTGGGTCAATTTCCCCAAAACAAAAGTTCGCTTACCCATACTGAAATGACCGACTGTCCCCGACGTGAGTGGGTCCTCATGGATACCGACGTATTGGTAGCGGGCGCCGGCCCGATCGGTTTGACCACCGCGATCGAGCTGCGCAGACGCGGCATCTCATGCCGAATAGTCGACCCCCTCGACGAACCGCGGCAATACGCGAAAGCCGTCGGGATTCAGCCACGCACTCTCGAACTTTTCGAGAACATGGGGGTGCTCCGCCAGGCACTCGACGCCTCGACACTGATGCGCGGTCAGATCATGTACGCGAACGGCGTCGAGGTCGCCCGCGTCGACCTCACGCTCCCCGAGGATGTTCCTTACTGGTTTCTCTGCCTCCCCCAATACTCGACGGAGCGCATCCTCACCGAGCGCCTCGCCGAGCTGGGGACAACCGTTGAACGCGGAGTCGGTCTCACCGCATTCGAACAATCCGACGGCGCCGTCAACTGCACACTCAGCGACGGCAGCACCGTGAATGTCCAGTATCTGGTGGGTTCCGACGGCGCTCACAGCGTGGTCCGCAAAGGGTTGGGACTGAGCTTCGAGGGCGGCGCGTTTGCCGAAAGCTACATGCTCGGCGACGTCGAGGTCGACTGGTCGATACCCAGCGGCTACTCCGTCCGCGCCAACCACACCACCGACGACGGAACCACCGACGACCTACTCGTCTGCATCCCGCTTCCCGGACACAAGCGGTACCGCATGTCGATGCTCGTTCCGGACGATTTGATGCCGGACGAATCGTCGAACAAAGCCTCTGTACAACACGGTTTTTCAACCGGCAAGACACCTGAACTCCATCACATCCAGGCCGTACTCGACAGACTGTCCCCAGAACCGACAACCGCCTCGATGCTGCGATGGTCCTCGGTCTTCCGCATCAGCCACCGCATCGTCGACGCTTACGGTCGCGGACGGGTTTTTGTCGCCGGCGACGCCGCGCACATCCATCCCCCGACTGGAGCGCAGGGCATGAACACCGGCATCCAGGACGCCCACAATCTCGCATGGAAGGTAGCGCTCGCCGTCAAAGGCGTTGCAACAGCAGATCTTCTCGAGACCTACGACGCCGAAAGACGGCCGGTCGGTGAAGAAGTCGTCGGGATGACCGTCCGAAATGCTCGAGAAGGAATCGGTTCGGGAGAGTCTTCCATCGACACGGCAATGCGGCGCCAGGCTCAATTGTTGATCGACTACTCGGAGAGTCCGCTGAACACCGGGCGTGATTCTTCGAGTCCACACGTTCAACCGGGCGAGCGTGCACCCGATGCACGCGGAATGCGCCGAGACGGTGTGCAGTATCCAATTCGGTTGTTCGACTTGCTGTCCGGAGTCGACCACACGTTACTGCTGACTTCGGACGGATCCGCAGAGAGCATCAACAGCCTCGAGAAGGTCGCCGACGCCGCCATTCGATCAGCGCACGGCATGTTGGACGTCTACGCGATAGTGCCACCGGGAACCGTGACCGTCGATTCGTTGGTGCCTATCATCGAGGACAACGACTCGCAGCTATGCGCCGCGTATGGGGTCGAAGGTACGGCGGCGCTGGTCATTCGCCCCGACGGCTACCTCGGATTCCGCGGTCACCCGGAGAACGTTTCCGACTACTTCGCGAAAGTGTTTGCCGTCAATCAGGAATGAGCGAAGCGAACATCAACCGGATCTCGGGTGAGAGCTTCATCAACTCGACGTATCCACCCAATGGCCCGGCATCGAGGTAGGAGAACTCCATGCCGGCGCCCTCTACCCGACCTTGTTGCACCACCGACATTCCGCGACGCTCGGCCTCTAGCAACGTCGCCTCGTAATCGTCTGGAACCCAAGCCATGTGATGAACTCCGACGCCGTGAGTCTCCAGGAATTCCGTGTACAGGTTGCGTCCGGATACTGGTTGGATCAGCTCGAGCTGTTGGCTGCCCGCATATCCGATCGATACGTGCACGACATAGTCCGCGGGCTCCCCGCGATACGTTGTGGTCTCGGGGCCAAAGACGATGCCTGGCATACGCAGCCACCGCTCCACTCCCCACTGCCGAGTGAACTCCTGTTCGGCAGCCTCGATGTCCTCGACCACCCAGCAGATCTGGAAGATCGGTCCCGAGACCAACGGGTTCATGCCATTTTTCCGTTGTCGACCGAGTAGACGGCCCCGTGTATCGCCGAGGCGTCGTCGGAGGCCACGAAAGCCACCATCTTCGCAACGTCCTCGGCTTCCATCAAGCCACGCGGCGACGCAACCTTCATGACGAGATCGAAGTCGACTCCGTCGGGGAAGGTGAATCCGGTGACTTGAGGAGTCATCATGCCGCCGGGGCAGATTGCGTTGACACGCAGAGACTTTCCGGTGAACTCCATCGCCATCGCACGGGTCAGTCCGATGAGTCCGTGCTTGGCAGCGCAGTATCCAGCCGAGTACGCCTGCCCTTCCAGCCCCGCGATCGAGGAGACGTTGACGATGTTGCCGCCCCGTTCCAGCAAGTGCGGCAGTGCTGCTCGGGAAAGGAAGAACGGTCCGTTCAGATTGACCGCAAGGTCATGTGCCCATTCGGAATCCGCAATGTCTGCCGTGTGACGAAGCGAGTGCGATCCCGCCACGTTGACGAGGATGTCGATACCACCGAGCGCGTCGACACACGCTTGCACGGCCGCATCACACTGAGCAGAATCCGAGACGTCCGTCGCTGCGTAACGACGCTCACCGTCCGTGCCGACCACCTCGACCATCGACTGCCGCAGCTTTTCCTTGTCACGGGCGATACCGAAAACCTTTGCGCCCCTGCGGTGGAGGAGCTCGGTGACGGCGCGCCCTAACCCTGAGGACGCGCCGGTCACCAAGGCCACTTTTCCGGCCAGTACGTCTGCCATGGCCTAGGAAGCCGCTGCTTCGCGCTGGAGTTCCAGCGCGATGTCGATCAACTGATCTTCCTGGCCGCCGACCAACTTGCGCTTGCCTGCGCGCACCAACAGTTCCGCGGACGACACTCCGTACCGCTCGGCCTGACGCTCGGCATGCTTGAGGAAGCTCGAGTACACGCCGGCGTAGCCCATCATCAGTGCTTGACGATCGAGCAGGCATTCCTGCGGCATTGCCGGGCGCACAACATCTTCGGCTGCATCGGCGATGGCGAAGAAGTCGATACCGGTCTTGACGCCGATCTTGTCGCAAACACCGACGAAGGCCTCGACCGGGGCGTTGCCGGCGCCGGCACCGAACCGACGGGTACTACCGTCGATCTGCTTGGCTCCCGCACGAACTGCCGCAATGGAATTGGCGACGCCCAGGCCCAGGTTCTCGTGGCCGTGGAAGCCGACCTGAGCGTCGTTGCCGAGTTCCTGAACCAGCGCCTCGACGCGATCGGATACCTGCTCGAGTACCAGCGCGCCGGCCGAGTCGACCACGTACACACACTGGCAACCCGCGTCGGCCATGATGCGAGCCTGCTTGGCCAGCTTCTCCGGCGGAATCGAGTGAGCCATCATGAGGAATCCGACTGTTTCGAGTCCACGCTCACGCGCGAGGCCGAAGTGCTGGATGGATACGTCTGCCTCGGTGCAGTGAGTTGCGATGCGGCAGATGGACGCACCGTTGTCCTGTGCGATGACGATGTCGTCCTTGATGCCCAACCCGGGCAGCATCAGGAAGGCGATCTTCGCGTTGGTCGCCGTCTCGACTGCAGCTTTGATCAGTTCCTGCTCGGGAGTCTTCGAGAAGCCGTAGTTGAAGGAGGACCCGCCGAGGCCGTCGCCGTGAGTGACCTCGATGACCGGCACTCCGGCTCCGTCGAGCGCACCGACGATGGCTCGTACTTCTTCGACGGTGAACTGATGACGCTTGTGGTGGGAGCCGTCGCGCAGTGACGTGTCGGTGACGCGGATGTCCCAGCTCGAATCGAAATGAATCATGTCGCTCATGCCTTCACACTCAGAAGCTTCTGGGCGATTTCCTCGCCCACCTTGGTGGCTGCTGCCGTCATGATGTCGAGGTTGCCCGCGTACGGCGGCAGGAAATCGCCTGCACCTTCGACCTCGACGAACGTGGTGACCGTTGCATAGCCACCGGAAACGACGCTCGGTTTGTCGAACTGCGGTTCGTTGAGCAACCGGTAGCCGGGCACGTACTGCTGGATGTCCTTGACGACACGGTGAATGGAGTCGGTGATCGCGGCCTGATCGGCGTCTTCGGGGATAGCGCAGAAGATGGTGTCGCGCATGATCATCGGCGGGTCCGCGGGGTTGAGGATGATGATCGCCTTGCCGCGCTGTGCGCCGCCGATGGTCTCGATACCGCGGCTGGTGGTCTTGGTGAACTCGTCGATGTTCGCGCGAGTTCCCGGACCGGCGGACAACGATGCAACGGAGGCGACGATCTCGGCGTACGCCACATCGACGACTCGCGATACCGCGTAGACGATCGGAATGGTTGCCTGCCCACCGCAGGTGATCATGTTGACGTTGGGTGCGTCCAGGTGTTCACGCAGGTTCGCGGGCGGAACCACAGCCGGGCCGACCGCGGCCGGAGTCAGGTCGATGGCACGGATACCGGCGGCCTCGTAGCGTGGTGCTGCCTCGCGGTGCACGTATGCCGACGTCGCCTCGAAGACCAGGTCCGGTTTCTCCGCCTGGTTCAGCAACCAGTCGACGCCCTCGGCGGAGGTCTCGAGTCCCATCTTGCGGGCGCGCGCCAATCCTTCACTCTCGGGATCGATTCCGATCATCCATCGCGGTTCGAGCCACTCGGAACGCTGCAGTTTGTACAACAGATCGGTACTGATGTTTCCCGATCCGACGATCGCCACACTTGCCTTGGTCATGACTACTCCTACGTGAACTGAAGAGAGACGGAACCGAGGCCGCTGAACTCGGCTCGGAAGTTGTCGCCTGGATGAGCGTCGATCGCTCGCGTGCACGAACCCGGCAGAACGATGTCGCCGGCCTTGAGCCGAACTCCGAACGTGTCGACCTTCTGCGCCAACCACGCGACAGCGGTGACCGGGTTACCGAGAACCGCATCGCTGCGCCCCTCCGCAATCCGCTCGCCGTTGCAGGTCAGCACCGCATCGATCGCCTTGATGTCGATGTCCGACGGGCGAACTCGTTCCTTGCCGAGAATGAACCCGGCGGAGGACGCGTTGTCCGCGATGGTGTCCGAGAGGCCGATCTTCCAGTCCTTGATCCGGCTGTCGATCAACTCGATGGACGGCGCATAGGCGACAGTGGCGTCGATGACGTCTTGTTCGGTGCACCCGGCGCCCGGCAGATCTGCTCCCAGAATGAAGGCGACCTCCACCTCGACGCGTGGGAAGCAGAAGCGCGACGTGTCGACCGGACGGTCCTCGAACTCTTCCATCTCGGCGAGCAGGTGACCGTAATCTGGCTCGTCGACGCCCATCATCTGCTGCATCGCCAGTGACGAGAGCCCGACCTTGTGTCCGACCACCTTTGCGCCACCGGCAACACGACGCCTGATGTTGATGAGCTGGATCTCGTAGGCGTCGACGACGTCGATGTCCGGATACGTGGCGATCAGCGGGCTGATCGGAGCGCGATCCCGTTCCGCCGAATCAAGATGGTCGGCAAGTTCGCCGCGGATCTGCGTCGAGAGCATCGTTCAGGCCTTTCCGACTGTGGAGAATGCGGCTGCATGCTGACCGGCTCGTCGTCCGGAGAACACGCAGTCGGCGAGCGACAAGCCGCTCACATACGAGTTGGAACAGATACCGACGGCGGTACGGCCGGCGGCATACAGGCCAGGGATACCCTCCCCGGCCTCGTTTTTCACCATGCCGGACGATTCGTCGACCACCAATCCACCGAGCGTGAGCATCGGGCACGGATTCATCATGTTGGGCTTGATCGAGACGTCGTACATCGTGAACGGCGCAGACAGTATCGGCCTGACGAAGTCCGACGGTTTGCCCATCGGATCAGGTTGTCCGGCAGCGGCAGCGGAGTTGTGCGCGTCGACGGTGGCTTGAAGGCCGGCGACGTCTATCCCCGCTTTACGGGCGACCTCGGCAATGGTGTTGCCACGCACTGCGGTACGCATCATGCCAGTGGTCTGTACCCGCTGGAACCACATCGACTGGTCACCGATCTGCGATTTCGCTTCGCGAACGAGTTCGGAATCTGCCAGCAGCCAACCGATTCCGTTGCTCTTCTCTGCCATCGCCTGACCGAGAGCGGCACCGTAACGTGACTCGTCGACGATTCGCGCACCGGATTCACCCACCAGGATGGAACCGAGAAAAGCACTCGGCGGGACGATGAATCGCCAGGCGGAAACATTGCCGAGCTTGTCGGTGGCTCCCCCGGCTTCGATACCGAGGTTGATGCCTTTGCCGTCGTCCCCGGAGGTGCCGAGCGGGATACCGCCCTTGTAGGCGGGGGCATGGGTGCGCATCATCTCGCGATTGGACACGAAGCCGCCGGCGCTGAGGATCACGCCGCCGCGTGCCTGGATGCGAATCCGCTTAGCGTGCTTCTTCTCGATCTTCGCGATGAGTGCGTCGAGAATCGTGCGCAACTGCGGCGCGTAGACGCCGGGCTTGGAGGACAGAGATCCGAGCGTCGCGTGACGGCGACGAACTCCGGCAGGTGCGTCACGAAGAGTCAGTACTTCGACGCCGATCACCCGGCCGTCCTCGATGATCAGCCGGTCCGCTCTCGTCTGGCCGAGCAACTGGACGCCCTTGGCCTCCGCGGACTTCGCGAGCGGGCCGTAGAGCATCTTTCCCGACGTGCCACGCCCCTTGGCGCGATGGCCGCGCGGAGCAGGTTTTGCGATGTCACGGAACCCGCCGGCAGATTCGCTGCCCGAGAAGTAGAGGTAGTGCTTGTTGCTCGGGTACGACGTCTTGTACGGACAGAGTGAGGCCTCGAACGGGACACCGTGACTGCGCAGCCAGTCGATCGACGCCGGGCTCTCGTCGACGAACCGGCGCAGAGTCTGCGGCGTCACCGCGTCACCGACCTCGCGGTTCAGGTAGGCGAGCATGGCTTCGGGACTGTCATCGACACCGGCTTCCTTTTGAATCACGGTGCCGCCGCCGGCGTAGTAGATTCCTCCGGAAATCGTGCTGGCCCCACCGCCGAGCGCTCGGTCGATCGCCAAAACCGACGAACCGGCCGCTACCGCTTCGAGCGCCGCACTGGCGCCCGCCACACCGAACCCGACCACAAGGACGTCAACCGAAGTATCCCAGGTCACACCGCACCATCCTCAATCTCACTGCAACGTGTTTCGTTATCAATGACAACGTCCGGAAATACTTCCTGGCAGAAAGCATGGACTGACACCCCCATCATTCTATAACGTGTTCTACATGAGCAAGCAGGAATACGACATCGTCGTCGTCGGCAGTGGTGCCGCAGGTATGACAGCGGCCTTGACCGCAGCCCACCAGGGCTTGAGTGTGGTCATCGTGGAGAAAGCCGCCCACTACGGCGGATCGACCGCCCGTTCCGGTGGTGGGGTCTGGATCCCCAACAACGAGGCACTTCAGGCGGACGGTGTCACCGATACCCCGGAGGCCGCACGTTCCTACCTGCACAGCATCATCGGCGACGTCGTCGCTCCCGAACGCATCGACACCTATCTCGAGCGCGGTCCCGAGATGCTCTCGTTCGTGCTGAAGAACAGCCCTCTCGAACTGCAGTGGGTGCCCGGCTACTCCGACTACTACCCGGAAGCTCCCGGCGGACGCCTCGGTGGCCGCAGTGTCGAGCCCACCCCGTTCGACGGCAACAAGTTGGGCGCCGACCGCAAGAACCTCGAGCCCGACTACGTCAAGGCCCCCAAGAACTTCGTCATCACCCAGGCCGACTACAAGTGGCTCAACCTGCTGATGCGCAATCCTCGCGGACCCCTGCGCGCCATGAAGGTCGGCATGCGATTCCTCGCAGCCAAGGCCACAAAGAAGGATCTGCTGGTTCGCGGCCAGGCACTGGTCGCCGGTATTCGACTCGGACTTCAGTCCGCCGGAGTACCCATCCTGCTGAACACCCCGCTGACATCCCTGTACACCGAAGACGGCGCAGTTCGCGGCGTCAACGTCATCGTCGACGGCGAGGAGCAGGTCATCCGCGCTCGCCACGGAGTTGTGTTGGGATCCGGCGGATTCGAGCACAACAAGGAAATGCGTGAGAAGTACCAGCGCGCACCCATCGGCACCGAATGGACCGTCGGCGCGAAGGCAAACACCGGCGACGGTATCCGCGCAGGCCAAGAAGTGGGCGCTGCAGTCGATTTCATGGACGACGCCTGGTGGGGCCCGTCCATTCCGCTGACCGGCGGACCGTGGTTCGCTCTCTCCGAGCGCACCCTCCCGGGCTGCATGATGGTCAACATGTCGGGCAAGCGCTTCGGCAACGAGGCTGCTCCGTACGTCGAGGCAACCCATGCGATGTACGGCGGTGAGTACGGTCAGGGCGAAGGCGCCGGCGAGAACATCCCGACGTGGATGATTCTCGATCAGCGCTACCGCAACCGCTACACGTTTGCCGGTATCACTCCCCGCTCCCCCTTCCCCGGCCGCTGGCTCAAGGCCGGCATCGTGGTCAAGGCGGGAACCATCGCCGAATTGGCCGAGAAGACAGGGCTTCCCGTCGCATCGCTGACCGAAACCGTCGACCGGTTCAACGGCTTCGCACGCAACGGCAAGGACGAGGACTTCGGACGCGGTGACAGTGGTTACGACGCGTACTACGGCGATCCCCGACTGAAGAACCCCAGCCTCGCCGAAATCAGCAAGGCTCCGTTCTACGCCATCAAGATGGTTCCGGGTGACCTCGGCACCAAGGGTGGTATCTGCACCGACGTCAACGGCCGAGCACTACGCGAAGACGGAAGCGTCATCGACGGCCTCTACGCCGCTGGCAACGCGAGCGCTCCGGTCATGGGCCACACCTACGCCGGACCAGGCGCGACCATCGGTCCCGCAATGACTTTCGGTTACCTGGCCGTACTCGACATCGTCGAGCGTGCGAAGAAGGCCGAGACCACCGAGGTACCGGCAGCTGAAAAGACGGCGGTCGACCATGCCAATTGATCCGAAGATCGCACTCGGCGCCGAGCTTGCGCCACAAGAGTTCTCATGGACCCCGTCGGACGTGCAGCACTACCACCTGGCGCTAGGGGCAGGTGCTCGGCCGCTCGATCCGAACGAGCTTCGATACCTCGACGACGAAAAGCCTCAGGTACTACCTACCTTTGCCACCGTCGCCGCCAACTTCCACGCCACCGAAGCGCCGAAAGTCTCGTTCCCCGGCGTCGAAATCGATCTGGCGAAGGTAGTCCACGGGAGCCAGGAAGTCACTGTCCATCAGCCGATCCCGGCAAGTGGAAGTGGCCGCACCACAACTCGAATCGCCGAGGTCTGGGACAAGGGCAAGGCCGCGGTGATCGTGCAGGAATCCGTCACGGTCGACGCCGAGGGCAACCCGCTGTGGACAGCTCGCTCGTCCATTTTCGCCCGCGGCGAGGGTGGTTTCGGGGGTGAACGTGGTCCGTCGGAGTCGATTACGCTTCCGGATCGCGAAGCAGATGAGACAGTGGTGACGCCTGTGCTTCCACAGCAGGCTTTGCTGTACCGGATGTGTGGTGATCGGAATCCGTTGCACTCGGATCCGCAATTCGCCTCCGCGGCAGGCTTTCCAGCGCCTATCCTGCATGGACTGTGTACTTACGGAATGGTCTGCAAGACCGCAGTGGATACCATGCTCGACGGCGACAGCAGTCGGGTAGCCGGATTTCGGGCCCGCTTTGCCGGGGTCGTATTTCCCGGCGAGAACTTGAGTATCCAGATCTGGAAAGACAATGGGCGACTCCTGATCTCAGCTTCCGTACTGGAGCGCGAAGCTCCTGCCCTGGCTGACGTAGTTCTCACTCTTGTCTGATACCAACCTGTCTGATACCCACCTGTTAGAACTCACCGTAGTTCTCGAACCCGATGGAGTAGCCCGAAGATGACGGCACAAGACGAAAAGTTCCGACTGTCCCGACGAGGTTTCATGGCCGCCGGAGCCGGCGCCGTGGCAGCGACCGCATTCGCCGGCTGGACGCCGGCCTATGCCGTCCCCGCCGGCTCCTCCGGCTCCGCGGGTGGTCCTGTCTCCACCCTCACACCGCCGCCTGCCTTCCCCGAAGGCATCGCGCTGTACCAGCAGGCGTATCAGAACTGGTCCAAAGAGATCATGCTCGACGCGATCTGGACCTGTTCGCCCAAGACGCCCGAAGACGTAGTCCGCCTCGCGAACTGGGGTCATGCCAACGGCTACACCATTCGTCCCCGCGGTGCCATGCACGGCTGGACGCCGCTGACCATCGTCAACGGTGCGCCGGTCGACAAGGTCATCCTCGCCGACACCACGGTCCACCTCACCGGCGTCTCCGTCAATGCCGGGGGCAGCCCGGCCACCGTCACCGCAGGACCCGGCGCGACCCTCGACGCCATCACCACCGCACTGCAGGCACAGGGCCTCGGGTTCGCGAACCTGCCGGCGCCCGGTGTGTTGACCATCGCCGGCTGCCTCGCCGTCGACGCTCACGGTGCAGCGCTCCCCGCCGAAGGCGAAGCACACGTTCCCGGACAGACTTTCGGCTCACTCTCCAACCTCGTCACCTCCCTGACCGCAGTGGTCTGGAACGGCAGTGAGTACGCGCTCGAGACGTACGCGCGTAGCGATGCAGCGATCAAGCCGCTGCTGACTCACCTCGGACGCACCTTCCTCACCTCCGTGACCTTGCAGGCCGCTCCCAACTACCGCATGCGCTGCGTCAGCCACACCGACATCGGTTGGCAGGAACTCTTCGGTGCCCGCGGAGCGTCCGGACGCACCTTCGAGAAGTTCGTCCGCGAAAACGGTCGCGCAGAAGCAATCTGGTACCCCTTCACCGAACGCCCGTGGATGAAGGTGTGGTCACTTGCCCCCACCAAGCCGCCGTTCTCGCGTGAGGTGACCGGGCCCTACAACTACATCTTCTCCGACAACCTCCCGGAGCCGGTCACCGACATGATCGGGCAGATCAACGCCGGAAACCCGGGCATCGCACCGGCATTCGGGCAGATCATGTACGCCACCACCGTTGCCGGACTCGCCGCGACCTTCTCCAACGACCTGTGGGGATGGTCCAAGGACGTCCAGTTCTACATCCGGGCCACCACCCTTCGTCTGACCGAGGGCGGCGGAGCCGTCATCACCTCCCGCGCCAACATCGGCCAGGTCATCCACGACTTCACCCAGTGGTTCAACGGTCGCATGGAGTACTACCGCTCTATCGGACAGTTCCCCCTCAACGGCCCCGTCGAAATCCGTTGCTGCGGACTCGATCAACCCTCGGACGTCGAGGTCGACTCGGCAGGCGCCCCCACCATCTCGGCCATGCGCCCGCGCCCAGACCATCCGGAATGGGACACCGCCATCTGGCTCAACGTCCTCGGCGTCCCCGGAACCCCCGGCATGTTCGCATTCTACCGCGAAATGGAACAGTGGATGCGTAATCACTACAACAACAACGACGCCACCTTCCGCCCCGAGTGGTCCAAAGGCTGGGCGTTCGGCCCCGACAAGCCGTACACCGACGCCCCCATCATCACCCAGGGCCTCCCCCAGACCTACCGCGACGGCGTCCCATCGAGCGACAACTGGGACACCGCCAACGCCGCATACAACGCGTTGGATCCGCACAAGGTCTTCAGCAACACCTTCCTGGACCAGTTGCTGCCCTGAGGTCCAAGCACCAGGCACGCACTCTGACAACTCGACGGTCGTCGCCACTCCCCTACTTTCGGGAGTGCGGCGGCCGTCGTGCGTTGCAGTGAGCGGGATGAAGGAGTCCCCCCGCATCCCGACCAGGTAACTGACTCAATCGCGATCAGGATGGATCGCCTCGTGCATACTTTCCACGGCCCTGGCATGAGTTGAGAGCTCGGACCGAGCCGACCGAATCGTGGCGCTGTCGCTGCGTGCCCCCGGCTCGGACGACGACGAGTCCTCTCCGGGGTTCGACGCGCCACCAGCGGGATGCTCGGAGGAGCCGGAGCGCTCTTCCCTCTCCGCGCGGGCGCGCAACAACGACTCGGACTTCGGGGTATTTCGCATCGGAGCATTGTCCCAGATTCATCTCCCATGACTCACATGGAGCGCTCTCACCCCCGGTGACCAGGCCGTTCCTGAACTCCGATACCTAGAAAGTTCGCAACAAAATATCTACAGCGGTCAGGGTAGACATTCTCACGAGGGTGTTGTATCTTTTTTCTCGTAGCAAGGAACGAGTCAAGAGATGCGGGAGAGATGAACTACCCGCAAGCAGTACCGCAGGGCAGGGACGTGCCGGGGCCGAATTCGTGTGTGAGTGTGTAGTCGGACCCGGCACCCCCCTTCAAAGCGGCTACCGGATGTTTTGTGCGAGTCCGGAAGTTCGAAAGAATGCAGTTATGTAAGTAAGTTCAACCCCATCCGGCCCCCGGCGCACCTCGCGCCGGGGGCCCCGTCCGTTCAGCGAAAGAAGCGAGCCATTCCGGCAGATACACCACCGGGGGACCCCTCCGGCAGATTCGACGACGAGAACTATCCTGCGTACAGCATGGGACATGCGGCCGAGATCCTCGGTGTCAGGCAAGCTTTCCTTCGTAGCCTCGATGCCGCGAAACTGCTTACCCCACAACGCTCTGAGGGCGGACATCGCCGCTACTCCCGGTACCAGCTGCGCATCGCGGCCCGCGCGCACGAACTCGTAGCCAACGGCACGGCGCTCGACGCGGCTTGCCGCATCATCATCCTCGAAGACCAACTCACCGAGGCTCGTCGCATCAACGCCGAGCTCCAGCAAGCACAGGACCGACGAGCGGAATCGGACGCAACGCCGGACTGAGGACTGACGTGATCAGGCACTGGGAGTAGCAGTCACCCCTAACCGTCAATCTGTTCCCTCCCCCTTCGAACTGCGCTAAATTCAGTCAATTGGGACATTGCTAGGCGTCGGTTGCTCGATTTCCACATCGAAGGGATCGCAGGCATGAATTCCTCCCACCACCGCACTCGGGTGCGGCTAGCTGCTCTGTCGATCGCCTTGACCGTTGCCATTGCAACCGCTGCGTGCAGTTCCGACGAGGACTCGGCAACAAACACGAGCAGCGCATCTCCCAGCACCGCGAGCAGTCAGGAATCCACCGAGATCGCGGACCTCGTCCGCCGTCAGGTGGCCGACTTGGGCCTCAGTGCCGCCGTGTTCGGAGTGTGGCGGGGCGACGACGAGATTGCTCTCGGTGCCGTCGGAGAGTCCCCTATCGGAGTTCCGGCGACAACCGACATGCAGTTGCGCGTCGGTCAGCCGATGGAACCGATGCTCTCGACAGTTCTGCTGCAACTCGACGAAGAGGGAACGCTTCCTCTCGATCAACCGATCGCGAAGTGGGAACCGAACTTTCCACGCGCAGACACCATCACTCCACGAATGCTGGCCAACAGCACGTCGGGCATCTCCGACTACGTGACCGATCCACAGTTCCTCAAACTCTTCACGGACAACCCGATGAAAGGCTGGACTTCTCAGGAGATCCTGAATCTTGCCAACTCCCGCCCACCGCTGTTCGAACCCGGCACCAGTTGGGCGTACGCGCACAGCGACCTGACGCTGCTCGGCGACGTCATGGAGAAAGCGACTGGAAAACCGCTGGGCGACCTACTTCAGCAGCGCGTCTTCGATCCACTCGGGATGGATCACAGCAGCGTTGTGCTCACGTCGCAGATGGACGAGCCGATCCTGCACGGCTACACCAATGAACGCGGAGTATTCGAAGACTCCACTTTCTGGAATCCGACGGCTTTCCTGCACAGCGGAAACATGAACGCGCCTGTCGCCGACGTCGGAAAGTGGGTGCGCGCGCTCGGAACAGGAGAGTTGCTCTCCGACAAGGCTTTCGAGCAGCAGATGGCGCCGACGACTGCGGGCTTGGGAAGTATGACGGCGGACAAGTTCTTTTCCTTCGGGACCGGGCACCTCGACGGTTGGCTGGTGATGAACCCGTCGTACGGCGGCTACAACGGGCTTGCGCTCTATTACCCCGACTCGAAGACGACGATCGTCGTCTACGCCACGCTCGGGCCGACAACCAACGCGGACCTCAACAACGCCGTGCCGATGGGCAAGGCGATCGGAACCCTCCTCGAACCGGATCACCCACCGCAGGTCCCGACGCCGTGACGCGCCACACACGCTGGTAGCAAACAGCGTCGGTCGGCAACTTCCTGTTTACGCACGGATTACCTCCAGGACTTATCGCCCCATCACCATTCTCTTCAGTACCGAACGAAACGCGTCGGACCGCGGGTTGTCTCGCCAGTGAACGAGAACGTAGATAGATGGGGACAGGCCCGATGAGGAAATACGCGATGTCAGTGGCATGCACGGTTGCAGTCACAGCGGGGGTGACTCTTGTGATGTCGGTGCCTGCCGGAGCGGACCCGAATGACAGTGGGTCGTGCCCGGCCGGTGCGGTATTCGCGGTCGGCGGAACGTGGGATCCGACGGGACAAACGACGCAACCCGTCACCGATCGCTACGTGGCCCAGGGTTACGCCTCCAAGCCGGTGACCTACCCCGCCAGCTTCTGGCCGCTCGGCGATCAGACGTACGACCAGAGCGTTGCCGCCGGCGCCCAGACGCTTCGCACTGAAGTCAACGCTTTCCACGCTCAGTGCCCGGGCAGCGAGATCGTCGTCACCGGATACTCACAGGGAGCGCGTATTGCCGGCGACGTTCTCGGTGACATCGCACGCGACGGATCCATTCCGCAGTCGCAAGTCGAAGGCGTCCTCTACGCCGACCCTCGCAACTCGGCCGGGGGCATCGAAACCGTAGTGCCCAATGTCGTTCCGGGAGCGACGATGTCCGGAGCACGGGGCGGATTCGGAGACATCGCAGTGCAGGAAGTCTGCATCGAGGGTGACGGCATCTGCAACATGCCCAAGCCGCGTGATGCGCCCGAGGTGTTCGTGGATTCGGTCTTCGGCTACTTCACGAAGCACAACACCTATACGCCGATGATGTCCGAGCCCGCTCCGCCTGCTCCCCCGGCACTGCCGCAGACGCCGTCGGTGCCACTGCAACCCGCCGACGTTGCCACTGCGATCGTGACGCGGGTCGTCGAGAACATCACTCCGTATCTGAGCGCTGCACTCGCGACCGTACTAACGAAGTAGCCGGACGGCTGGCTAGGGCACCATCGCTTCATCTCCACCACCTCCGCAGGAACCACCCGGCTGGAACGCCCTCTACACGCCGACGATGCAGACGTCGAGAAGTTGAGTGCATCCTGCCGCAGGTCAGGATGCACTACTCCGCGTTACGTCTATTGCTCTACAAAACTATTCAAGATCGTGACGCGCAGTCGCTCTCCACCGGCATGGCGCCGCAGGCGGCCGAAGTCGCATCAGTCCGCTTCCTGGCGGCGAGTCGGCAGGTGGCGGAACGTCACGATCGGGAGGAGCGCCGCTAACCCGAGCACAGAGAGGCTCGCCCGCAGCGCAATCAGCCTGGATTCGACGTTGATCTCCACCGCCTGATCGAGTTGCGCCGAGGTCAGTTCCAGCCCAGTGAGACTGGCGCGGAGGTCATCGTTGGCGACGAAACTGACCGAACTGGCCGTTACCTCGATACTGCCGCTGGACAGTAGATCTGGGCTGTTCGTGATACGGACCGAGGCAGACTGCGCGAGCACGGACATCAGGACCGCCCCGGCAACGGCGGTGCCGGTGCACAGGCCGAGAAAGTTCGCCATTCCTCGAGCGCTGCCGATCTCACCCGCGATAGCAGGAGGGTTGGTCTCCATGAGAAGCGCACTGCCCGCACTCAATCCGACTCCGATGCCGAGACCCAAGCACACTTCGCTGATCAATGTCCATGCACCGGACCATTGGTTCGAGATGGTCAGTGCCAACAGAATCGCCGACGCGGCGGCCAGTACATGCGCCCCTGTCAGGAGCCATCGGCACGCAAGCAGTCGCATCAGTGCAGGTGTTGCAGCCGCGGAGACGAGTGCGGCCAAAGAGATAGGTATCAGTATCATTGCCGTGCCCAGAGGGCTCTTGCCCAATACCATCTGGGTGTACAGCGGTAGCAGGTAGCTCACACCGGCCATCAACAGGTTTATCGCAACCAACCCACTCAAACACGCTCGGTTGAGACCAGACTCGAACACCGAAGGTTCGAGTAGCGGTGTTCTTTCTCCCCGGAGCAACAAGTGCTGGCGGGCGGCGAACGTGTGCAGGACGAGGCCGCCGATCACCAGCAATGCGAGCACAGGCGAGAGTCCGAGCACACTCACCGGTGCGGACTCGGCGGCGAGAACGAGCCCCCATGATCCGATCTGATTGATGGCGGCGACCAACAACAGCACCCCGACGGCAGACAGCGCGATACTCGTCTTGTCGACGGACCCACGGAATGGAATCCGGATAAGGGCCACACGTGATGCGATGACGATTGTTCCTGCCGTGATGGCGAGCAAGAGCGCGAAGGGCGCCCTCCATCCCCAGGCTTGGACGAGCAGACCACCAACCAACAAAGCAAACGCGGCACCGATACCGGTCGTACCCGCCAGGACCGATACCGCAACGGTTCGTTGTGGACCGGAATACGCCTGCCCCAGAATCGCCAACGCGTTGGGCACGAGAAGCGCGCCCCCGAGTCCAGCGATCGCCTCGCCGGCAATCAGCATTGAAATATTCTGTGCCAGAAAGCAACACAGCATACCGAACGCATAGATGCCCAGCCCGAGCAGCTGAGCATTCTTGGCACCGAGCACGCCGCTGATCTTGCCGCCCGTGATCGTGAAGGCTGCGACGAATACCCCGTAAGCGACGATCGCCAATTGCACGTTCGAGATGGTGGTGTCCAGGCCGTCGACGATGCCGCTGATCGCCATCGGCAGCGCCGTCACGTTGAACACAGATACCAACCCTGTGAAACACACTAGTACCAGCGGTAGCCAACTCACCCTCGGGTGGGCGTCACTCGTAAGCGCTTTTGTAACGGGAGAGGAAGGCAACGGGTCCGCGGTATCCATGATGCGCCCCTAGCAGGATCGGAGTTGTCTCGACGGTGGCATATCGGTCACGAGCAGCGACGCCGAGGGCGGCCACCTGACTGGGTGGCCCCCTCCCTGCGAACTGCTGGCTTCGATCAGGTCGGCAGGGTCAGGAATTTCATCGCGGCTGTCTTCTCGAATCGGCGAGAGACGTTGCCGGCAAGCCCTCCTTCGAGGGATGTATCGCCCATCAGATCGAGTTTGCCCGCAGGCGCACCTTCATCGAAGTTCAACTTGTCCAGATCCACCCAGACGACATTAGGTCGCGTGGTCGAGTCGAAGACGTACCGCTTGTTGGTCAAGTCTGCCACCGTCTGCCAGATCGTCTGCGATGCATAGGGTTTGTCCGGGTCGGGGATGCGGAAAGGTTGCGCCGCATTGCGGATCACACTGAACATTCCCGCGACAGCCTCGACTTCACTCTTAGGTTGAGGCAGTCGGCCTACGTAGTATGCGGCGCGGGCGAACCGGTCGGCTGCGAGTGTGGTGCCGGGCAGAGGATTGGCGCCCCCGAAGCCGTCGACCTCTTTGAGAAGTTCGATCTGCTTGTCGTAGGCCGGGGAATTGGTCATCACTAGGTGTTCGCGGCTGTGCCAGACGGTGGCCTTGCCATCCAGGTATTCGATGATCGCCGAATCACCGGTCGCATCGTCCAACGCGAGATGAACTGCAGGCACTTCGCCGGTCGCCGGATCGCCCAGTGGGACAACCTGAACGTCGACGTCGCTGATCCACGCGGCGGCATCGGCAACGGTGGAGAAGTTGTCCAGGAAGTACTGCAGCCAGACCGCCATGCTCAGAGCCGGTCTCGACGTGTCGTGAGTACCGTAATCCGATTCCGCTAGCCACAGAACATGACCTGCTAATCCCGCTTCGTTCATACCGTCGACCGACATCATGTCGAAAGCGCCGGCCACGACACTGCCGTACTCGGCAGTCCAACTCAGAGAACCGCCTACGCCGTCGTCGCGTTTGATCCCACGCGGAAGCGACCACAGGTTCGTACCGGTGTCCCGATGGTAATCCATATTTCGTCCGACAAGAACAGATCCGGCCGCATCAGGCCACATCACCCTGGTACACATTGATTTTGCCTTCCGTAGTTCTTCGAGAACTTCATAATTGCCCGATGTTCAGCCCCGAGGTCCAGACCGAGATTCAGCTACGAGACGCCCCTTCGACCACAGCCGAACGGGCATTTTCTCTCAGAAGCCCTCATTGACAAAGACATTCAGAAACCAGCGTCATTCTCGGGGGAGAATGTGGTATTGGTGCAGCAGCTGTCCGATCTCGTTCTCGTCGAGCTTCTTGTCCAGTCTGCGGCGAAGTAGCTTCGGCAACGGCACGCTCTCCTCCTTCTTGTCATTGAGGAAGTAGGTTGCTTGGAGAAGTTTGCGGATGTCGTAGGTGGAGCCGAAAACTTCCGGCACTCCGCGTTCGATCCCGAGCAGGCTGTACGCGGCCTCCATCCCGGTGCGGACCGAGTACTCCGTCGTGAAGATGCAGTCGCGTGTTGTTTCCGCGAACTGGCCGAGGAAGGCGAAGTTGACGGCACCATCCGGTACAACCGCAGGCCGGTCACCGGCCTGACGGGGCATGAAAAAGGAAGTGACATAGGGCATCATCACTGGAACGGTCTTCGCCGCATTGGCCGCGAGTTCCGGGATGTCCTCGACTGGAACGCCCATGTGATAGAGCCACTCTTGGGTGATTTCCTCGCCGGTGCATTCCTGCATCGGCTTGTCGACGTAGTCACCGGGGACGTCGACGAATAGTGAGTAGACCCAGACGACGATCTGATCCTTGGGTTGTTGTTTGAAGTGCGGTTGCCGGTTTACGGTCCAGCTCATCAACCACTTCGAATCTCGTGCTGTCACGATGCCGCCGGTGACTACTCGTCCACTGAATGGGTCACGCTTGCATATCTTTTCGATGTATTCTGGGATTCGGGCATCCAACGTGGTCACTGTCGCTGATTCCCACTTGGTTTCTGCGACGTGCCCACCGAAGACGTCTGGTCGTCCGAATGCGGGGTCTTTTGTTGCTATACGACGCCACAAATCCCACGCTGGAGCGGGGCCCTCGTCGAGTTTCGCCGGCGTGTGATGGTCTCCGTTGTTCGAGTTCTCGGTGAGCGAGCCGATGGTAGTCAACACCAGGTCGCCGTCATCGAGGTCGACCCCACCCAAAACACCCTCGGATTTCCAGTGAATGCGTTTGGCCCGCTTGACTTCACCCGTGATATCGAAGTCAATGTCGGTGACTTCGGTATCGAACCGAAAATTCACTCCCTGATCGAGCAGCCACGTGTACAGCGGCAGCACGAGAGACTCGTACTGGTTGTATTTGGTGAACTTGAGGGTACTCAGGTCCGGCAGGCCTTTGATGTGATGGATGAATCGATGCAGGTACAGCTTGATTTCGAGAGCACTGTGCCATTCCTCGAACGCGAACATTGTGCGCCAGTACAGCCAGAAATTGCTTGCGAGGAATTCCTTGCCGAACACCTCGTTGATGCGCTTGTTCTCGAGTTCGCTACGCGGAGTGAGAAAGACCTTCATGATGTCCTTCTGCGCCTTCGAGTTCAGATTGAACTTGAAGTCTGTGTGCGCGTCCTCACCCTGACGTTCGGTGACGCGCTGCAGCGAATAGTTCGGGTCGTCTTTGTTGAGCCAGTAGAATTCGTCGAGCACGCTGGCGTCTTCGACCTCGATCGAGGGGACAGAGCGGAACAGGTCCCAGAGACATTCGAAGTGATCTTCCATCTCGCGGCCACCGCGAATGACGAAGCCCTTCTCCGGTTCCTTGATTCCGTCGAGTGCACCGCCGGGCAATTTCAACCGCTCCAGGACGGTGATGTTGTTTCCTGCCATCTGGCCGTCGCGGATCATGAATGCCGCACCGGCAAGCGATGCAAGCCCCGAACCGACGAACCATGCAGTCTTGCCGTCCACCCCGTCAGGCTTGCGTGGCCGCGCGAACGCTTCGTAGTTTCCACTGCTGTAATACATTGTTCCCCATCTCATTTAGAGGTTTGGCGACAGGACCCTTCACGGAATGGATGCCGAGTTTTCTCTTGGTGATGTAGTTTTCCTTCGGCCACGCCGAAAGTATTTGCATTACAGCGACACCGGGAGCCAAGATGTTGTAGGGAATACAGCGGCCGCCTCGACGACAGGAGAACGTCGCGACAGCGACAGCGAGATCTGCTGTAAACTAGAATCTTTCGGATACGACGGCGACCGAGCTGTCAGCCGCTCGGAGACGTCGCGTTTGGACGTCTCCGATGACTCGAAATCCCGTCTACATGCGGCGAATGGCGTCTCGCTGATGCCGTACGCCGTGACGTCGAACCCCTTGAAGGCCGTCTGGAACGCGATCGGTGATCCCCGAACGCATGTACCGAGGACTTTGGTTTTCCGGATTGCGATCATTATTTCGTCCTCGGGGTTCAGTCGGCAGTTTTCGCACGGCGGTTGGTCAGCAAGCCGGCGATCCATCCGAGGACGAGTATCACGACGAGGGTGAGCCAGAGTGGGGACTGCACTGAGACCCAAAACAGTTGGATCGTGGTCGCGGCCCGGTTCTGGAGGATAAAGGTCACCGCCTGCACCACCAACAGCAAAGGCGAGGGTGTTACGTGATGCGAGTACTGATCGGGCGGATGCCTGCCGGGTTTCCGAACTCATGGGAGGTACCCCATTCTATGTCGAGTGATATCGATCGAATGCTTTTTCGAAGGAGATACCGGACTCTCCCGTACCGATCCAGTTCTGTTCACGTCTGGCGGCGAGGATCTGAGATTTTGTGTCTCGGCGTGCCGAGGTTTCCTACCCGAGATCCCGGTAATGGCTGAAATCTGGAGCGGAACCAACTGGGATTACGTGGCTAATCGAAACATAACACGAGTGGCGCCGAAATGTCGGCTTTAGATTGCGTAAGCAATTCGCCTTCACACACTGTCTCTCTGGCATTTCGCTTGAACCTGAGGCTTTCTATTCAGTCCAGATGCGTTACTGTGCGTGCGGAACCTGCCTAGAGTAGACACCGGCATCTGCCTCGTCACCGGATATGGACTCGACGTTCTCATCGCCTGAGCCATACGGAAGGTCGGGAGATCCGTGCGCTGGTCAGCGATGGAAAGCGGATCGACTGGTAGTTGCCGGCGGCTACCGCGCTCATCGTTGCCCTGCTCCTGACTCTCGGATCGTGGTGTCAATGAGGTGCAGTTCGCGCGCTGTTGAAGCGGCGTACGACCGGTGAAATCGACTCCCGGCGAACGCTTGCCCGAAATAGATTCCTGACGCATCGACAGCATGTTCGAAACACGGACTCCCCAGAGCGGCGAATGACCGCTTGTCACCTCGTCAAATACGATAAAGCAAGTGAAAATAGCAATTTAGTATCCGATCGTTGACCCTTTCATCAGAGGATAATCTCGCCGGGAAACTATCATCGAACGGTTCGGCTCTTGTCCTGAAATACGGGTCTGCTTCCCTCTCGAAAACGAACTGTTCACGACGGCTACGCGCGCTTCACAGAAGGATGGAAGCAAAACATCGATCCCAGAGTGAACACATCCCATACCGTTGCCGAACTTTTACGAAACCATCCCGCAATAGTTTGAGAACTTGATCGAGTGGGCGTAGCAGCGCAGGTCGGCGATCTCCCCCACCTCAGCGAATTCCTCGATATTGCGGGCGCGACGTGGCGCGTTCAGACTGCTTCGGCCATAGAAGTAGCCGGACGGCTGCTCCTTCCGAGGAATACTGCGGATGCCAGCAGGAAGAATATTGCGCCGACAAAGGTTCCGATATTGGCCATGTTCGGGTCCAACGTGTTCCCGTCTCGCAAGACGAACGATCCGATCGCGGAGACTCCGAATGCGATGGATCCCAAGGTATTCAGCCACACGCTTTGCCATTCCTTCGATTGCGGTGCCCAGTAAGCGCCTTCCCTCAGCAGGATGAGGACAGCCAGTCCGCTCGAGACGAGGAAGGCTATCGAGCCCTCCGCGTTCGGATTCCAGACCAAGTGCATCTCGCCTCGTAGCGTAAGCGCGTGCAGCGCAGCCCCGGTGCTGACGTTGAACAAGATCGTCCCGAGTAACTGCACGGCAGCAGACAGCCAGACGGCCCGGATCGCGGGACGCCCCGAGTCGGTTGTGGTTGCTGGCCCGGCCAGCACCAACTGAACGAAAGCCGCGCAGGTAAAGAACCAGGAGCCCGCGAAGAAGAAGCTGTTGGCGAGTGCGGCACCGAAGAAGACCGACAGGAAGGGTGCCGACCCGAGCGCGAAGAGTGCGGATCCGATCACGAATCCCCACGACTGCATTCGAATGGTCGGGTGAATCAGCATGCGCTGCAGTGTACTTGGACTCGATATGAAAAGTCCTCCATTCGGGACCTTGGTCATCAGGCACTGATTTCGATCCGCCCGCCGCGGGTACGCGGAAACAAATTAAAACCATCTGCTTGTTTTTTACTTTACCGAAGCATGACTCCACTTTGGGTGCTAATGTCCGATTTATGACAGCCACTCCTCCAGCTGGAAATCGTTTGCTGTTTCGCAATGTCCGTGTTTTCGACGGCACCTCCTCGACCCTTGTTGCCGGGGACGTTCTGATCGACGGCACCACGATCGCCGCGGTGTCGGAGTCGCCTGTCGGGGATGATCCGAGCCGCGAGACCACTGTCGTGGACGGTGGTAATCGAGTACTCATGCCCGGCATGAGCGATGCCCACGTTCACCTGGTCGGTAACGCGAATTCATACGTCGACATGGTGACCGGCAGTGAAGCGCACATCGCACTCAACGGCCTCGCTGAAGCAAAGAACATGCTGCACCGCGGGTTCACCACGGTCCGGGACATGGCGGGTGACACAAGCAGCATCAAGTCCGTGATCGATCGAGGCCTGTTCGAGGGGCCGCGCATCTACCCTTCCCAGGCTGCCATCTCCCAAACCAGCGGACACGGCGACTTCGGGTTTGTCTACGAATGCCCGACCGCGTTGGGAGGCAAGCAGTCTCGCGCCGAAGAAATTGGTTTCATGCGCGTCGCAGATGGCCCTGACCGGGTACTGGCAGCTGTTCGCGAACAGCTGAAGAAGGGCGCATCTCAGATCAAGATGATGGTCGGCGGCGGCGCTGCGTCGATGTACGACCCGCTCTACACGGTCCAGTTCACCGATCCCGAGCTTCGTGCAGCAGTGCACGCGGCCACCGACTACGGCACCTACGTCGCCACCCACGTTTACAACGTCACCGGCATTCGCCGCGCCATCGAAGCTGGCGTGAAATCCATCGAGCACGGTCATCTCGCTGACGAGGCGACGATCGCTCTGATGGCTGAGAAGGACATCTGGCTTTCGATGCAGCCCTTCGCGCTGGGCGATCACCACTATCCGGATCCGGGCCGCGCAGAAAAGGATCGCGAAATCTGCACCGGCACTGACGATGTGTACAGCTGGGCACGCAAGCACGGTGTCAAAACAGCGTGGGGTACGGATCTTTTGCTCGAGCCGCAGCTTGCGCCGCGGCAGAGTGAAATGGCGGCGCGACTCGGTGATCACTACAGCAATGCCGAAGCACTTCGGATGCTCACGTCGGGAAATGCCGAACTCTTCCGTCTTGCCGGCGAACGCGATCCGTACCGGCAAGCACCACTCGGAGTGATCGCCAAGGATGCGTGGGCAGATGTTCTTCTCGTCGACGGCAATCCACTCGAGGATCTGAGCCTGCTCGCCGATCCGGCCAAACATCTCTCCGTCATTGTCAAAAATGGTCAGGTCGTCAAAAACATACTGTGACAACGTCTTCATCGCGTTGATCCGTCTGACGTGCAGCCAATTCAAGCTGAACACCTGAGCGGGTCGATGTGTCCTCGTGCTCCACCGAGTCGGGAGTCCAAGTTGGTTGAAACACGTTTCGAGCGTTGGGAATTACCTGAGGACCGAGTCGAAGGGTCGTTGGTGTCCGCCCGCGGTATCGAGCTCCACGGGCCGTGGGGGCATGTGTTCGGTCCACTCGACATCGACATCGAGGCTGGCGGTGTGACCGTCCTGGCCGCGCAATCGGGTGCCGCGCGCACAGCCCTGCTGATGGCACTATGCGGACGGATGCGATTGTCGTCCGGGTCATTGACTGTGCTGGGCTACGAGAAACCCTCGAGAATTCTGGCTGTCTCGGCGATCGCATGTCTGAACGAACTCGACGAAGTTCGCCCATCGGTGACGGTGCGGGACATGGTGACCGAACAGTTGCGATGGAATTCACCGTGGTACAAGTTCGTGCCCCGGGTGAGCGAAGATCAAGTAGCAGATATGTGTGCGTACACATTTGGCGGCGTAGACCTCCCCCCGCTCAATGCCTTCGTCGACGATCTCCCGGAGATCCAACAACTGTTGCTGCGGATCGCCGTCGCGAACACCAAAAGACCACCGCTACTGGTGGTGGGTCGAGTCGACAAGATCGCCGACGACGACGAGCGGACAATGTTGTTACGCCGACTGGTCGCATTGGGAGAGCACCAGTCGGTGATCACCGCCGATGTCAACGACCTTCCGCCGGACAGCGGCGTCCATGCCGTGGTGAACATGCACGGCCTGCTGGGCGCCGGTGACATCGGCGTCATGACCGAAGGACGGTGAGCGATGCTCGCAGGTATATCTCTGGGCAGTGATATCAAACGCTACTCCCGCGGCACCCTGCCACGAATCGCGATCGTCACCATCATCTTGTTGCCGTTGCTCTACGGCGCCATGTACTTGTGGGCTTTCTGGAACCCGTTCGGCGAGGTGAACAAGATCCCCGCAGCGATTGTCAATAACGACTCGGGGCGAACATCGACAGGCCAACAAGTCGATGCCGGCGATCAGGTCGTCAAGTCGCTCATCGCCTCCGGGCAACTTGATTTGGCGGAGGTCTCGGATCAAGAAGCCCAAGCCGGACTCTCGAGCGGCAAGTACTATTTCACCATCACCTTGCCGGAGAACTTCAGCGACGCTGTCGAGTCACCCAACGGTGACAACCCCGAGAAGGCCGATCTCACCTTCACCTTCAACGACGCCAATAATTATCTAGCCACCATCATCGGGCAGGACGCGTCCGAACAGGTCATCAATCAGGTCAACTCGACCATCGGCGCCCAAGGCGTCGGCCAAGTCCTGACGGGCCTACAGACCGCCGGTTCGGGCCTGGGCCAGGCTGCCGACGGAGCGAAGACCCTCGCGGCCGGGATCGACACCGCCAAAGGTGGGGCCGATCAACTGAGCTCCGGTGCAGGCGAACTCGCCACCAACATGGTCACCGCACGCGATGGTTCCGCGCAGCTCGCAGCCGGCGCCGGGCAACTCGCCACAGCCATCGACGGCGTCGCCGACCCACTGCTCAACGCCCTCGACTCCACTGCCGTCTCCGACGTCGGTGCGCAAGCTGCGCAACTGCGGCAATCCCTCACCACCCTCGGGGATCGCCTCCCCAAGCCGCCACAGGTTACCGTCTCCCCGGCAATCCAGCGGGTGCTCGACCTTCTCGGACCCAGCACCGATCCGCTCGCACAACAGGCCGTTGCAGCTCTCACACCTCTCGTGGCAGCACAACCCCAAAGTGACACTGCTGCACTACAAGCGGAGATAGCGCGCCTCAGCGGTGATGCGCGCGCGCTCGAATACCAGTTGACGGATCCATCCAGTCCCCTGCAATCCGGACTCGCGCTGCTGCAAAACGGCGGGCTCGCCTCCGACGTCCGGCAACTACGCGACGGCGCCGACCAGCTCAGTTCCGGAGCCACGACTTTGAACTCCGGACTGATCCAGTTGACCGACGGCAGCACCCAGCTCGCGAGCGGAGCCGATCAGTTAGCTTCGGGGATGGTCGAGCTGCAATCAGGCTCAGGCGAACTGGCAGACGCACTCGCACAGGGCGCTGGGCAAGTACCCAGCTGGACCGACGCGCAACGCAACGCTACCGCGGACACCCTGTCCACCCCAGTCGCACTCAAGCAGGACTACACCAACGAGGCACCCACATTCGGTACCGGATTCGCGCCGTTCTTCCTCTCCTTGGCCCTGTTCGTCGGCTGCATCATCACCTGGATGCTGCTGACCCCGCTACAATCCCGCGCAACTGTCAGTAACCTCGGCCTCTATCGCACAGTTCTGGCTTCCTACTGGCCGGCACTGCTCATCGGCATCCTCCAAGTGATCACGATGTACGCCGTGGTCCACATCGGGGTCGGCCTGGACGTCAAACACGTTCCCGGAACTATCCTGTTCCTGATGCTGGTCTCGGCGACGTATTTGGCGATGATCCAGATGTTCAATGCTCTCTTCGGCGTCGCAGTCGGCCGAGTGGTGACATTGGCCTTCCTGATGCTGCAACTGGTCTCCGCCGGCGGCATCTACCCAGTGCCCACGACAGCGACGCCCTTCCAATACATTCATCCGTTCGACCCGATGACATACACCGTCAATGGCCTCCGGCAACTCATCACCGCCGAACACGTCGACTCTCGACTCTGGACAGCAATCGCCGTCCTGACCGGCATTCTGCTCGTCTCGATGACTATCAGCGCACTCTCCGTGCGCCGCAACCGGCGTTACACCATGGAACGCCTGTACCCGTCCATCGAGGTGTAAAGCACTGCACAGCAACATCTTCACAGTCGACCACATTTGAATCACCGTCCAAGTCGTACCCCGCACGCTCGCATACTGGAGGAGAAAAAAATGTCAGACAGCTTCGCAGCTCCCACCGAAACCCTCGCACCGGCGTACACAGGACGGCTCGGCACCGATCCGATTCCAGCTCTGAAAATGCCCAAGGCCGAGTCGGATCCCGAAGCGGCGTACCGATTCATCCACGACGAACTGATGCTCGACGGCAGTTCCCGACTGAACCTGGCAACCTTCGTCACCACTTGGATGGATCCTCAGGCAGACAAGCTGATGGCCGAGACATTCGACAAGAACATGATCGACAAAGACGAGTATCCCGCGACAGCGGAGATCGAAACTCGTTGCGTCAACATGGTTGCCGACCTCTTCCACGCAGAAGGGCTGACCTCCGACCCTGCGTCCGCAACGGGGGTCTCAACGGTAGGGTCCTCCGAAGCTGTGATGCTCGGCGGCCTCGCACTCAAATGGCGCTGGCGCCAGCGCCGCGAACAAGAAGGTAAAGACACCACGAAGCCCAATCTCATCCTCGGCAGCAACGTCCAGGTCGTCTGGGAAAAGTTCTGCCGCTACTTCGACGTCGAACCAAAATACCTCCCCATGGAAAGGGGCCGCTACGTCATCACTCCCGAACAGGTCCGTGACGCCGTCGACGAGAACACCATCGGCGTGGTCGCCATCCTGGGCACTACATTCACCGGCGAGCTCGAACCCGTCGCCGAGATCGCCGAAGCCCTCGACGAGATCGCCTCAAACGGTGGTCCCGACGTCCCCCTCCACGTCGACGCTGCCAGTGGAGGTTTCGTCGTCCCGTTCCTGCACCCCGAGCTGATGTGGGACTTCAAGGTTCCGCGTGTGGTCTCGATCAACGTCAGTGGCCACAAGTACGGCATGACATATCCTGGCATCGGTTTCGTCGTCTGGCGCTCGAAAGAACACCTACCGGAAGACTTGGTGTTCCGGGTCAACTATCTCGGCGGCGACATGCCGACCTTCACCCTCAACTTCTCTCGATCTGGCAACCAGGTCGTCGGGCAGTACTACAACTTCATCCGCCTCGGCGTCGCCGGATACACCCAGATCATGGAATCGCTGCGCGACACCGCGCTTATGCTTTCCGCCGCAATCTCCAAGATCGACAACATGGCGATCATCACCGACGGCACCGCTATACCGGTCTTGTCCTTCGAAGTCGTCGACGACCCAGGCTTCACTGTCTTCGACATCTCCCACGAACTCCGGGCACGCGGATTCCAAGTGCCCGCGTACACCATGCCCGCCGACGCCGAAGATGTCGCCGTCCTGCGGATCGTGCTACGAGAAGGTTTCAGCCAAGATCTCGCGTACAAACTCGCCACCGCCCTCAACGAAGTCGTCGAGCAACTTCGTAAGAGCAACGCCGATCGACCCCAAAGGACTGCTTTCGCCCACTAACTGCTGTTGAGGGGCAGCCTCAGAACCGCTTCCCCTCAACAAGCTTCTAATTCTGGACGACCAGCTGCACCAACGAACACTTTGCAACAGGCAAAGATCGACTCCGCCTGCTAGCCCGGTCAGTGCACGCCGTTCGTACGGATCGACCGGAACCACGGTGCGTGTGCGCTCACCGCGAATAACGCACTGCGGCAGATGTGCATGTCAAACGTACGTCTGGCAGTTTCGACTGACTGAAAGTCGACCGATTCGTACAAGTCGAGAGCAACCGCTATCAAGCACCATCGATCACATGCTCACCTTCATCGTCAGATACGGGTACGTCCCGTTCATGCTCTTGGGAATCAATGGAGCCGCAATCGCGCTGGCGGCATCCGGCGCGCCGAAATGGTCACTGGTGGCATTGATTCTCTTCGCAGTGGCCTGCTCTTTCGCGGCCGAACGGGCGCTTCCCTACGAATCTTCGTGGAATGCCCCGGGACCGGACAGGTTTCGCGACGCTGTCCATGCGTTTGTCAACGAATCCCTCATCTTGGTCAGCGTCGCGGTAATCCCGTTGATGGCCGCGGTGATTCCGTTCGACGGGCTGTGGCCGAGCGGTCTTCCGTTTGTCCTTCAGGTCGTCTTCGCAGTGTTGGTTGCCGATTTCGGCATCACCGTGGTGCATTTGATCAGCCACAAGGTTGGATGGTTGTGGCGTTTCCACGCGGTTCATCACAGCCTCGAACGGTTCTACGGTATGAACGGACTGATGAAGCACCCCGTGCATCAGACTTTCGAAACCGCCGGTGGCGTCCTGCCACTGATCCTCCTCGGGATGCCCGTCCCGGTTGCCTCGGCGCTCGCGGTTTGTGTCGCTGTCCAACTCCTGCTTCAGCATTCGAATGCCGATTACCGCATCGGCCCCCTGCGTCCGATACTCGCCCTCACCGCCGGCCACCGATTCCATCACCTGAAGTGGGCGGGAATCGGTGACGTCAATTTCGGTTTGTTCACTCTGATCTGGGATCACCTTTTCCGCACTTATTCTTTCGATCCGGAAAAGCGCTTCAGCAGTGACGATCTCGGAATGGCGGCCAAACCCGACTACCCGGACGACTACCTCGGCCAGTTGGCCGAACCGTTCCGGAAACAGAACTGACGGACGATCGGTGGAGATTCAGCCCGCGAGTACCCGTCGCATGACGGGCTTGGCTGCAAACGCACTGGCCAACACCAACGCGATCCCCACAGCCAGGGTGACGCCCAACTGAACCAGCGCCATCGGAGTGGTCAATACGGCTGCCCCTGCCAGCGGGAAGAGGAACAGCAGTGCAGCGCCGGCGCCGGCCAGTGCCATCACCACCACGGGAGTGCGAACGTGCCTCATGCGGGCGCTGTCCATCACCTCGACAGGTGTGCCGGCCAAAGTGAGACTCCGATACAGCTCACGGTTGTCGAGGATCCCGGATACCTGGGTGAGCGCAGACGAGATGGCCGCCAACGTGAATGTTGCTCCGAGAGTGAACAACACCCCGGTTCTCATGTCCGCGAACAGGAACTCCTGCCCTGGTTCCAAATCCTGTCCCTCCCCGTTGCCTATCGCGGCGAGGAGAGATGTGCCTGCGGCAACGAAGCTGGCCATCGTCACACCGCTGACCGTGCGCCACACAGCCTTCGGATTATCCAGGACCCGACGCGCCGCAATCAGTGAAGCACCGTCTTTGGCGCATTTGAGCATGATCCGTCCAAGCAGCGAAATGACGAACGGACCGACCAACGCAACAACGCCGAAGCAGAGACCAAGGCCCACCAGGATTGCCGCGATGCTTGCCGCGGAGCCCCCGAATGCACTCCATCCCACAAGAACCCCCACCCCAGCCACAGCGAAGATCATCTTCGGTGCGGCGCTGGGATTGCCCGCCGTGACGCCCAACGGGCTCACGAACACCTGGCGCATCCCGAGCATCGACGTCAAAGCAGCCAGGATGGTCATTCCGAATACGATGCCCACCAGCGGAAGTGCGCCTACCCAAAGCTCACTCCACTCGAATGTCCGACCTTGAAATCTCAAGAGAGCTACGAGCGGCAACGCGAGGAGGTATCCCACCACACCGATCAACGCACCGGCCAAGCCCTGGATACCCGATTCCGCAGCGCACAGCGCAACGATCTGGCGAGGGGTGGATCCGATGAGTCGCAGCGAGGCAAGTCGTTCGTCGCGACGACGGGCGCCCAAGCGGGCCGCCGCCAGACCGAGAGTGATGGCTGGAACGATCATCAACACCGAAGCAACCCCTGCGAGTGCTAGGTACGCCTCGGCTTCGGGTTCGCTCGATCTGCCCGCGAATGCACCGTAGCCGCCGAGCACCGTCAGCAACAACGTCGTCGAGGCGGCAAATGCGGACACTGGGAGCGCGAAGGTACTCAAGGCCTTTCGCCCTTCACCGCGCACCGTCATCAATGCAACGCGCGCTGTGGCCTTCATGCCGCCACCTGTGTCCCGACGAGCGAACCGGCCTGCATCATCATCGTGCGATCACACCACCGAGCGACTTCGGCATCGTGAGTGACGACGACCAACGCAGAACCGATCTGTTGAGCCGAATCACGCAACACCCTCATCACTTCCCAACTCGTCTGCGCGTCGAGGGCACCGGTCGGCTCGTCCGCGAAGAGAACGGCGGGTTTGGTCACCAACGCTCGCGCAATCGCGACACGTTGCGACTGCCCACCCGACATCTGACCCGGGCGACGATCCTGCAGCCCATCCAGCCCCAAGGGCGCGAAGAAGCCGTGCGCCGTCCGCTTGGCTTCTGCGATGGGCAACCCGTTGAGTACGAGAGGCAGCGCGACATTCTCGATCGCCGGAAGCTCCGGCAACAGTTGGCCCGATTGAAAAACGAACCCGTACGACTCCCGTCGGAGCCGGCTGCGGTCGTTCTCACCGAGGTTCTCGATATGCCGGCCGCTCAGCAAGATTGCTCCCGAGTCGGGCTTGACGATTCCTGACATGCAATGCAGCAGTGTCGACTTCCCCGATCCTGAAGGACCCATGATGGCCGTGGCAGTGCCGGCGCGCACTTCCAGCGATACACCTCGGAGCACCGGAACGTCGCCGTACGACTTGCCCAGCGCGTGGACCGACAGGACTGCGGGTGCTTGTGCGTTGTTCATGATTCCACCTTCTCGTGAACCCTTCGCGAACACATCGGCCCAGCGCACGATCTTCGGACTGAGCTCGGTCCTACCGGAGGATGACCGGACCCCGAGCTCTGTCAGGGTCGTCACTATGATTTCCGACATGACCTGGTCCGGCGCCGTCCACATGCAGCCCGGAATTCTCATGTTCACCGGCGCAGTGGGATCCGCGCACATGCATTCGCACGCCGCTGTTCAGATCATGATCATCGACGACGGGGACGTCACGGTCACGGACGGGGACGGCCACAGTGAAGTCGTGCGGTCCGTGGTCATTCCATCCGGGGCGGTCCACGCGTTGTCCGCCTCCGAGGGTGCGTGGGGACGGGCGATCTACGTTGACTCCACCACCGGGATGGGTCTGCGCATCAGGCCACCGGAGCCGGGCCGCGGTGGTGTGGCCGACTGGTCTGACCGTGGGCAGACCGCAGTAGCGATGACGGACCGCGGCGCTGATTCGGATCTGGAATACGCAGCGAGGCTGATCGATTCACTATCCGAACACGAAAAGGCGTCGAACTTAGGCGTTCTTCACCCGGCCCTCGAGCATGCCCTGACGCTACTTCCCGAGAGAATCTCGGGGCAGGTCACACTGACGGACATCGCCGCCCTGGTCTCCATCTCGCCCGGACGGCTGGGAAGAATCTTCAACGATCAACTGCAGATGAGCTTTTCGACCTACATCCGCTGGTTACGGTTACGATGTGCCATGGAAGTGATGAGCAGTGGCGCAACTCTGACAACCAGTGCACACGAGGCCGGTTTCACCGACAGCGCCCATCTCAACCGTATCTGCCACAGTATGTTCGGGCTCACGCCCAGCGCCGCGACCGGCGGCCTCACCTGGAATTGACGCTACTCCTCAACTGACGCTGTCCATCGCCGTTCTCGCCAGTAACGACAGACGACTGTAGAGGCGCGCCAATCCGGGCACGTCCCGGAGGCTGCCTGCTACTACCTCCACACCGGCAGCGGCATACACCGTCAGTCGCGCATCGACGTCGTAGAGAACATCGACGACATTTCCGAAACGGCGAAGGGCAAATTCCGAAGCTTCGGCGAGCACCGGTACTCCGAAGATCACCCAGTCGTCGAAGCGGGAGGCGAGCTCGAGATAGTCGGCAGCCGAGGTCGAACCAGCGCACAGCACCTCGAAGTCGAACCAGACAACACCGTCTCGAATCGCCGAGCACTCCAATGTGCGCGTGCCTATCGCCAATTCGACACTTTCGCCCGAAGGCCACGTGATTCCCGAGCCGACGAGGAATTCCCCTGTCGCAAAACGGTAGTCCCCGGCACCTGGCTGACCCGCCGTCCGATAGTCGACGGAGCCACCCAATTCGATCACCTCGAGAGTCCGCTCGATCAACTCGATCGACGGAACGAACTGCTCGTGAAAAAGCGGATTCGGAAGAAGATCGGTCGGCGGGACATTGGACGTGACAACAACAGTCACACCTTTCGCGACGATTGTGTCGAGAACCCTTGCCATGAACATGGCGTCGGCGACGTCGTCGATGTGGAACTCGTCGAAACAGAGCACGCGGATTCCGTCGACGACGTGGCCCAGTGCCGCGCCCATCGACCCGAGTTCGTGCGCCCGAGAGTGCAGATCTGCAAAGAACCGATGAAAGTGAATGCGCCGCTTGCCGACTCGGATGCTCTCGTAGAACTCGTCCATGAGCATCGTCTTACCGCGGCCGACGCTACCCCAGAGGTAGATCCCTCCGCCGACCTCACCGTCGGATATCCGGGCTCGCAGGGCATCGAGAGCTTCACGTGCCGCCAACTGCTCTTCGTCCAGTAACATGAGGCTCCTCTACATCTGTAGAGTCGAGGCTAGTGACCGAAGGCAAATCGAGTCAATGTGACCCTCACGACGCGCCATCTGCAGCATGCAACTCCGGCAGCATGCAACATCGACAGCAAGGAACGACATGAAGCCCGATCGCAGAGCCCTCATTGCGGCGTCCGCCGTCACGATCATCGCCGAGCAGGGCCCGCGTGCACTCACCCACCGGGCGATTGATCAGTCCCTGGAACTTCCTGCCGGTTCGACGTCGTACTATTTCCGCACTCGCGAGGCACTTCTCGAAGCAACCGCATTGCACATCGTGCACCGGTCACGTTCGACTTTCGACGAACTCCGCGAGAGGCCCAGCGATCCTGCTGCCCTGACGGCCGAGTATCTCGACGATCTTCTCTCGCACCGCAGACACGAATTGATCGCGCGCTATGCACTGCTCCTGGAAACTCCCCGCGATTCGGCATTGCACCAACTCCTCGAAGGCAGTCTGTTTTCGTTGGAGAAGGCAAGACCCGTCTTCGAAACCGTTGGCGTTGACGACCCTGATGTCTCTGCCGCAAATTTCCTGAGCCTACTGGAGGGCTTGATCTTCGACTATTGCCTGGGATCACGTAGCCGGGACCCTCACTCCAGCGAAACCGTTCGGCAACTTCGGATCCCGATCGACATCCACCTTCACGGAGTGGGGGTCCTCTGAAAAACCTTGGTCAGCAGAGGCTTCCGGTACAAGGTTGTCGACCAGAGAACAGCGCCGCGACAAAGGGAGTGCTGTCTGGAACCGAAGCCGGGACGGTCCCCAGATGATCAGTGGGATAGGTATGGAATGCAAAGTCCACACCGTTGGCAGCGAGGTCAGCCGCGAACTTCAGTGTCAGCGGTGCCGGAACATCGATGTCCGACAACCCCTGACCGATGAAGAACGGGCGGTCGTATCCTGCGGTCGGCACAGTGAGCAGTTCACGCGCAGCCTCCATGAATACTGGATTGTCCAGCGACTTCGTCAGCACCTGCCCGAGTGTGACGGTTCCGTACTTCGTGCGCGCCTCGGTGTAGCACATGTTGTTCTCGACGTCGTCGAGGATGGTCTTGCCGAGCGGGGTCAGATACGAGTCGATGTCGATGTCCGGCCGCGAAGCACGCAGTCCGTCAAGAACGTTCGCGATGTAGACCGTCGTACCCTTGAGCGGAAGCGCCGGGAAAGCCGGACCACCGAGCGGTAGAAGATTTTCGATGTTCGAGGGGACACCAGTGGCGACAGCGCCGCGGTAGTCCAGCTCCGGCGCGTAATCAGTGGCAAGCGAAGCGGTGAACATAGTCGCCTGCCCGCCCTGCGACTGTCCCATCGCAACCCATTCGCTCGACAGGTCGTCGTCGACCGCACGAGCGGCGCGCACCATGTCCACAACGCTGTGTGCAGCGGAACGACCGTCGAGATACGGGTGAACACCAGGTGTTCCGAGCCCCACGTAGTCGGTCGTCACCACCGCGTATCCCTGCTCCAGCCAGTGACCCAGATGCGTCGCGGTCCGTTCGAGCGGAACACTGCTGCTCGGCGCACACTGATCCGCCACACCCACCGTTCCGTGCGCATAGGAGATGACCGGCCAACCACCCTCGGGCGGAGCTCCCTCTGGGCGATACACCACACCGGTGCTCGTCATCGGCGCGTCCTTCGGGCCCGTCGACCAGTACGTCACCTTTGTTGCGCTCACGGCACCCGGGATCACCCGGTCGGGACCGAGTAACTCCCGACTCACGACAGCACCCGGAGCATCATTCGGTTCCGCTCCGGCCGGCGCCGCAACTGTCAACGCCACCAAAGCACTCGCACTCAGCCCGACGAGCGTCCTACCCAGTCGCTTACTCACGTACTTCTCCTACGATTGCGGTGACGGTGCATCTGTGGTGATCGGCCCCACATCAGCCGATCGAGTTCAGACCATAGAACAGCCTTACCAATTGGTCAACCTAGATTTCCATTCCGCATCTACCGTCGTGACACGCCTGCTCGGGTAGGGTGGCGGTGTTCGATACGTGCAGGTCCCAGCGAGATCAGGAGGCCGAAAGGCTCTCTCATGTCAGCACCTGATCTCCCGACCTTCCCTGCTTCGCAGCAGAAGTCGGTGGCCGCGATTCTCCGAGCAGCAGGTTGCGTATTCGCCGAAGACGAGGCTCGCCTACTTCTTCACACCGCACGCTCTCTCGATGAACTCGACGCGATGGTCGACCGACGAGTTGCCGGCGAACCACTCGAACCTGTCCTCGGATGGGTCGAGTTCTGCGGCTTGCGTATTCACATCGACTCTGGAGTCTTCGTCCCACGCCGGCGCACCGAGTTCCTCGCCCGGCAGGCCCGCTCACTCGTCGTCTCGGGAAGCGTCGTCGTCGACATGTGTTGTGGCTCAGGAGCTGTCGGTACCGTCCTGCAGTCGACGCTCGATGCCGTCGATTTGTACGCGGTAGATGTGGAACCAGCCGCGGTGCGGTGCGCTCGCCGAAACATCACACCGCCCGAGCGCGTACTCGAAGGCGATCTCTTCGAACCACTACCAACGGAATTACTCGGTCGCGTGGATGTCGTCGTTGCCAATGCACCTTATGTCCCCACCGATTCGATCAGGCTGATGCCGCCCGAAGCCCGTCTTCACGAACCGCTGGTCTCGTTGGACGGCGGCACCGACGGACTGGACCTGCAGCGACGCATCATCGCGGACGCTGCGCCGTGGCTACGACCGGGTGGCTGTCTTCTCGTCGAGACGAGTACGGAGCAGGTCGAAATGACTGTTGAAACATTCACTCGGGGAGGTTTTCTCACTCGAGTGGCAACCTACAGTGAGACCGCGTCGACCGTGGTGATCGGTCAGTGTTGAATGCGATCGGATCCTGGCGTGGACCACTCCCGAGCGCGGGCGGCAAAGCCGTCGACAAAAAGCCCGAACGCACGATCGACGCGGGCCCGGTCCCCAGTGGCCAGAAGATCCATCGACAGACCCCGCATTTGCGAGAGCAACAGAGTAGCGACAGAGGCAACATCGTCCTCGGGGCAACCCGCTTGTCGTAGACCGGCTTCCAGTGCCTCGATCCAATCGCCTACAAAACGGTCCAGGAACCGTCCGTAGCGTTCGCGGTCGCCGAGCGCGAGGGCGTAAATCTCGACCATCACTCGGAACCGCGGCAGGACCTCCGGCGTCGTACGTTCGGTCCACCACGCGGTCAGCACTGCCGCCGGATCGACCCCCGGTTTCATCGGAACCGCAATCGGAATGGACTCACCACGCATGTTCTCGATGACCTCGGAGAGCAGGTTCTCCTTGCTCTCGAAATGGTTGAGCAACGACGCATGCGACACACCTACGGCCTTGGCGAGCTGCCTCACCGTCAGTTCCCCGACACCGTTGTCGATGACATAGCGGGTCAGCGCGTCGAGCAACTCCTCACGCCGCCCGGCGTATCTCAGGCTGCGTTTGTCGATGCGTTCGGGCTCCGGCACATACCCACCCTACCGGCCGGAATCACCAGGTCAGCGGCTGACTGCCTTCTGATACCGACGAATAGCGAACGGCACGAAGACGATCAGCAAACCGAAAGTCCACAACAACGACGCGATGACCGGATTCTGCAGTGGCCACGCATCCGGAACCGTCATCGCAGGATTGGTATTGCCGAACAGTTCACGCACCGCCTGAGTCACCGCCGACACAGGATTCCACTCGGCGATCACTTTGAGCGGGCCGGGAAGATTGGTGGTCTCGACAAAAGTGTTCGCGATGAACGACAGCGGAAAGATGACGATGAAACTCGCGTTGTTGAACACCTCCGGCGTGCGGATCCAAAGCCCGACAACAGCCATGACCCATGACAATGCGTACGCGAAGAACAGAAGCAGCGCATAACCGGCCACCGCTTCGAGGAAGCTGGAATGGATGCGCCACCCCACCAGAAGACCGGTCAACGACATGACCACCAAGCTGATGACGTTGATCAACACGTCACTCGATGTTCGGCCGGTCAGCACGGCAGACGGAGCCATGGGCAGCGATCGAAATCTGTCGATGATTCCTTTCTGAATGTCTTCGACCATCCCCAAACCAGTCCAGGTAGCACCGAATATGACCGTCTGCGTGAAGATTCCGGCGATCAGGAACTCTCGATACGACGTGCCCGGGACGGAGATCGCGCTGCCGAACACGTATGCGAACAAGAGCACGAACATGATCGGCGACAAAGTGGTGAACACCAGCAGATCCGGAACGCGCTTGATCTTGATCAAGTTTCGCCTGGCGATGGTCAAACCGTCTTCGAGCGCCATCTGCACGGTCATTTCTGATCCTCCAGTTCAGCCTGGTGCCCGGTCAGTGTGAGAAAGACATCGTCGAGAGTGGGCCGGCGCAGACCGACGTCGAACACCCGAATGCCTCGTGCCGACAGGAGATTCAGCGCTGCGACCAACGCATCGGTACCGTCGTCGACAGGAACGGTGACGCGACGGACATTCTCTTGAACCTGAATGTCCCCCACGGCAAGCGAGCGCAATTCTTCTCGGACGATGTCGAGATGTTCGACCTCGTGCACACTCAGTTCGATGCGCTCACCCCCGACCCGCGCCTTCAGCTGATCTGCAGTACCGCGCGCGATGACCGAGCCGCGGTCGATGACGGCGATCTGGTCGGCCAACCTCTCGGCTTCCTCCATGTATTGCGTCGTGAGCAACAGTGTTGTCCCCTGCGCCACCAGCCCTTCGATGACATCCCAGAGACCGAGTCGCGCACGAGGATCGAGGCCGGTGGTCGGCTCGTCCAGAAACAACACCTGCGGCCGAGCAACCAATGCGCCGGCCAGATCGAGACGGCGGCGCATTCCGCCGGAATAGCCCTTGACCGGCCGATCGCCAGCCTCGACGAGATCGAACTGCTCGAGCAATTCACGCGCTCGTGCCTTACTGCTTCGGGCGCCGAGGTGATACAGCCTCCCGACCATGTCCAAGTTCTCATAGCCCGTCAGGTACTCGTCGACCGCGGCATACTGACCCGAAGCACCGATCTTGGACCGCAACGCCCGCGCATCCTCGACCACGTCCAGCCCGGCAACCTTGGCGCGTCCACCGTCCGGAATGAGCAGCGTCGTGAATATCCTTACCGCAGTGGTTTTTCCGGCGCCGTTGGGGCCCAACAGGGCCATCACCGAACCCTCGCGCACTTCCAGGTCGATGCCGTCCAATGCCGTGACGTCGCCGTACTTCTTGACCAGCCCCTCGGCCACAATCGCTTCGGTCATGAGCCCTCCCGCATCGGTAATCCGTCGGTAGTCCGTTCCCCAGTGTGACCCAGGAGGCCGACACATTCCAGGATTTCACGCAGCAGTCCTGCAAACGGGCCCCGACAGGACCCAACCGTCGTGACTCCTCACGATTCGGCTCGCTCGCGTATTCAAGTGGACGAGAGTGCCCCGGATTTCAATTCATGTTAGCGTCGCAAAGTTCGTGCCTCAGAATGCACTCCAAACAAATTTCTCTACAGCCGAAGAATCTGACCTGGAGGATAACTCCCATGCGTTTCATCCCTATGCGACGGTACGCAATCCTACCGAAAACAATCCGTCTCATGTGCCTCTCGACGGCAATCGCACTATCGCTCACATTTGCCTATTCCTATCAGGGGCAAGGGCACACAGAATCACCTACGTTTGCTCCCACTGCTCTTTCTGCCAATCCGGAATCTGCTGCTCTCCCCTTCGACATTCCGGACCGGGCAACGCTGAACGGACGGAAGGTATTCGGACATTATTTTCCGCCGTACCCCGTATCTATCGACAACGCGACCCCGAACAGCGACTTCTACACAACTCAGTACATGACAGTGCATGGAGAGAACAATGCACACGTCAACTCAGCTGGATTCATCCGCGATCGGCCTGCTTCACGCCCTCCGATCACAGATCCCCAGTGGCGTCAGAGAGATCTCGAAACTGAAGTTCGTCAGGCGGTCGCTGCTGGGCTCGACGGGTTCTCTGTCGACATCATGGCCAAGGCAACGGACACCAGTTGGTGGGGTTCAATCATTCCCGGCGCGCTCATGCAAGCCGCAGCCACAGTAGATCCGAATTTCAAAGTAATGCTCACGCCCGATATGAGCGCTTCTTTCAATAACATGACGCCTGCAGAGCTCGCCGCAGAAATGGCACCATATGCGACAAAACCGTCCGTATTCAAACTTGCGGACGGACGCCTCGTTATTTCCCCATTTCTTGCAGAAGCCAAAAGTCCAACATGGTGGTCGCAGTTCATCACCCTGATGAGTCAGTCCTATGGGATAAATGTCGCATTAGTTCCGGTGTTTTTAGACGCAGCGGCAAACCGCAATGCGTTTGCCTCCATCAGCTATGGCATGTCGAGTTGGGGAAACCGGAATCCGGCGGGAAACCCAGTGGTCAACAGCCCAAATACTCCGCTTGATTTGGCTGCCGCGGCTCATGCGTTGGGAAAGATCTGGATGCAATCGGTCTCCTTCCAAGACGTCAGACCGAACCAGGCCATCTACGACGAAGCGGAAAACACACAGAATCTTCGCAATACCTGGCAGATCGCGCTCGATTCAGGCAGCGAATGGGTCCAACTGACAACCTGGAACGATTACAGCGAGGGGACTTCCTTCGCTCCCAGCGCCGGGCACGGACGCTCCCTGCTGGACATCAACGCCTACGGTCTGTACTGGTTCCGGTCAGGGGTAATGCCGACGATCGTCCGCGATACTGCCTATTTGAGTTATCGAACGCAGAAAGTATCCGCAGTGCCTGCCAACCCTTCGACACCCCCGATGTCACTGCGCCAATGGTCATCCCCCGCTCGCGACACCGTCGAGGTTCTCACCTTCTTGACCGCTCCCGCAGTCGTCAAAGTGACGGTGGGAACCACGACAACCACCTGCAATGCCCCGGCCGGGATGAGCAGCTGCATCGCCCCGTTGAAAGTAGGTTCCATCAAGGCTTCTGTCGTTCGCGGCACTACCGAGGTGTCCCGGGTGAGTTCGCACGCTGCGGTAACGGCCACCCCGTACAACCAGAATCTTGAGTACCTGGTTGATTCCAGTCGGAGATAACGGTGACGAAGATCGGGTGAGTCCGACAACTCACCCGATCTTCGTTGCGCCATCGGTTTCGGCTGCAATTGGTAACTCGGGCAGCGATACCGCCCCCGTCCGCTCCACCTTCACTGCCAACGTCACCGCGGCGGCCAGTGCTGATACGCCCGCTCCGATCCAGTACAAAACCGCGAACGAATGCAGGGTCGGCACAGCGCTCGCACCGATCACCACCGTTGAACTGGCCAATACCGCTGCCGCAACGGCGCTTCCGGTGGAGGTACCGACCGAACGGAGCAGGCTGTTGAATCCGTTGGCCGAGGCAGTCTGATGGATCGGCGCAGATTCGGTGATCAGAGTCGGCATGGCTGCCAGGGAAAATGCCACACCGGCCGATACCACGGCAGCGCCGATCACGATATTGACCAACGTCGGCGCCAACAGCACACGCAAGACATATCCGATTGCAATGACGATCGCACCCGACGCCAACGTAGCCTTCGCTCCCCATCGCCTCGTCACTTTCGACGACACCGGCGCCAATCCGATCATCAGGACTCCGCCCGGCATCATCGCCAGTCCGGCTTCGGCAGCCGAGAGTCCGAGACCGTCCGCCGACGCCAGGGGCAACTGAAGTTCCTGCGTTGCCGCCAACGCGCTGATGAACATGGCAAAACCGAGTAATACTGCGCAGACGTTCGAAACCAGAATCGGAGCGCGAAGGGAAGTCCGCAGATCGACCAGCGGTGCCGGCGTGTGCAGTTCCCACGGAATCCATCCACAGAGCAAGACCACGCCGGACGCGATCAGAACCAGAACCTCGGGGCTTGCCCAGCCCCATTCGGTTCCTTTCGAAACGGCCAGCAGCAGTGCAGTCATAGCGAGTGTGAGGACCGTGGCCCCCAGAAAGTCGAAGCGTCCGCGACTCTTCACCGCCGATTCCGGCACCACCAGCGGCAAGACGACTATCAGTACTACCCCAAATCCACCGGTGACCCAGAAAAGCGCGGGTAGTCCCCAGTGCGCCGAGATCACCCCAGCCATCGGCATACCGAACATGCCACCGATCCCCAACGTCGCACTCATGAGAGCTACTGCACCACTGAGCTTTTCCGGAGGAAGGACATCGCGCATGATACTGATTCCGACGGGCAGAAGTGCCGTCGCGAACCCCTGCAACGAGCGCCCGAGGATCAGTAACCAGAAACTCTGGCTGAGCGCAGCAACCATGCAGCCGACGATCATCACGGCAAGACAGACGAGCATCATCGCGCGCTTGCCGAACATGTCGGCGAGTCTGCCGATGAGAGGGGTTGCGACGGCACCGGTCAGCAACGTCGAGGTCACCAGCCAGGAAGCGGTGGACGACGATACTCCCGATGCCGTCGCGAACGCAGGCAGGACCGGCACCACCAAGGTCTGTTGCAGCGCGACCACCACACCGCTCAGACTCAGGACGCCGACGACCCACCCGGTCCGCGCTTTCGCGCGAACAGTCTTGTCCGTCAAGCGTTCGAGCGAGCGGCTACTCCGGCGTCGACAGGAACCACGATGCCACTCATGTGGGCACTCGCGTCGGCGGCGAGGAACAGGACTACTCGCGTGATCTCGAAGGGATCCAGCCAACCGACCGGCTGCGCATGCAGAGTCGCGTACACGGGTTCGACGTCGTCTGCCGTCGGCGATTCGAGGTCAGGCCGCATCATTGCGTACATCATGTCGTTGTGAATCATCGGCGTCGAGATATTCCCCGGCGCAATAGCATTCACGGTCACACCCGAGTTGGCCAGTTCGAGCGACACACTCTTCGTCAAACCGATGACGCCCCATTTGGAGGCGCCGTACGCCGCCATCTGGGTGCCACCGGATCGACCCATCATCGAGGAAATCGTGATGATGCGACCGTAACCACGTTCCGCCATTCCACCTGACACGGCCGCAACGGTGTTGAACACACCAGTCAGGTTCGACGAGATGACTTCGTTCCACTGTGCCGACGTCATCGACGTGATCGGAGCGGGCACGGACACACCGGCATTCGCGACGGCGATGTCGACACGGCCGAACTCGGCTTCAGCGCGGGCAACGAGCGCGTCCATTGCGTCGCGATCAGCAGTGTCTGCCTTGACGGCAATGCACCGACGACCGGTGGCTTCCACCAAACGAACAGTTTCCTTCAGATCCTCCTCGTTTGCGAGGGGGTAGGCGACGACATCACTGTTCTCGCACCGGTCGCAGATCACGATGTCCGCGCCACGCTCCGCGAATGCAACAGCGTGGGCGCGCCCCTGACCGCGTGCGGCGCCGGTGATCAGTGCAACTTTTCCTTCGAAGCTGCCTTCGAGGCTGTTCATGCCGTCTCCTAGTTCGTCGTATGCAAGCGTGCGCTGTACTGCATGCGTACTCCGAACCCGCCCGAAAGAAACAGTCGATCCCGGACAGCGGGAATCCAGCCGATCACTGGTAAACGGCGGTCTCGAATTCCAGGTATCCGTTGATGGATCCAGCGTCCGCGAACGGCAGAATCTGCGTTGCCCAGAACCCGCCGACGCCGGTCTGCCGGTCGATCCAGTAATAGAGGTTGGCAAGACCCGCCCAAGCCAGCGATCCGGCCGGCCTACCGGTGGGTGCCACCTCTTCATTTGTCATGAAGGAGTATGCCCATCCCTTGGGTACACCGGGGAAGAATTCCGCATCGTTGGACAGCGTCGGGAGAACTCCGGGCAACAACCCCACGTGCTGGCCTTCGAGCCCGTTCTGAACGGCTGCAGCTACCGTCTCCGGCGACAATACGCGACCCGAAGTGCCCGCGCCGTCGTTGAGCCACATACGAATGAACTTCATGTAGTCGCCGACAGTGCCGTGCAAACCGTGACCACCCATGTGCACCTCGGGTTCGGCCGGGAGCTCGAATCCGATGAGCGGAGTGAGGCTTCCGTCGCTATCACGCTGATGGATCGGCGCAAGTCGATCCTTCATCGACGGGCTCATCGTGAATGCCGTATCGGCCATCTCGAGAGGTTCGAAGATGCGCTCACGCATGACATCGCCGAGTCGCTGACCTCTAATCGACTCGACGACCTGTCCGGCCCAGTCGATGTTGGTGCCGTACTCCCAATTCTCACCCGGGTCGAAGAGCAGCGGTGTCGTGAGCGCCGCTTTGCTACACGTGATCACGCTGGGCTGCCCATGTTCCTGCGAGAGCCGGTTGTACGACTCGTTGAAGAAGTCGTAGCCGAACCCTGCAGTGTGAAGGAGCAGCATGCGAGTGGTGATGTCGCGCTTGGGTTCCCGAAGAACGGGGTTTCCACCGGCGTCGAAACCGTCCAGGACCTTCAGCTCACCGATGTCGGGAACATAGGTCGCTGCAGGTGCATCGAGATCGAGCAACCCCTCCTCCACACATTGCAAGACAGCGGTACCGGTGATCGCCTTGGTGGTGGAGAAGAGCGCAAAGGTTGTATCGAAGGTCATCGGAACGCCGGAACCGAGAGTCCGCTCACCCGCAGCACCCTCGTAGATGTTGCCTTCTCGATCCGTGATCATCGCGACCACACCCGGGACGCGATCAGCCCCCTGAGTTGCTCGCGCCAGCACGTCGTCGAGGCGCTGCTTCGAAAGGGGCTTCCGCGCAATATCTTCGATCGTCACTGCATTTCTCCATCCGACTTGCAACTTGTCTTGTCGAACAGAATGTAACGGCGATCACACACCTGGCTCTGCCTCGAAACGGCAGGAAAACTGTCTCGTTTCGGCAGAACCGGGCAGAGTCTGGAGTCAGCTCTGGGGCGCTCCGATATTCACCAGCCAGGAAATGCCGAATTTGTCTGTACAGGCGCCGAATTCGTCGCCCCACATCTGCTTCTCGAGCGGAACGCTGACCGTACCCGTTCCCGACAGTTGCTCCCAGTACCCGCGCAGCACATCGCCGTCGTCGCCGCTGAGGCTCACCGTGATGTTGTCGCCGGGGTTGTACGGCATGCCGGGCGGAGTGTCGGCACCCATCAGGGTGTATCCCTGATCGGTTTCGAGCATTCCGTGCATGATCTTGTCCCCGCCTTCGCCGGGATTGCCGAATTCACCGAACGTGCTCAGCGCCAGCGTGCCACCGAAAATGCCTTTGTAGAACTCCAACGCTTCACGCGCGTTACCGTTGAAACTGATGTACGGATTGAGTCGAGTTGCCATGACGTACTCCTAGCTCGTGGGATTGCTGTCACGTTCGATTTCAATCCTTGCAGAACGCTCCGACACGAAACAACGGATCATCGCAGTTCATCGAGTGCGTAAACCGATCGTCATGACCGTTCAAACAACTGTCCTCAGAGTGGGTTCCGAGTCTCGGAAGGCAACTCTCCGAACCGTTTCCGGTAGGCGGCCGCAAACATGCCCAGATTGACGTAGCCCCAGGCGTTGGCGATTTCGGAGACGGTTCTCCCATCGGAACGCAACAGTTCGCTGCGCACCCCCTCCAGCCGACGCGCGCGCAATCGTTGCCCCGGCGTGGTGTCTCGGTACCGTCGAAATCCCGCAGTGAGCGCCCGGACGCTGACACCCACCGCAGCGGCGATCTCGGACGCCGTCGGCACCGAGCGCGCAAACGTGTCGATGTACTCCTCCGCCGATCGCACATAGGCCGGTTCGGCGGAGGCGACGTCGACACCGAGTTGCAACCCGGCCTGCGTCGCCCACTCGTCGAGAAGCTGAGCCGTGATGAGTTCTTGAACTCTGGCGCCCAGCCTTTCACCCGACATCGCGTCAGGTGACTCTGCAATTGCGCGAACGACATAGTCCATCAATGCCAGCCAACTCGAACCCCGCCCGCCGATGGTGCACTTGTGCCGCCACAGACGATCGTCGGGAACCGCCCCGTACCACTGCCGGGCGTGGTCGGCGACAAGCTGATGCGGCACAGTGAGATTCAGCTGCAGATGATCCTCGTCGAATTCGACGAAATAGTCGGTCCGACTACAGTCCGCGACAAAGGTCTCCCCCACGGCAGTATTTGCCGCAGCTCCCCGGCCAAGGGCATGTCGGCCGTTGCCTCTGATCGTCGTCAGAACCAGAATGTTTCCGGCCTCAGGAGAACATTCACCGACAGAGACCGGAATGCCGTAGCAGAATCGGGTGACGTCGATCTTGCCCACCGCCGCCGAGTACATGTCCGAAGCCGGCTTCAACCGACTTCCGATCGGCGTGACCGTATACGGCATGTAGATGTTGTCGGACCATTCCTTGATGCGGTCCCAGTCCCGAGAAAAGGCCTGGTGATGCTGCATAGTGGGCCGGCCGGCCGCGTCGATGAGCAAGGCATCCTCGAACATGGTTCGAGTATCGCACCAGGGCCCGGGAAGGTCACGAAAGTGTGCTGACGCGGTCTATGGCTGTACGGCGGCAGATCGTGTTGCAGCAAAAAGCAGTGAATCCACCGCGGTCCCCCGGATCACCATGTGTGCCCTCATCCGCCCCTCCTCCACCATTCCGATTTTGGTGAGCACCGACGCCGACGCCGAGTTCTCCGGACGACACGTTGCCTGCACCCGCTGTGCTCCAAGGCGAGCGAAGGCGAGTCCCAGGACCGCACTCCCTGCCTCGGATGCATAACCTCGTCCTTGGGACTTCGGGTTCACGACAAAACCGAGTTCCGCCCGCCGGTGCGCGGCGGACACTTCCCACACAGCTACCGAACCGATGACCGTTCCATCAGCCTTCGACGTGATGGCCAGGGTGAACGTGCGACGTTCGACGAGCGCAGCTTCGAGTGCCGTGTCAGCCAGGAATGCCCTGGTCATCGCAGGGGTGTTCGGCCCCCAATCAACATATCTACAGACGGCAGGGTCGGACGCGTACTGATGGACGGCATCTTCATCCGCGACAGTGAAATCTCGAAGAACAAGGCGTTCCGTAGTCAACGTGAACATCCAGCGATCCTAGAGCGAGCCCGAAAGCACCTCTTGACTCGAACGCATGTTCGAGTATGATTTGGGGAGGGGATCGGGGGATTCAATGAGTGTTCTGTTGTCGGATGTGGTGT
>NZ_JASDCV010000027.1:0-74286 GCF_030407755.1 Rhodococcus sp. APC 3903
ACGGAAACTCCTCCTGGATGTGTGGATGGATTGACTTGTCCGACTGGGGATTCAGGTCTGGTCTTGATCACTCGGTGTCGATTCACGTCGGTTGGCTTACGCTGGTACGCCCGTTTTCGATGTGTCCGACGAGCACGCGATTGAATTCAAGATCTTCGTCGACCGTCACGGTGGCCTGATACCAGCCGTCCACCGACGCCACCGCCCACCGGCCGCGTGCGCCGGCAGCGAGCTTCCGTCGGTCCCCGTCGACGTCGACGGAGAGTGCACGACTTCCGGAATTGTTCGCGGTCAGTACAAGCGCGCGCGACCCTGCGTCGATGGTTGTCGAGACGTCGAGCGAGGCTGCCGCACTGTCTGTCGCTCCACTGAATTCGCGCCTGAAACCATTGGGACCCAACAGGGTCAGGCTGTAGACGCGATCACTGAGCGCAACGATGTCATCGACCTCGCCCAGGAGGTCGTAATGCCGTGGCTCGTCGAACTCACCTGCGTACGGGTACAAGGCCAGGTGAGTTGATGCGGCACCGGCATTGACCAGATGGACCGTCAACGAGCCGGTTTCCGGGTTCACCGTCGTGTATGCGTCGGGCTGATAGGGAAGGGCCCGTGCTGGTCGAGTGCCGCTTTCCTGCAGGGGCATTCTCTGTTCGGCGGGTGGGGTCGGTGTCCACCGCGGTTCCAGAGGCGGAGTGGGCTGCGGGCGCGCCAAAGTCGGTCGGCTACGCGGGTTGGCGAAGTCGAACGCCGACGTCAGGTCGCCACTCACCGTGCGTCGCCACGGGTCGATTTCCGGCTGCGTGATTCCGAACCGCTTCTCCAGGAATTGCGTGACGGACGTGTGGTCGAACACTTGTGAACAAACGAAACCGCCAACAGTCCACGGCGAGATGATCGTCATCGGCACCCTCGGGCCGAGGCCGAGCGGCTGATTGCCGACCCATTCGGTTTCGACCGAGCGCGGTGGTCGAGGTGGCGGTACATGGTCGAAGTACCCGTCGTTCTCGTCGAAGTTGACGATCACGGCCGTCTTCGCCCACAGATCGGGATCGGAGGCGACGGCGTCGAGCACTTGATATAGCAGTGTTGCGCTCGCCGCAGGTGACGATCCCGATGGGTGCTCCGAATCCACTTCGGACGGAACGAGATAACTGACTTGCGGCAGTCGGCCCGACTCGACGTCCTTCCTGAACTCGGCGGCCAGTGTGCCGGGCCGGGATCGGTACAGTGCGCGATCGTAGAGTTGGCGATCAGCAGGCGACAGTTGGTCTGCAGCATTCTCGAGGGCCAGTACCGCTGCGTCCTGGACCGGCGCCGGCATCGACGGCAGGGCGAGATAGAACCCGGCCAAGGTCTGCAGTTCGTAGGGGAGCAGGCTTGGCCGACCAAGCAGCCCTGCCGCCACTTTCTTGAAGGCAGTGAAGTATTCGAGGTTGTTGTCTCCGAAGTTATCCCACTCTTGGTAGGTCTTCCAGGAAATGCCGGCGGACTGCAACCGCTCGGGAACCGTCGTCCATCCGTAGCCGGCGTGCCAGGGGTTGTAGGCCGCATTGGTTACAGCTCTTCCCTCGGGGCCGGGCGGATCCGAAGGCAGGACCGACTCGGTCGGATTAGGCGAAAGTGGCTCGTATCCGGTGTATCCAGAGACCCAATAGTTCCGGTTGGGGCTCGTCGACGTCGGAACGGAGCAGTGGTAGGCGTCGCAGATTGTGAACGAGTCCGCCAGTTCGTAATGAAAGGGAATGTCTTGCCGGTCGTAGTACGCCATCGTCGTACCGGTTTTTGCCGCAATCCAACCGTCGTGCCAGCCGTCGGCGAGTGCGGCATGTCCGCCCGCCCAGCTGTGATCCAGCCCGGTGACGTTCTGGGTGTCCATGCGTTGTGCTGCAGCGGAATCGCGGATGGGGAAGGGGAGCACAGGACCGGTAGGTCCGGGTTGTTCGAAGACGCTTTGGCCGCTGCGTAGACGCAACGCATTCGGATCCCCGAAGCCGCGAACACCCCTCAGAGCGCCGTAGTAGTGGTCGAAAGATCTGTTCTCCTGCATGACGAGGACTACATGCTCGATCGAATCGAGCCCGCCGGAGTTTGCGGGTGTCGCCAGTGCACGTTGAAGCGACGGCGGCAGAAGGGAAGCGGCGGCGACTGCAGTCGCGCCGACCCCGGCAGCGAGAAACGACCGTCGAGAAAAGGAATTCCTGGACACTTGTGCTCCATCGATCAATCAATCAGTGCTATGACTACGGCCGCGACATGCTGTTGCCGCTGCTCCGAATCGGTGCAGCGGCAACAGTGTCGAGAGAAATGCGATCAGGAACCGAAGAGACCGCCCAGCGAACCGAGGCTGCCCGAGCCGCCGTTTCCGCCATCATCAGGCGCAGCAGAAACCTTTACGACGGATTCGTCCGACGCAGACTGCGTGAATCCGCTTCGCCCGGCGTATGCCGCCTTGATCGGATGATCGCCCGTCGATGCGAAAGTGTGCGTCAGTCGCGCCACACCATCGACTCCGACGACAACGGGTTGTCCGATGGGTTGGTCACCGTCGAAGAACTGAACCGAACCCCCGCCCGGATTAGGACTGACCGTTGCGGAAAGTTCTGCCGCGACATTCTGCTTGGCCGTCGTAGGAGCTGCCAGTGAGGTCGAGGTGGTGACATCGGACGGCGCGGGATCAGACACGGTGACCGTTTGGGCTGATGCCATCGACGGCATGAATCCTGTTGCGCCGGAGTAGTAGGCCGAGACTGCATGAGATCCGGCCGAGGTGAATGCGTGTTCCAGAGTGGCTTTTCCGTCAGCGCCCACCGGGATCGGGGCACCGATATTTGCAGCGCCATCCTTGAACTGGAGAGTGCCACCAGTGGGGGTCGGCGTGACCTGCGCCCTCAGCGACACCGATACGCCCGTCTTTGCATCGGTAGGAACGTTCACGGCAGTGTCGGTTTGTTTGACGACAGGTGCGGCAGTCACCGTGACCATCGTCTCTGTCGAGTTGGAACTCTGGAATCCGTTGACTCCCTGGAACGTTGCGGAGACCCGCGCGGTTCCGGCGGTGAAGAAGGTATGCGGTAGCCGGGCAGTGCCGTCGGCACCGGGCGTGACAGGTGTACCGACGTCAGCGCCGTCCACCCTGAACTGCACGTTTCCGTTGACCGGAGCCGGATCCACCTTTGCGACAAGCTCTGTCGGTGTGCTGGCTTGGATCGAGTCGGGCATCTGGATTGTGGTGGTTGTCGGTTGGCTGACGTAGATCGTGGTCAGGGCCTGCCCACCGGCGTTGAGGCCGGAGTTCCTGTTGTCCCGCGGGGAGCAGTTGTAGCGCTCCCAGTAGTTGACTGTGAAGACATCCTTCTCGCGCTGGACGAATGTGAGCGCATTTCGGTCGTCGTCGTAGTTGGCGGAGCCGGGATCGGAAACTCGCAGCGAAGGCTTGATCTCGCTACCAGCCGCACCGGCTTTGACTGTGACGTCGACTGCGGGGAGTCGGAACTTGGTGTTGGCACCGACGATGATGCCGTCACTCGATCGAACCGCGGAGGACGGACCGTTTCCGATGGTCCGATTCGATCCGGAGATACGCAGGTGCGTACCGGATGCCGATGGATTACCGCCGTCGTCGATCTGTGTGACTGTTGGAGTGGCACTGTCGGATCCGAGGCCGTACGCACTGTCCGCCACAAGCTGGGAACTCACGAATTCGACGCCCGACGGGATGTCGAAGTCGTACTTGATCCGGGCCCAATGCACGACTCCACGGCTGGCGTGGCCGCCGCTGTTTGCCTTCATCTCGTTCGGCTGCACGCGGTAGGTGACGGTCTCACCTGGTGCCGCGGTGGTCGGTGCGGTGATGGTGACCCCCGAGCCGAGCGTCTCGTTGAATGTGATCGGACTTGCCGCACCGTCCATCTCGCGCACATGGCATGCAGTTGTGAAGGCCACGCTCTTGGTCTCGGGGGCAGCAGAGGCGGTCCCGCCGCCGACGATGGAGAACAACCCGCCGGCCAGTACCGAGACGGTTGCAATCGCAGAGCCGCGTAACAGTCTCGAGTTCATCGACGAATCCTGGTTTCTGTTCACAGTTTTCACGACCCGAATCCGGGGGTACCAAGGCTGCCGAGGCTACCGGTGCCAGGCTCGGGCTCGGACGGTTCGACCACGTTGATCGTCACGGCGCCCGACATCGATTCCATGAAACCGGCAGATCCCGTGTAGTACGCCGTGATGTTGTGGTCGCCCGCTGTTGTCATCGTGCGGTTGGCCTTCGCGACGCCGTTGACGACGGCCACCGGAGCGCCGAGGTCGACCCCTCCGTCACGGAACTGCACTGTTCCTCCCGACGGCCAAGGAGTGACCGTTGCCGTCAGCTCCACGGAGTCACCGACGACAGCTTTACCGGGTGCGTCGATTCGCGTCTGTGTCTGAGCGAGGCTGGAGTCGACATTGATCACGGCGAGCGGCTGGCCGCCTGCGTTCAATCCGGCCGAACGATTGTCGCGTGGTGAGCAATTGGTGGTCAGCCAGTATTTGACGCCGCCGAGCAGTGTCTCCTGTTGCAGGAAGGTCAGGTAGTTGGCGGCACTGTCGTAGGAACCGGAGTTGGTGTCGGAAACGCGGAGCATGGGCTTGATCTGGGTTCCCACAGCCCCTGACGTGACGGTGACGTCGACTGCCGGGAGCTGGAACGTCTTTCCTCCACCGACCTCGATTCCGCCGCCGCCGTTGTCGTCGGTGTTGGGTCCGTTGCCCGCCGTGATGTTGTTGCCGGAGATACGAAGATGCGTCCCATTCGGATCGGGTGAACCGGCATCGTTCACCCGCGTGATCGTCGGGGCGACCCCACCCAGATTCGAGCTGGTGCCGGCCACGATCTGCGCCCCCACGTAGGAGGTGCCTGCAGGGATGTCGAAATCGAACTTGAGACGCGTCCAGTTCACGACGGACCTGAGGTCGTAGCCGTCATTGGGGACCGTCATCGGCTTGGGGGCGAGTCGGTAGGTGAAGGTCGAGTTCGGCGGAACCACGGTCGGGGCACTGATCGTGACGCCGGAATCACGCGTCTCGTTGTGTGTGATCGGACCGGGGAACTGCCACCCGTGACACGATGCCGTGAACGGAAGGTTCACATCAGCGGCGGATGAAACTCCCGCTCCGCCGACGACCAGGGCAACGCATCCGGTCAAGGATGCGGCCACCCCTACTCCTCGGCGCATCAACGTCGACACCATTCACATTCTCCTTGAGTAGCGCTCGAAAAGATCGAGCTCTCGGCTTGAAGCCGGGTCCGGGAACCGGCCTCGAGCTGACAGAGAAGCGAATACGTCTTCGTCGTTTGCTCACCACCAGCTCAAACCCTGGAGAGGAGTAGAACACAGAGCGAGCCGCGAAATATGCGATTCGGACAAATTGTTGGACAAACGTCCAACCGGCGAAATTTCTCCACTTCTCTGACCGCTCTGCACTGCTTTAACGTGGCGTGAAGTGGGCCCGGTAAACGGTCAGGCGATCGCGCGGCGCATCAGTTCTGCCGTCTCCTTGTTGAATGCGACCAGTGTGACCGTCTCGACCTCGGTCTTCGCCGCGCGAATCGCTGAAACGGCCTGTCGGACCGCATCTTCCTTCGGCCAGCCGTAGACCCCTGCCGAGATCAACGGAAAGGCGACGGTTCGTGCGCCGATCGAGTCGGCAACGGCGAGACTGCGGGTGTACGCCGACCGAAGCAATCCGGATCGGTCCTCGGAGCGCGAATACCTCGGGCCGACGGTGTGAATCACGGCCTTGGCGTGGAGCTTTCCCGCGGTGGTGGCCACGGCCGCACCCACCGGGAGGCCGTCGGGAAGGCTGGTGTTGCGCAATACCTCGCAGGCCTTCAGGATCTCCGGTCCTCCGGCTCGGTGGATCGCGCCGTCGACACCGCCACCGCCGAGGAGCCTGGAGTTGGCCGCGTTGACGATGGCGTCGACGGTCAGCGTCGTGATGTCACCTTCGACGACGGTAATAGCGGGCATGGATCCTCCTGGGTACCCGACGGCTGTGTTTCCGACGGCCGTGTTTCCGACTGCCGTGTTCCAGAGTTCACGCTTCGGGCGAGCCCACGGCATAGCCGAGCGTACGTCGTAGGGGTCACGTCCGATCAACATCGAGTATCGCGCCGCAACCGACGGTGTGCGACTGTGCGCCTGAACGCAATGAAGGAGTACGCGCTTTCCCTCGGCCCGCAACGCCTGGACGGTGCGCGCTGCGTCGTCGAGAACGAACTCGAGGTTGGCGTTGGAATCGTGACCGTCATCGACCAACCAGAACTCGACGTGATCGGAGCTGACCTGCCGTGTTCCCATGCGACACAGGCTGACCACGGCGTCGTAGTCCGCAGTGGACACCGCATCGACGCCGCCGAGCGTGACGCCGTCGTCATGCGGATGTGTGGTCAGGTGGTGGGTTCCGCGGAATTTCGAGTAATCGAGTTCTGCGGTCGACGGCCATCCGTTCTTGTCGTCGGTACCGCCGCGAGCAGTCTTGATCGACAGGCGAACCAGATCGGAGGAACGGTATCCCGGCCAGCCGTGCATGATTCGGCGCCAGCGGGCGGGAACAGCCGACGCTCCCCAACGGGCGCCGAGAAGGCCACCCGCGATAGCCGCAGTCGTGTCGGTGTCCCCGCCGGCTCGTACGGCTGCTTCCAATGCGTACTGGAGGTGGCGAGCATCGGCATTGTCCGTGGAAGTGATGGCCCACCAAGCAGTCTGAAGTGCATGCACCACCCAACCGTTCTTGGAGAAGTCCTGCGGGTTCCCGGTTTCGGCCTGATCGAGCAGCGGGCCCCAGTATTCGGCTACCTCCTGATCGGAAACGGAGAGGAAGCCTCGAACGCCGTCGAAGTTGCCGGCGACAACGGCATGGCGGATGGCATGGGTCCACAACTCGCACGCCTGTCCGGCACGCGGGTCGTCGTGCGTGAGTGAACTGATCCGGTGCGCGGCCGCCATGGCACCTTCTGCATCGTCCAAGTAGGAGAGGGCGACGGGAGCGGTGCGCATGAGCGAGCCGTTGCCGGCCTTGCGGCCGCTGATCGCCCGCGCACGATCCGCCATCGCCGCTGCGCTTTCGGAGCGGACGGACAACACTGCTCGCGTCTGGTTGCCGATGTCCGCGGGCTTCGAGTCGTACCACCGGATGAACTGTGCTGCAATGGCATCGAGACCGTCAGAGCTTCCGATGTCGATTCCGGTGGCGGCCACCTCGGCGATCGCAACTGCCATCGAGGTGTCGTCGGTCCATTCTCCCGGCGCCCAGTCGAACGGGCCGCCACCGATCATGTCGATCGTGACCTCGGCCTTCGGGTAGGTGAATTCGTAGCCGGCGCCGAGTGCGTCTCCTGCTGCGGTGCCGAGCAGAACGCCGGCCGCTCGATCGGACTGCTGTGCGGTGAGTTTCATAGCCACCTCTTCGGTTCGCGACGATCGTTTGATCAACTTTGCGCTAACCATAGATCATGTTTGAGATAACATGCAAGGGTGAATAAATGGACAGACACGAGTGGCAAGGGATTGACGGACTATCCGCGTCCGTCCGTGGCAGTGGACGTCGCGGTGCTGACGTACAGCGGTGGATCTCTGAAAGTTCTGGTGGTTCGGCACCCTCTCGGTGCGCTGGCGCTACCGGGAACTTTTCTGCACGAACGCGAATTGCTCACGGCCGCAGCCGATCGTGCCCTGTCGGTCAAGGCCGAGTTGGCCCAGACGAGCTTTCACCAGTTGGCGATCTTCGACCGACCGGACCGCGACGACCGTGGATGGGTTTTGTCGGTCGCACACACGGCTTGCCTACCGGAATCGGCGCTGCCCGATTCGGCGCTTCTCGTCGATGTGTACGACGACGAGGCAGTGAGCGGACTCGCGTTCGATCACGCCGACATGGTGCGACTCGCGGTCACGGACCTACGCGCGAGGTATGCGTCGTACGTGGATCCGGACGGATTGTCGGGCGGGACGTTCACCGTCGCCGAACTTCGGGGACTGTACGAGGTGATCTTCGATCGTCCGTTCCAGAAGGACAGCTTCCGTCGGCAGGTATTCGACGCGCTCGAAAGTACCGGCGAGATGAGCAGACCAGGTAACGGCCGACCCGCTGAGACGTACCGGAGGCGGGGTGACGGCGCACTGACTGCGCAGGCAATGGCATTTTTGACCGGATGAAGTGAAACGAATTCTTGCAGTTCTGCTGACCTGACGCGCTGAGCTGGGTAATGTCCGATTGATGGGTGCAGTTTCGAATGAAGCCGAGTCCAAGATTCCGACTGTCGTGTGGGGTACCGGCAACGTCGGGCGTGCATCGATTCGCGCTGTGACAGCCAATCCGGCCCTCGAACTTGTCGGCGTCATCGTTGCCAACCCCGCAAAGGTCGGGCGAGACGCCGGTGACCTCGCCGATCTGGGAGTGCACCTGGGCGTCGCGGCTACCGACGACGCCGATGCCGTGCTCGCAGCGTCTCCCGGCGCGGTGGTCTACGCGGCGTCCGGCGACATTCGGCCCGATGACGCGGTTGCCGACATCACGCGGGCGCTGGCCGCTGGAGCTGTAGTGGTCACGCCTTCGGTATATGCGCTGTACGACCCGAAATCTGCGCCTCCCGAACTTCGTGATCCCGTTGAAGCTGCTGCCAAGGCGGGCGGCGGCGCTCTGTTCGTCTCCGGTATCGACCCAGGTTGGGGCAACGACATCCTGCCGATTCTCGTCAGCGGGCTCGCGGGGACAATCGACCAGATCCGGTGTCAGGAAATCTTCGACTACACGACCTACGAACAGCCGGATTCTGTCCGCTACCTGATCGGGATGGGTCAGCCGATGGACTACGAACCTCCGATGGTCGCGCCCAGTGTTCCCGCCATGGTCTGGGGCGGGCAGATTCGACTCATCGCCCGAGCGCTCGGGGTGGAACTCGACGAGATCCGCGAGACCTTGCTGCGCCGCCCGCTCGAGGAAACCGTGTCGACCGAACATATGGGGGAGTTCGCGGCCGGCACCCAAGGCGCACTGCGATTCGAGGTTCAGGGAATCGTCGGCGGGGAACCCTTGATCGTGATCGAACACGTCACGCGTATTCATCCGTCCTGTGCCCGCGACTGGCCGCTCCCGCCCGACGGAGGCGACGGCGCGCACAAGGTGATCGTCGAAGGGCGACCACGAATCGAGATCAACGTCGAAGCCACCGATGAAGGTGGAAACCGCGCGGCCGGTGGAAATGCCACGGCCGTAGGACGTCTCGTCAACGCAATTCCGTGGCTACGTCAGGCCGAACCCGGCCTCTACGACGCGCTGGACGTTCCGCTCACACCCGGCGTCGGCAAGCTCGGTGCCCGAAACTCGGAGGTACTCACATGAATATCGACATACCCGAAGGTAAGAACCCGATCGGCTACGTGTGGGGAGAGATGGTCCCCGGCATCGGGCCCGCGGCCGCCGGGTTCTCCCAAAAGGTTTACACGGACGGCACTCTCGGACTCCGCGAGTTCGAGGCGGCCAGGCTTCGGATCGCTCAGATCAACGGGTGCATCTTCTGTCAGGACTGGCGCACCGAGCGTGACGGCGAGACTGTGGAGTCGACATTCGATCAGTCTGTCACCGACTGGCGCACCACAGATGCCTTCGACGACAGGACACGCCTCGCTGCCGAATACGCCGAGAGATACGCCCTCGACCACCACGGGCTCGACGACGAGTTCTGGGAACGCATGACAGCTCACTACTCACAGCGAGAAATCGTCGAATTGAGCATGTGCCTCGGATCGTGGTTGGCCTTCGGCCGGCTCAACCACGTCCTCGGCCTCGATGCTCAATGTGTGTTGCCCGGCAACTGAACCTAGTTGCCCAGCGTCGTCAGATCCGGGTAGTTCGAGACCTCCCAGCCGCCGTCGACGACCAGACTGGTTCCGGTGATGTACGAGGCGTCGTCGCTGGCGAGATAGAGGCAGGGGCCCGCGATCTCGTCGGGAGTTGCCGCTCGGGACATGGGAATTCGGCTGAGAAACATGTCGCGGGCGGGTTCGTAGTTCATGACCGGCGCGACCAGTGGCGTGTCGACCAGGCCGGGTAGAACGGCATTGACCCGGATCCCCGACGCAGCGAGTTCGATCGCGGCATTCTTGCTGAACATCTCGACCCCGGCTTTGCCTGTCGCGTACGCGCTCCCGTAGGGGCTCGGCACGTGCGCGTTCAATGAGGACACGTTGACTATCGCACCACCGCGACCGTGCTCTCGGATATGCCGCGCTTCATGTTTGGTGCAGAGGAAGACGCCCTTCTGCACCAGGTCGATGGTGAAGTCCCAGTCGGCCTCGTCGAGGTCGACGATCTGCCCCACCCTCGACGCCCCGGCAACGTTGAAAGCCAGATCGATACCGCCGAATTCCGCAGCCGCAGCGGCAATAGCCTCGGCAACATCGGATTCCTTGGTGACGTCGGCGGGAACAGCGAGGAAAGACGCGCCGTGCTGGGAGGCTAACTCCATCAAACCCTCTGCATCGATGTCTATTCCGGCTACCTGTGCGCCTTCGCCGATAAGTCGTAGTGCGATGGCTGCACCGATACCTGATGCTGCGCCGGTGACAACCGCGGTTTTGCCGGCAAATCTGGACGTGTTAATGGGCACCTGCTTTCAAGAACTTTCCGGTTCGGCGGTTGCCGAGAACGGGTGCTGCTTCTCCGTCGCCGAAGACGTACTCGCCGCCGACGAACACTGCGGTGACGGTCTGATCGTTGCGATTGACCATGCGGGAGAGGTTGTCGTACTCCGCGACCGGACTTTCGGCGTACGCCTCGAGTGAATCGTCGAGATGGGCGGGATCGATCACAACCAGGTCGGCGCGGTCACCTAATCGAAGGTGCCCGGCATCGACGTCGTACCACTCGGCCAGTTCGCCGGTGAGGCGATGCACCGCTGCCTCGACGGTCATGAAGGGACGGCCGACCTTTTGGGCATCGTAGACACGTCGTAGTAGTCGTAAGCCGAAGTTGTAGAACGCCATGTTGCGCAAATGCGCTCCGGCGTCGGAGAACCCGAGTTGGACGCCGTTGTCCTGGGCGAACTTGTCCAGAATCTCCGGCCGGTGGTTCGAGATGGTTGTGCGCCAACGCACTTTCGTGCCGTGTTCGAGGACCAGATCCAGGAATGCATCGACAGGGTGGAGGCCGCCTCGTTCGACGCCGACCTGCCCGAAGCTCTTGCCGACAAGGGATTCATCGGGGCAGGAAACGATTTCGGCGTCGAAGAAGTCGCGGTGCCAGACTTTGACGCCGAATTTTTGATCGTAGTCCTTGCGGAACTGTCGACGGTACTTCTCACTCTGCATCAGGACGTTGCGTTCCATCTCGTCGGTCAGATGCAGTGCTGCAGCGCCGGATCCGAACTCCTCGAAGACAACCAGGTCGATGCCGTCGGCATATACCTCGAAGGGGACTGGCAGGTGCTGCCAGCGCAGGTCGCCGCCGAGTCGATTGACCAAGTGTGCCAGTGGGCCGAGGATCACCACGGCCAACTTGTTGGACTTGATGTCGGCCGCCGAAAGCATGCTCGTCTTGAGTCGCTTACGCCAGATACCCGCGCTGGAGAACGCCATAGCTCCGGTACTCATCGGGTTGGAGAGGTCAGGTCCGGCCTGAAATACCCGTCCTCGGCGGCGCAGGATCGCATTGAGTCGGCGTCGTTCTTTCGTGGTTGCATACGTCGACGGCAGCGTGCGTGAGCGGCAGGTCTCGCCGTCGAGTTTGTCGAACAACAATTGCTGACTGGACATCCCGACGAATCCTGCGTCGAGAGCTTCGGTCAACTGTGCTTCCATCGACGCGAGTTCGGTGTCGGTGGGATGCACGTCCGTCCTGGTAGCACGATCCAGTCCCATCTCGGCGGCTCGCATGTCGGAGTGTCCGATGAAGGCTGCAATGTTGGGACCTAGCGGAAGCGCCTCGAGTGCAGCAACATACTCTCTCGCGGAGTTCCAGGTCTTGGCCCGCGTGAGTGCTTCGACGACGTGCTTGCGTGGGATAGCTTCGACGCGGCCGAAAAGGTCGCCGGCGTCCGACGGGCTGGCGTGAATGGTGGACAGGGAACACGATCCGACAAAGATCGACGTGACCCCGTGTCTGAGAGATTCGCTCAGCGCCGGGCCTTCGAGGATCTCGACGTCGTAGTGAGTGTGGATGTCCACGATGCCCGGGATCACCCACTTGCGCCGCGCGTCGATGACACGGGGACAGTCGGTTTCGTCGAGTGGATCGAGGGAGATGGCAGTGACCAGCCCGCCTCGGATACCCAGATTGCGGACAGCTGGTTTCGCCCCGGTGCCGTCGAACCACAGACCGTTGTTGATCACGGCGTCGTAGGTCATGAGATAGCCACCTTTGCGCGTATCGTCTTCCCGGTTGCATTGCGAGGCAGAGGGGTTGTGCTCAGTTTCCACTTCACCGGCACCTTGAAGTAGGCCAGTCGTTCGGCGACATAGTCGCGTAGTTCTTCTTCGGTCGCCGCTCCCTCGCTGCGAAGAACGACAACGGCCGCCACTTCTTGGCCGAGGTCTGCCGAATCAATGCCGATCACAGCGCATTCGAGTACCGCGGGATGCTCGTCGATGCACTGCTCGATTTCGAGAGGGTAGACGTTCTCGCCGCCGCGCAGGATCAGATCGGACCGGCGGCCGGTCAGGCGGAGTCGGCCGTCTTCGAGAACTCCGAAGTCGCCGGTTCGGAGCCATCGGTCGGGACCGATGGCGGCAGCAGTTGCAGTCTCGTCGTTCCAGTATCCCGACATCACATACGGACTGCGAGCGCAGATTTCGCCCTCCACGCCGTCGGGAACCGCAACACCGAAAGGATCACGGACCTCCACACTCACACCGATGATGGGCCGTCCGAGAGTTCCGGGGAACGCGGCGAGTTCTGGTGGCGTGGCAACCGAAATGCCGGTGGAGGATTCGGTGAGCCCGTAGCTGTCGACCAAGGTGTGCTGCGCAAAAGGCAGTCGCGCGCGCAGGCGGTCTTGCAAAGCCGGAGATGACGGCGCAGACGCGAGTGCAAAGGCGCTCAGTGAGGTCAGGTCGTACTTCTCGAGACTGCCATGTTCGAGGAGACGGGTTGCCATGGTGGGGACCACCGCCCAGTTGGTGACCTTCTCGCGTTCGACAAGGGAAAGGACTTCGTCGACGTCGAAGGCGCCCTGATGGATGACCACGGCTCCGCCCGTCGCGAGTCGTGGGATCGCCAGGTTATGCAGGCTTGCAATGTGAAACAGCGGCGCGGTCAGCAGATACCGCAAGTCACTGGGTCGGCCGTCGCTGGGTCGGCCGGTGAACGCCGCAGCGAGGCGATCGCTGTAGCGGTGGTAGTCGATGACGGCCAACACGTTTCGATGAGTGTGAACAGCCCCCTTGGGGCGACCGCTGGTTCCGCTCGTGTAAAGAATGACGGCCGGATCGTCCTCGTCGACGGACGTGCGGGGCAGTGCAGAACCCGAATACTTCTCCATCAATGCCGGTAGATCTTCTTCCATCGTGAGCACGGGAACATCGGTGTTCACTTCGGAAAGAACTTGTGCGCGTTTGGCGTCGGCGATCACCACGGTGGGAGTGGTGTGATCGATGCCGTACTGCACTTCACGGGCCACCCACCACGAGTTGAACCCGACGGCGATGGCGCCAAGCGACTGAGCCGCCCAGAAGGTCATCACCCATTCCGGCGTATTGGCGGCGAGGATGCCCACCCGATCGCCCTTGCGAACGCCGTAACGCTCGCGCAGCGCAGTGGCCAATGCTGCTACGGCCTCGCCGTGCTCGAGGTAGCTGAAGCGTCGGTCCTTGGTCACCAGGTAGTCGCGTGATCCGTAATCGAAGGATGCAGCGAGCACGTCGCCGAGTGCCTTGTCACGGTTCTTCATGACGGGCATCGAGCTGCCGAGTACATCCTCGACTTGCATCTCGAAAGGACCACCAGGGCCGGTCAGCCCAGCCATGACGGACGCGATGAATGCTTGTGTATCAGCGGAAGTAGTCACGTGAAGTGCCTTTCGAAGATTAGGGTACGAGCACTGCGCGTCCGGTGACCTTGCCGTGTTCGAGACGGTCGAGTGCGTCGCGGGCATCAGCGAGGTCGAAGCGGGCTACTTCTACCGTTACCAGACCGGCCTGTGCCAGGGCGATGGAATCGACGAGGTCGTTTCTGGTGCCGCCATAGGACTTCCGGATCGATGCGCCCCACGGCCAGCCAGGTCCGCCGGCAGCTTCGGCTGTGATTCCCGGGTTTCCGCCTCCGAGACCCACCATGCGATACGCGCCGTTCGGCGCAACCGCTTGAACGGACATCTGTGCAGTTGCGTCGATACCGACGAAGTCGAAGATGACTTCTGCGCCTCTGGCCGACGTGAGGTCGAGGATGTGCTGCGCGGTGTCCGGTCCCGATTCGAGCGTGATGTCGGCGCCGCAACGTTTGGCGAGATCGCGTTGATCCTGTCCGACATCGACGGCGATGATGCGCACGGCACTGATTGCGCGAAGTATCTGTACTGCAACGTGACCGAGTCCGCCGACGCCGATCACGACGGCGGTGGCACCGGGCTGGAGATGTTCGCGTGCGCCGCGAATGGCGTGGTAGCTCGTCAGTGCTGCATCGGCGAGCGGTGCGGCCTGCAGGAAGTCGAGGTCTCCGATGGGTACGAATGAGCGAGCCGGGATCTTGACGTACTCGGCCATTCCGCCTTCGGGACCGAGCCCGGGGCAGGGCGGCATCGCGGTGCGTCCAGCGGCGAGGCACATGTTCTCGTTGCCGCTCATGCATTCTCGGCACTGTCCACAGGACCAGCACAGGTAGACGACGCCACGCTCTCCGACGGAACGGCCGTCGACGCCACTCCCGACGGCTTCGATCGTTCCGGCAATTTCGTGGCCGATGGTCAGCGGTTCTTCGCGCATCTTGTACGGAAAGTGCAGGAGATGCAGATCGGAGTGGCAGATTCCCGCTGCGCCCACCCGAATCAGCAGTTCCGATGGACTGATCTCGGGGATCGGCACGTCGTTGATCTCGAGGAGACCAGGCCCCATGAGCTGAGCTGCCTTCATGAACTGACCTCGCTGATCTCGGAGTTGTACGCAGCGCTCAGATAGGCGTTGCTGCGGTCGGACCCGATCAGACCGGGTGCCATCTTGTTCATGACGTAGGCGAAAGTCATCCGACGGTCCAGATCGTTGACCAGCATCGAGCCGCCGATACCGGCCCACCAGCAGGCGCGTCCGTCGGGAACCAGGGGTGCGGTATCCGGGTGCGGCAGTCCGTATCCGATGCCGAACTTGAGCGGAGTCATGATCCCGAGGTCGATACCGTCGGCTTGGATCTCGAAGATCAGGTCGATGGTGCTCTGCGAGAGCAGCTTCTGGCCGTCGAGCACACCACCGTTCGAGATCACGGATTGGATCCGAGCGATAGAACGTGCGTTGCCGTGGCCGTTGACTGCGCCGATCTCGGCCTCCCGCCAGGGCGCGGTGTTGACCTCGGGATAGTCGAGCAGTGGGCAGGTCAGGGTCTTGATGAAGATGCTGTCCTGGTCGAGCGTGGACAGGTCGAACTCCAACGCGGGCGGCGGAACCATGGTGGCTATTCGACCGAAATGCTCTCCGGACGTGCCGATGTGGAAGTCGGCTCCCAGTGGACCGGCAAGCTCTTCGGCAAAGAACCTGCCGAGGGTCCGACCGTCGATGCGACGAATGACCTCACCGACGAGATGGCCGTAGTTGATCGCGTGATAGCCAGACGCCGTACCTGGGGTCCACCAAGGCTTCTGGGTAGCGAGGCGAGCGGTGGACGTCTCGAGGTCGTAGATGTCCTTCAGCTCGATCGGGCGCTCCCAACCGGAGACGCCAGACGTATGCGACAGAAGGTGGCGAACTTCGATGTCATCCTTGCCGTTTACCGCAAAGTCGGGCCAGTAGTGAGCAACCTTCTGGTACACGTCCAATTGGCCGCGTTCGACCAGCAGGAGCGCACACAGAGCCGTCATGGTCTTGGTGATGGAGAAGGTGTTGACGATGGTGTCCGGGCCCCAAGGAGTGGTACGGGATTCGTCGGCGTATCCGCCCCAGATGTCTACTACGGCTTCTCCGTCGACGGTGATGGCGATGGAGCCACCCAACTCCTCACCGGATTCGAGTTGCGCCTCGAAGGCGGTGCGGACGGCTTCGAACTCGTTGTTGCAGTGACCGTTCACCGTGCTCATGCGCGATCCGCCTTCTCGAGTTCGTGTGCTGCTGCACGCGCCGCAACAGGTAGTTTGTTCCCCGAGGCCGCGGCACGCTTGGTGCCCTTGGCAATTTCCTTGTTCATGTTGCGGACGTACGGGTCGAACTCGAGCTGAATGGTGTGGCGCGGTGACTTGTAATAGGGGGCGAGGAAGTATGCCTCGTCGGCCTTGGTGATCTCCTGCATCTCGTTCGCGGACGGCAGTTGGTATTTACCGGTGAGGTAGGCCGCGACGAGCTTGCTCTGCTGCTCGGCGAAGTTTACGAGCGTCGGCATGGGCTGAGCGAGTCCCATGAAGAAGAGGTTGTCGATTCCGGGCTTCATCATGCGTTTGAAGAGTGGGAATCGGTTGTCTTTGTCCGGCAGCAGGTTCGGGTCGTCGAAGAAGGGGAAGCTGATGTTGTAGCCGGTGGCGCAGACGACCACGTCGACGTCCTCGGCGGTGCCGTCAGCGAAATGAACCTGCTTTCCGTCGAGTTTGGTGATCGCCGGCTTGAAGGTGATGTCGCCGGACCCGGCGCGTCCCAAGAACTCGCCACTGGCTGACGGATGTGCCTCGAAGGGGCGGTGGTCTGGCTTGGGTAGTCCGTAGCCCTCCATGGTTCCCAGGTTCTTGCCGAGGAATCGACGACTCAGGAACAGGCGCAGCCCCCGAGGCATCCAGGGCGGGGTGATCAGTTTGTCTCCCGGCACGCCGCCCAGGTATTTCGGCAACACCCACACGCCGCGGCGCGCCGAGACGATGAGCTTGTCGGCGAGGTATCTCTGCCCCAGTTCGGAAGCAATGTCCAAGCCTGAGTTCCCCATTCCGACCACGACAACTTTCTTGCCGCGCATGTCGATCGGATCGAACGGGTCGTTGTAGCTGTGGCTGTGCATGAGGACGCCGTCGAACTCGCCTGGGTAATCCGGGATGTTGGGATCCCAGTGGTGACCATTGCAGACCATCAGGACGTCGTAGGTACGGACTTCGCCGTCCGAGCGCGTGATAGTCCACAGTCCGTTTGCATCACGCTCTGCAGCAACAACACTGGTGTTGAAGATGATCGACTCACGTAGGCCGAAATGCTCGACGTAGTCCTTGAAGTACTGGAAGAGTTCGGAATGGTGGGGGAAATCGGGAAGGTCGGCAGAGACCGGGAAGTCCTCGAATGCCAAGCGCCACTTCGACGTGTCGATATGCAGGCTCTGGTAGCAGGCCGACATTCCGTTGGGGTTCTTGTAGTACCAGTTTCCGCCGACCTCGTCGGACGCTTCGTAGCAGTCGAAGGGTATTCCGAATTCCTTCATTCGCTTGGCCGTGGTGATTCCGGTAGGCCCGGCGCCGATGATGCAGACGCTCGGCAAGGGGGAGGGGCTCATTCGCCATCGCTTTCTGTTCTGTCTCGGGCGTGCGCGAAGAAGAATCGAAGCCCGAGAAGTGACTTGAGTCATAGTGCGCCATTCGCTGACGATGTGTCAATGAATGACGCAATGTTTTTCGATGACGGTGAGTCGGTGATTTGCCAGGAAGTCGAAATGCGAGCAAGGTGGGCGACGTGAGCACGACTACCGATGGCCCGAAGAACAGGCGGGGAACCCTTCGCGACGAGCAGAAACGCGCGACGCGGGCCAAACTCGTGGACGCCGCACGCACTCTGTTCGAGGAACGGGGATACGCGGCTGTCACGGTCGACGACATCTCCTCGGTCGTCGGATGCAGTAGAGCCACGTTCTACGTGCATTTCGCCAGCAAGGTGGAGATGCTCAAGACGATCGGCGCGGCCGGGATGGCGGCGAGTGCGTTCGCTTTCTACATCGATCTCGATCGGGTCCTCGACACGAACTCTCGCGTGGAGTTCACTGCGTGGCTGGAGCGTGCCTTCGACTGGTTCGACGAGAACAAGCGCCTGCTGCCGGCGTGGGACGAGGCCGTGGCACTCGAACCGGAGTTCCGCGAGACAGCGCGAGACGGTATGACCGAACTACCGAATGCCATGCCCAAGTATCTGGGTCGGTGGCCGGTGGAACAGCATGACGAGGCGAGGTTGCGCGTCGAATTGCTCGTGAGCCAGCTGGAGCGATTCTTCACACGCTGGGCCGTGCAGGGGACGATCGACGTGACTCGGGTGCAGGCGGCCGAGGTTCTGACCGACATCTGGTTCCCGGCCCTGTCGCCGGAATCCAAGGGCGGCGACGAGCGGTAGATGTGAATCCGACGGAGGTTCACGGGTCGATGAGTCCTTCGGGAGCGCCCCGCCACCCGCGGCGCTGGTAATCCCGCGGCGACATGCCGTGAGCCGCGATGAAGACCTTGGTGAATCCGGACGCGTGCGCGTAGCCGAGTCGACGGGCAGTCTCTCCGGCCGCGAGGCCCTCCTCGAGATAAGCGCGGGCGAGGGTCATCCGCAACTGACCGCGCCAGCGCGGGAAGCTCTGGCCGGTGGCCGCTACGAAGTCTTTGAGGAGCATGTCCTCGTTGACGCCGAGCCGAGCGCTCCAATCCGGCAGCGTGCGCGAATCGGCGGGGTTCTTCCGGAGTGCGGCAAGGATCGTTTCGACTGGATCGGCCTGATCGCCGCTGGGTAGGGGCACTGCCGCGGCACTTCGAATCAGCCTCGCGATCCGGGCGGGGTCGTGGATCTCGGGGCGCAGGTGGGTGTAATTCGCGACCACCGTGTGCAGCAGATACGCCTGCGCTTCGCGCGTGAAGTGCAGCACACGTGGGGGCGGTGCGGTGACGGGAGAGGCGCCCGGCTGGGATCCGAGGGGAAGTAACAAAGAGCCTTCCGCGATCTCGACGCTGTTGCGCACTCCAGCGGGAAGCCACATCGCGTCACCCCGTCGCAGATTCCAGGTTCGGTCGCCGAAAGTGACCCGGGCGGAGCCTCGGTAGATCCAGACAACGACGTGAAAGTCGTTGACCCGTGCCCACGTTCCACTTGCGGGGATCGTCGGGGGTGCTGGTGCCGATCCTGACCGGGCGCCTTCTTCGGACAACAATGCAACGCCCTGTGCCAGGGTCTCGTCTTCACGGGGCGGCGTCGGGCGCCGGTTGGCGCGTGCGTAGTCGGTGGGTGTCATGCCGGTGTGTTCTCGGAAGGCGCGGGTGAAGCCCGCGGGTGTCGCGAATCCGACCTGGCTACCCGTCCAGCCGATTTCGCGGCCGGCGGCCAGATATGAGGTCGCTGCCGCGATCCGGGCCGAAGTACGCCAGCGCACGAATGACAATCCCGTTTCCTCGGTGAATCGGCGCTGCAGGGTGCGGACACCGATCTTGAGTTGCTGGGCGAACCGGGAAAGTTCGGTGTCGTCGGATGGCGTCCGCAGCAGCGTGCGTGCGATCTCGAGGGTTTCGGCCGAGCGTGGCAAGCGCGGTGGCGAGTATGACGGGGAGTTGTCGTCCGCGTCGGAGTGAACACCCGCGACAAGCTCGATCAGTCCGGCTCCCGCTGCCGTCTCACCCCGAAGAAATCCCAAGTTGTGCGCGAATTGGTGGACGAGCCAGTCCTGCCAGTCTGCTGGGATCTCGAAGTCGATGACCCGGTTCAACGCGGGCGGCAGGTCGGCCGCGGGCAGTGGGATGGGAAATGCGACCGCGCCCGGATCGACCCGGATGCTGTACGCGATTCCCGCCGGTACCCAGATTGCCGCCCCCGCAGTCACACTGCGGGTACGGCCGCTGATCTGCAATTCTGCGCGCCCGGTATGTACCCAGAACAGCAGTGGCTCGCGTTCATTCGCGGTCGAGGCGAGCCGAGCAGCGGGGATCTCGGGGACTTCGCCTGCGGGGAACACCAACCGTGGTCCCACGATGCCCTCCCGACGTCGATGCATTCTCTTCCAGCCGACCGATGAGTGTAAGAAGTCGGCACGCACGGATAACCCTAACTGATTAGGGCAGGCTAGCTTTATTTATTGGCCCTCCCGTCGTGATCGAACGTGGGCCGGACCCCCGTCTGTGCGCTTCCGAGGAGACTTTCCGTGCCCCGAAACACCCGTCCGACAACGGCGTACCCCGTTACCTTGCGTGAACTCGAGGTACATCGGGTGACAGAGGTGACGCCGGGCATGTGGAGAGTGACGCTCACCGGAGCCCAACTCGACACCTTCACCAACGCCGACGGAATTGCCGAACCCGCCTTCGCGAGTACGGGCTTCGACGACGACATCCGGTTGCTGTTCACCTACCCCGGCGAATCCGACCCGGTCCTGCCGGTAATGGTCGACGGCAGTGTGACTTTCGCTGCGGGGCGCCGTCCGCTTGCCCGCGCATACACCGTGCGCCGCTACGATCCGCAAACAAGGGAACTCGACGTCGATTTCGTCGTTCACGGCGACGGAGTGGCTACCACCTGGGCGCGGGACGCCGGCCCGGGCGACCGAATGCACATCGCGGGCCCCTCTGTATCGCAGGGACTCCCGGAAGATTACGAGTATCTGCTGGCCGTCGGTGACGAGACCGCGTTGCCGGCGATCGCACGTCTGCTCGAGGAATTGCCCGCCGATGCCAGGGGGCATGTGTTCGTCGAAATTGCGGACTCGGCTCACATCCAATCGGTGCGCGAGTTGTCCGGGGTGAGTGTCACGTGGTTGACGCGCGAGGGGGTCGAGCCCGGCGCTACTACTTTGTTGCTCGACGCGGTCAGTGCTGCCGAATGGCCTGACGGACGCGTATTCGCTTGGCTTGCAGGCGAACAGGCGACGGTTCGCTCGCTTCGGCGTCATTTGATTCGTGATCGAGGAATTGCGAAGACCCACATCGATTTCACCGGCTACTGGAAACGCGGCGGGGCCGTTCGGGCAGATTCCTGACCTGGCTCCATCGCTCACCCAACACCCTTCACCTCAGCAACACCGAAAGTGCTCGATAACACCGAAAGGCAGAAATGACAGTCCTGCGCACCAGACGATCACGGATCACCGGACTGATCGGGGCCGCGCTCGCCGCAGCGCTCCTCGTAACCGGGTGCTCGGCCTCGGCCGAAGACTCGAAAACGGCATCCTCTCCCGGTTCGGAGGGGAACGCCCTGCCCGCTGCGGAAGGAACGACTACCTACCCGCTGACCCTCGAATCGCCATACGGTACAAGTATTCTCGAGAAGCGACCGGAGCGGATCGCCGCCATCGTGCCCAATGCCGTCGACACGGAAATGCTCCTCGCGCTCGGCGTCAAACCCGTCCTCTCCTCGTCGATGGTGAAGGAATCGGCTTCCCAGTCGTACTTGTTGCCTTACGACGCAGAGGATCTCGACACCTTCGAGTTCGCGATGGGCGGAACACTTCCCGTCGAAGCGATCGCCGCGAGCGAACCGGACCTCATCGTCGCCGTCGGCTGGGCTGACGGCCTGGGTGGTTTGTCCATGGGTGATTACTACGAGCGTTTGTCCTCCATCGCACCGGTGGTGACGAGCCCCGACACGAAGTCGCGGATGCTCGTGCCGTGGAAGGAGTCGATCCGTGTTCTGGGCGAGACCCTCGATCTCTCGAATACGGCTGAAAAGATTGTGGCAGAGCATGATCAGTACTTCGCCAAAGTGCGTGAGGAGAACCCGCAACTCGCGGGTCTGACTGCGACTTGGGCGATCTTCTACGGCACCGGCAATGGGCTGCAGTATCTTTCAGCGCCAGGTTCGGCGCCGGCAACATTCCTGGGTGAGCTTGGTTTCGCCGAGAATCCGCGTGCGAAGGAGTTCGTCACTCAGAGCACGGTCGGAGAGGAACTTCTCGAGAACATCGATGCGGATTTCCTGCTGATCGGCCGCAGCGCCGCTGGCAGCGAAGAGGATTTCGACAAGCTGACCGGCGGGAAGCTCTTCCAAGCACTCGGCGCTGTGTCCTCCGGTCATTGGGTTGGTCTGCCACCGCGTACCGCAGATGGCGGCGACGTTCTGTGGGCAATCACGAGTGGTGGTCCGATCGGAACGATGTGGGCGGCTGAACATATCGTGCCGCTCATCAGCGCGAAGCTGTAGACGGACAACTGGAGAACGGAAAGCACTCACCCGTCGCCACATGATTGTGTGGCGACGGGTTGTTCGAACAGAAGGTATCCCGGGTTGGGGTCACCGATGGACAAAAAAAGTCGCGCAACCTGGGGTGATCGGTCCGGCGGTAAAGGTGTGCGATCTCGTTCGCCGTCCGGGCTGCATTGGAGCCGCCCTGTTATAGCGCTCGATGGGGTGCGGTGTGCCCAGTCGGAGTGCGGTGGCGCGGTGTGCGACGATCCGCGGGTGGGAGAACAGGCGGATCGGCTTGCTCGTGGCGAGTGGTATCTCGATGATGACGAGCTGCGGGAACGGCGGCTCGAGTGTTGGCGTCGGCTCGACTCGTTCAATGGGGCTGCGGCGGACGACGATGCTGTCCGCTCACGGGCTCTCGCTAGCCTTTTTGGTGAGGTAGGTGACGGAGCTTTGGTGGTGCCGCGGTTCCAATGCAGCTACGGACACAACATTCGGCTTGGAGCCAACGCATTCGTCAACGCGAACGGGTTCTTCATGGATGATGCGCTGATCACGATCGGTGCGGACGTGAGGATCGGGCCTGGAGCCCAGCTGATGACAGCGTTGCACCCTGTCGATGATCATCGACGGCGCCGCGAGGGATGGGAGCGAGCCGCTCCGATCGTCATCGGCGAGAACACGTGGCTCGGTGCCTCCGTCACCGTCGGTGCAGGAGTTTCGATCGGTCATAACGCCGTGATCGGTGCCGGAAGTGTGGTTTTGCATGACATTCCCGATCACGTCGTTGCTGCTGGATCGCCTGCAAGGGTTGTCCGTCGTACACCTGCCGAAGTAGAAGGACTGCAACGCGAGCACTAGGGCTTGCGATGTCAGAGCGTGATCGTGCGGGTGGGCTCCCAGATGGCGGGGTCGCGGTGGGTGACGACGAAGACGGTAGCCGCCAATTCCCGCACGGCGCCGGCGATGCGGCGCTCGGTGCCCTCGTCGAGAGCCGAAGTAGCCTCGTCGAGCACCAGGACGGGAGCGTCTTTGAGGAAGGCGCGAGCGATCGCCACCCGCTGACGTTCGCCACCGGAGAGAGCGGTTCCCTGGTGACCGATGTCCTGATGAATGCCGAGCGCCGAGCGGTCGAGAACGGCGCCGAGGGCAGCGCGCCTTGCGGCGTCCTCGATCTCGGTTTCGGTAGCGCCCGGTCTTCCCAGTCCGATGTTCTCGCCGAGCGTGCCCGAGAACATGAGTGGATCTTGTGGCACGTAGCCGATGTGAGTAGCCAGGTCGTCATATGGCAAGTCGCGCAATGAAACTCCACCCAGAGTGACGCTGCCTTGGTCCGGGTCGTCGAAGCGCATGAGCAGCCCGAGAAGGGTGCTCTTCCCCGTACCCGAGCGCCCTGCGACGAGAACACGCTCCCCGGCGGGGATCTCCGCGTTGATGCCGCGCAGAACCGGAGCGTGGTCCACTCCTACGACCTTGATGTCAGTTCCAACAGGGCGCGCGGCGTCCTGGGACGCGGGCTCGGGTAGTGCGGGAGCCGAAGTCGCGGCCCGATAATCGCGAACCGTTGCACGCAGTTCATTGACTCCGATTCCGGCCAGAGCGAGTTCGTCGAGCGGGGCAGCGGCGCGGGCGGTGAGGATGACGAGCGCTAGAGCGGCTGCGGGATCGTCGAATCCGGTGGCGGCGAGGAAGATCACTGCGCCTGCCAGCGGCACAATAGTGGCGATCGCCGAGATGAATGTCGCTGGTGCCGCGGCGAGATTGGTCCGTGCAAGCGCGGTTTCCTGATCCCGCCAACTTCTCTCGATACGTTCGACAGAACGTGTGGGACCGGCTGCCGTGCGCAGTAATTCGAGATGATCGGTGAGCTCGAGAGTCGACTGCGTTGCTGCGAGTTCGGCCTCGTGCCGGCGCGCGTCCGCTTGGCTGAGAGCGCGTTGGGCGAGCGTCTGAGCCGCGAGCGACACTGCGAGCAGTCCGCCGACCAGCAGCATGACGCCTAGCCCCGCGACGACCGCGATCCCAGGAAGCAGGAGCAGCGGAATCAGCGGCGTAACGAGGAAGGTCTGAAGTTGGTGCGCGGGAACGCTCATCAGTGACGGGATTCCGCGCCCGGCGACGGTGGCGAGCAGCGCCCGGTTGTCGTCGGTGAACCACGACAGCTTGGTGCGGGCGAAGGCGTCGCCGAGCGCATCGTAGAGATCGCCGACGAGTCGAGCCCCGGTGAAGTAACCACCCCGCGAGACCAGGACGGTCACGAAGAGAGCGATTGCGGCCGTGGCCAGCACGAGAACCGGCGACCGGTGATCAGCGATCGAGAGGGCGAGGGTGGTGTACGCGATCGCCTCGAGGACAGCAACGGACACCCAACCGAATCCGATGGTGATCAAGCGGCGACGGGCTGCATTGGCGCTGTTCATTATTCGGCTCCAGTCAGGGCGGCATTACGCGAGGCGGCGTTGTGCGAGTTGGGACTGTCGAGGTCGAGTCGATCGTCGGCGTCGTCTGCAAGAGCAGGGTCGTGGGTGACGATCACGATCGTCTTCCCTTCAGCGTGCGCGAAGTGGCGCAGTTCCTTCAGCAGTTCGGCCGCTGTCCGATCGTCGAGCGCACTGGTCGGCTCGTCGAGCAGCAGTACTGCTGCGGGTGAGAGGAATACCCGAGCGAGCCCGACTCGCTGACGTTCTCCGCCGGAGAGTGAAGTGGCGTCGGTGTCGAGGCTGATGTCGATCTGTGCCCGGCGTAGTGCGGCGTTGTATTCCGCGTCCGTTGTATCGGGGGCGGACAGTGCGATGTTCTCGCGCACCGTGGCCGGCAACACGTCTGCGCCTTGGGGTGTGAGCAGAATGGACTGTGGCCGCAGGTTCTCGTCGATCGTGAGGACGCTCTGGCCCGCGTAGCGGACGGTACCGAGTTCCGGGATCTCGAAGCCGGCCAGTGCTTTCAGGAGCGTCGACTTGCCCGCTCCACTCGGTCCCGTGATCGCAGTGATCGCGGCTGGGCGGAATGCATGCGTGACGCCGTCGACGACTCTGCGGTCCGCGATCATGACAGTCAGGTCGACGATCTCCAGGCGGTCGGAGGGACTCGACGCCGGAACGGTGAGTGCTTCACCGGCAGGGAGGGTGGGTTCGTCCAGGGCAGCGGCGAGCCGGACTGCAGCAGCGCGTCCAGCCGCGACGTAGTCGAGGCCGTGCCCGAGCCGCAGGGCCGGTGTCACGATTGCGAGGCTGAAGAGAATAGTGGCGGCCAATGTCGTTGCATCCCAGCGATATCCGACTGCATAGGCGATCGCGAACGTCGCCGTCGCCTGCATGAGGGCAACCGCGACGGCCGCGGGGGTAGCCACGAGTCGAACGCGCTCCTGCATTCCCCGGGTGAACCGTGCTGTCGATTCTGCATAGTCGGCGGCAGCGCCGGTCTGCGCGCCGTAGATCCGGCAGACGTGGATACCGCGGGCATAGTCGTCCACGGCGGTCACGATGCCGCCCATGACATCCGCACTTTCGGCGCTGTGCCGAGCGGCCATTCTGGGGATTACGAACAAGTAGAACAGTGCTGCCACGATGCCGGGAGCGAGAGCGAGAAGCGCTACGGGGCCGGCTGAGGCAACCAGTACCGCGATCGTGACCGCCGGGACCACGATCAGTGTCGCGAACTCGGCCGGTAGGTGCGCAGTCATATGGTGCAGCGCCGAGATGTCGTCCGAAACGAGCCTCCTCAGTGCGTCTCCGCTGTAGCGGGACAGCGTGCTTGCGGGCAGTCGAACGAGATGAGCTGCGAGCTGGCGTCGAAGCCTGGCCTCGAAGAGCGACTCGGCGTGATGCGAGAGCCACGACGACGTGGCCGCGAGCGTTACCCCGGTGAGCCACAGCCCACATGCCCACCCGGCCCAAGTCATCGACGGTTCACCGATGAGTTGCACGACGCTCCAGAGCGCACCGAGCATCGCGACCCCTGACGCTGCCGCCGCGAGCACCCCGGCGGCCAATGCAGGCAGCGCCGGGCGCAAAGCCGGGACCAGCGACGGTTCGACGAGAGGGCGGGGCATGGATAACTCCTTGAATCAGCGTCCGCGTGCAGACACGACAAATGACCGAAACCCAAGGCTAGGCTTCGGTCGTCACGTCCAGTTATCGCGATGCGCCGATTTCTTACACCCGAATGGGTCGTACTTCGGTCTTCAGGATGCGGCCGAAATTGAACTCATGACGTCTTCCCATACGGCCATGACCGCGGATTCGGTTGGGCCAGTCTGAGTGAACACGGCTACGCACTTGCGGCGGAAGTCGTACACCTCGACAGACGTCGTCAAACCGTGCACTCCGTGGGTGCAGGTCAGCCAACACTCCGAGACGCCGTTCAGATCGATCATCGTTCGGCAGGTGTCCGAGGCTAGAGTCAATGTCCCGCCGAACATGGCTGCGGCGTCGAGGTGACCGCGGTGAATCTGCAGGCAGCCGTTGCCGGCGACGACTGTCGTGACGGGTAGTTGATGGTAGGACAGGTGCTCCATCCCGGCAGCCATGAGGTGAGGATCGATTCTCCGGTAGCCGAGGGCACCCAGAGCGACCAAGCCGCTACGACGTTCGCTGCCGCTGTCCGCGAGGATGAAGTCGAGCTGTGTCAGCTGATCGGCCTCGGCCCAAAAGGCGGGAGTATTCGATGTCTGGGCGGGAGGGCTTGTTTCCCTCACAGTGTTGGGCGCAGTTCGCATCGCTTCGAAGGCGAGACGATCCGAGGTCGGGGTCAAATACGTAGTGTGTGAACTCGATCCGTGGGTATCGAACATCCGAAGCGTCGGGGGCAGGTGCTGTTCTGCGTCAGTGGTCACCACCGAACCGAGGGCGGAAGGCTTCAAACGTAGGGAGACAAGTCCCGGCGTGCAGACCAGCGGATCGCCGGGAACTGTTGGAACGGCGTACTTGCCCGAGTCGTTGACAGCCACCGGACCTGCAACGGTGATCGCTACGGCGTCGTCCAAGAGCGGCAACATTTTGCCGACTACCTCAGGTGTGGTGTCGATCAGTCCGCCGCGGAACCCTGGACGCGCAAGCAGTGCGTCCAGGTCCGACATGCGCGCCAAAGCTGCGCAACGGCATTCGCCACGGTGCGGGCACATCTCAGTAGACATCCCGTAGATACCGCTTCGATCGTTTGAGGTTGTTGACGTAATCCTCGGCGGCGTCCGCATCCAACCCACCGTGCTCGGCGACCACCTCGTGCAACGCGTCGTCGACGTCCTTTGCCATCCGGGTCGCGTCGCCGCAGACGTACACGTGCGCACCGTTTTCGAGCCAGTCGAACAAGTCTCGGCCATGCTCGCGCATACGAGTCTGGACGTAGACCTTCTCGGACTGATCACGCGAGAATGCCAGATCGAGACGCGTCAGGACACCGTCACGGGTCAGACCGTTCAACTCGTCCTCGTAGATGAAGTCACTCGACTGATGCTGATCGCCGAAGAAAAGCCAATTCTGCCCCGACGCGTTGCGTGCGCGACGCTCGTGCAGGAAAGCACGGAAGGGTGCGATACCGGTGCCGGGTCCGATCATCACGACGGGAGCAGTGTCATCGGCAGGTAGGCGGAACGAATTGTTCTTGGAGACAAAAACTCCGACCCGATCTCCCTCGCCGACGCGGTCCGCCAGGTACGTCGAGCAGACGCCGCCGCGGTCCCGCTCGCCCGAGCGGTAGCGCACACTCGCTACCGTCAGATGCACGGTGCCGTCGTGGGCCAGCGGGCTGGAGGAGATCGAATAGACCCGATGTTGCAGCGGGCGCAGAAGTGCAAGCAGATCTTCGGGATTCAAGCGAATGCTGTTGTCGAACTGCAGGAGATCGAGAACGTCCTTGCCCCACAGCCACGCATCGAGCGCTTCCCGATCTTCCGTGTCGAGAATGTGCTGCAGTTCGGCGTCGCCACTGCGTCGGGCGATGTCTTCGATCAAGTCGCGCGAGGGAATCGAGATCTCGTAGTCGCTGGTCAACACCTGGTCCAACGGTGCGGACGAGCCGTCCTTCGCGGTGACGACGTAGTCACTGCTCGCACCGAGCTGAAGGATGATCGCCTCGACGAGAGCGGGGTCGTTGATCGGGCGGATGCCCAATCCATCTCCGGCCTCGTAGTCCAGACCGTCCTCGCCGAGCGCAAAGGTGAAGTGGCGGACTTCCTTGGCGGAGTCCTCGCCGGACAACAGTCGGTTGGCGAGGACGGTTGCAGGATAAGGGTTCTTGCGAGTCCACTGGGACTTGGTCTTCGTCGGAGTGGACGCAACCGGCGAGGCAGCGGCCCCCGCATCACCGTCGACACCGGCTACCGCAGCGACCGCCCGAACGATCCACTCGGCCGCCGGATCCTCGTAGTCGACGTCGCAATCGGTGCGGTCGACAACCCGGGACCCGCCGAGTGCTTCGAATCGGGCGTCGATGTTCTTTCCCGACTGGCAGTAGCCGTCGTAGCTGGTGTCACCGAGTGCGAGTACTCCGAAGTAGAGACCCTCCAGCCGGGGCGCACTCTCGGATTCGACTGCATCCCAGAACAGCTGCGCGTTGTCAGGCATCTCGCCCTCGCCGTAGGTGGAGGTGATGACGAGCACCCGGCGCATGGCGGAAAGTGCATTGATATCCACGGTGTCCAGACCCGCGACAAGTGGTTCGAGACCGTGGGCACGAGCAGCTGCGGCCGCGTCTTCGGCCACGGACTCCGCGTTGCCGGTCTGGCTTCCGTAGAGGATGTGCACTGCCGCGCCGGCAGTTCTCTCCACTGTCGCTGTTGCAGCACCGGTTTGACCGGGCATGACAGTTCGTGAGTGTAGACCGGCCAGGAATCCGGAAAGCCACGCGCGTTGGTCGCCGGTGAACGGTGCGTATTCGGGGATGAACGGGATTTCCATTTTGAAGCTCACCTACGTTCGGGGGAGGAGGTCAGGACACGAGGTCGGGGATCGTGCGCGAAGCGAACAGTTCGTCGAAGTTCGGCAGCGATCCGAGCTTGTCCCGATTCTTGTTGTCTTGAAACAGAATCCACCCGTACGTCGCCGGGCTGTCCATGGCCAACACGTTGCGCAGGCTCAGCGCCTGTTTGTAGTCGTCGACGCGCTTGGCTGCAATCAACGCAGCCAACTGTTCGTCGTCGTAGCCGGCGAGAATCTCTTTCGAGTACTTGACCAAGTGCTGGACGAGGGCGAAGTCCTCGGTCAGCACCAGGTTTCGGGCCGCCTTCTGCACTGCTGGATCGTCGGGTCCGGACGCACCCGGCGTGCGGGCGGCGGCGAGTTGTTGTGCGAAGTGAAGCACGGTGTACGCACTGAGCAGCGCATACATTGTCGCGGTATCGGTCTCGCCATAGGCGGGGACTGCTCCGTTCAGTGCGGGGCGCCCATCGCGCACTGCGAGTTTGAACGTGCGGACCTGACGTGCTGCGATGGCGGACGCCAATTCTTCGAGAAGCTCTTTGTGCGACTTCGCAGCCAGGATTGCATCGCTGTCCTGGTAAAGCATCAATGCCTTGGGCATGGCGTAGACGAACGAGTGCTGTTCGACTTCCCAGTTCTCGAGTAGTCGGGTTCCGAGCGCGGATCCCGTTGCTTCCACATGCAGTTCGAGCAGGAGTTGTACCGCGTGGTTGTGGACGGCGGCCAGAGGATCGGTCGCAGCGGTGATCGAACCCAGCAGTACGGAATCGGTACTTGCTCGCAGTGCCAGTTCGCCGCGAGGGTCGTACTGGTAGAAGAACCCGCCGCTCATGCCGTTGCCGACACCCTTGCCGAACTCGCCGAGATTCACGACAGCACCGTTGGTCATGTACTCGCCGGCGAAGTCGCCGACACCTTCGACGACAGCACTGGCGCCGGAGTTGCGAACGGCAAAGCGATCGCCTGCTTCACCTTCGACGAACACTCGTCCGCCGGTGGCGCCGAAGAGCGCGAAGTTGCCGATCAACACGTTTCCGCCGGCGTCACTGGAGCCGCCGCCTGGGCTGCGCACGGCAATCACACCGCCGCTCATGCTCTTTCCGACACCGTCGTTACATGTCCCGGTGTGTTCCAGGTGCATGCCGTCGTTGCAGAATGCGCCGAACGAGAGGCCCGCAGATCCGGTCGTCAGGACGCGAACGCTGCCCGGAGCCAGATATCGTCGCCCACGCTCGTCAGTCAGTACCCCCGGAGCGAGAAGGCCGGCCGCTCCGTAGTTGAGTTCGCGTTCGAGGTCGATCGCCAACTGCCCACCGACGCTCTTGTTCCGGTTACCCAGGTGTAGTGCACCTTCGGCGAATTCAGGTCCGGACACGGCGACCGAGGCCTCGCCACGGTTGAAGAGCACCGTGCGAACCTCGTCCATGATCTTCTCGTCGAGCGCGTACTCACGCTCGAGGTACACGGGATTGTCGACGGTGATGTCCGGGGCAGACTCGAACATCGCGTCCAGATTCAGGTTGCCGACGATGGACGGGTGATCGAGCAGATGCAGGAGATCAGTTCGACCCCGCGCTTCCTGAAGGGATCGCATTCCCAGATTCGCGAGCAGTTCCCGAGTTTCGTGAGCGATGTTGAGAAGGTACTGCGCCATGGCGCGGGGATCGCCGTCGAACAGTTCCGGGTTGGTGGTCAGACCGGCCGGACACTTGATGTTGCAGTTCTTGGCCATGACGCAGCCCATCATCATCAGCGCAGACGTACCGAACTCGAAGCTGTCTGCGCCCAGTAGCGCGGAAGTGATGATGTCGCTGCCGGTCTGATGCGCGCCCGAGCATCGCAGAACGACTTTCTGGCGAAGGCCGTTGGCACACAAAGCTTGATGGACCTCTGCGATACCGACCTCGGCCGCACGGCCCGCGTACTTGAGGCTGGTCACCGAAGCGGCGCCGGTGCCACCGGTGTTTCCGGCGACGTTGATGACGTCGGCGCCGGCTTTGGCGACACCGACGGCGATGGTGCCGATTCCTTCCGAGGACACCAACTTCACGATCACCCGGATACGCGCTGCCTTGCAGTCGTGTATGAGCTGAGCGAGGTCCTCGATGGAGTAGGTGTCGTGGTGCGGCGGAGGCGATACCAGTTCGACGCCGGGCGTTCCGCCGCGGGCGGCAGCAATGTCTACGGTGACCTTGGCGGCCGGAAGCTGCCCGCCCTCACCGGGTTTTGCGCCCTGGCCGAGTTTGATCTCGATCTCTTCGAGCATCGGGTCGGCGAGGTATCCCGCCCAGATTCCGAAGCGTCCGGATGCAAACTGCTTGATGCGCGACGCACGAATCGTGTTGTAGCGCGAAAGGTGTTCGCCGCCTTCGCCACTGTTGGACATCGCGCCGACCATGTTCGTGCCGTGAGCGACGGCTTCGTGCGCCGGAGCGTTCAGTGCGCCATGACTCATGGCACCCGACGCCAACTTCGGGGTGATGTCGCTGGCGCTCTGTACCTCGGAGAGAGGAACACCTGCCGGTGCGACCCTCAGCTTGGACAGGAACTCTGCCCCGATGCCGGTTGCCCTCAGCGCAAGATCCGGTGTGATGGCTTCAATGGTGATATCGGCGGCAAAGGTGGCGCAGAGAGCGTCGCCGAGCGCTCTTACTCGCGCGCTGTCACCGGCCAGTGGACCGTCCAGGCTAAGCGTGTACCGGTCGTCTGCGGCGGATTCACACTGGACTCCGCGCATCACGATCGTAGTGTTGCCGCGTACCGAGAATCGGCTGATCTGCTCGGCGAACTCGGCTGTCGTAACCGCAAACGTGACGTCGGCGGGAACAGAGATGACGTCGCGCAACGCTGCGGGCCGACGCGATCGTTCCGCAGCCATAACGGTAGAAAAGTCCCGGTACCCCGCGGTGATGTCGAAGTCGTCGATTTGTTCGGTGGTCAACCGGTCGAAGCTCGTTGCCCGGTAGGCCCCGGCATCGAGGCGGAATGCATCGTCGAGTCGCCCGAGCGGAAGCAGGCGTAGAGCATCGAATTGTTCGGTACCTGAGGGACTGTCGAACGCGATCTTCTCTTCGGTGAGTTCGACGTACTTGCGGACTGCGGTGGTACCGAACGAATGCCCCGCGCCGTCTGCGCGCTCCTTGAACAGGCCGAGCAGTGGCAGGTCCTTTTCACCCTCGACTTCACTTGCACGCTCGTGCCACTGCTTCGAGGTCACCGCGACGGTGTCGAAACCGACGCCACCCACCGGTGACTTCATGTTGGGGAACCACTGGCGCAGAACAGGGTCGGACGTATCGAGGAAGTTGGGTTCGAAGAATTCTCCGCCGATGTAGCTCTCGACAGTGCACAGGCCGACGCGTCCCATCGTCTTCATGAGGGACTTCTCGGCAGCCTTCGCGAAGCGTCGGAAGGCGGCATCCGGGTCGGCAGCGAACTTCTCCTCGGCTCGCAACTGAACGGACAAGGGGTAGACAGCGGAAGCACCGAATCCGAGCGCAGCGGCAACGTGGTGCGAGGACTCGATCTGGCCACTCTCCACGATGAGAGAGACACGCAATCGCAGGCCTGCGTCGATGAGGCGTTGGTTCAGTGCTCCGACGACCATGATCGCGGGAAGCGTTGCGCGCTCATGAGATACGTGCCGGTCGGTCAGGACTGCGATTCCGCCCTGTTCGGCCGCGAAGGCGACAACCGCGTCGCCGAGCGCGGTCATCGCGTCAACCATCGCCTGCGCGTCACCCGCGGCGGGGTAGAGCATTTCGAATCGGCGATGCGGGGTGTGCTTCTGTTCGCGGATCTTGAGCATGTCCAGATGCCCGAGGATCGGCGACGAGATGACGATCTGCTTGGACTGTCCGGCGGTCATCTTCGCGCCCAATGCAACCCGGAGGGTCATGCCGTCCGCTTCCCGGATGCTGTCCAGCGGAGGGTTGGTGACCTGGGCGAATCGCTGCGAGAAGTAGCGTGCCACACCGCCTTCACGATCGGAAAACGCGTTGATGGCGTTGCCGTAACCCATGGCCGATACCTTCTCGGCTCCGTGCGTGAGCATCGGATCCATCAAGAATTTGAAGCTCTCCTGATCCAGGGAGTACGCCATGTAGCGCTGATGAACCTCGAACGTTCCGTTGTAGCGCGTCGGTGAGCTGACCTTCTCCGCAGGTACGGCGGGAATGTCTTCGATCAGGATTCGTGACTGCTCCAGCAGAGACCGGTAGTCGCGTTGTGCGGCGATCTTTTCCAGAGCTTCACGGGCAGTGTAGGTATGGCGATCGCGATGATCGAAGTACAGCATTCCGCCGGCCTCGACGCGGCCACGGTGGATCACCGTCTCGGGTGCGAACGCGATCTGTCCGGCTTCGGAGAATGCGCACACGTAGTCGTGTGTCTCGATCGTGCGAAGTGGACGCAGGCCGAGGCGGTCCAGGCGGGCGCCGATGATGGTGCCGTCGCCGAACACGAGCGCTGCCGGTCCGTCGTTCTTCTCCTCGTACAGCGAGAAGTACTCGAACATCGCACGCACTGCGGGGGAGAGAGTGGTGTCGTTTTCCCAGGCAGGGGGCATCATCGAGACCACAGCTGTCACCAAATCGACGCTGTCCTCGATGACGCGTGCTTCCAGAGTCTGATCGAGTCGGCAACTGTCGGACTGACCGGGCGGACGGACGATCGCACGTCGTTTTGCGCTTGCCACCGCTGCTTCGGAGAGCCGATTCTTCTTGTCGGTGTTCAGTTCTCCGTTGTGAGCCATGAATCGGAACGGCTGCGCCATCGTGGGATGCGGGTCCGTGTTGGTCGAGAACCGCGTGTGGAAGTACATCGTGTGGACAGCGTGATCGGGGTCGACCAGGTCGCGGAAGTACGGGATCACTTCGTCGGAGTTCAAGCGGCCCTTGAGAACCTGAGTCCTCGCGCTGAGGGACAGTGGGTACAAACCGCGTAGTGCAGGCGTGTTGTACGCGATTGCCTCGATGGCGAGCAGGGCCTCGTGCACGAGGCGATCGACTACCGCAGGCTCGGGACGCGGAGTGGGGACCTCGAAAATCCACTGCCTGACCGGAAGTTGATGCGCGATCGCGGCCGGCCGAATCGCCGAGTTGTCGACCGGGACGTCGCGCACTGCGAGAGTGGTGAAACCGCGATCGAGAAGTTCACGTTCGACCAGGGCGGCAGCGCGAGCGTGCTGGGCGTCGTCGTCCGGAAGGAAGAAGTTGCCGACGCAGAAGCGTCCGGCGCGAAGGTCGGGGCGCCCGGTTACCTTGCGGAAGAACCGGAGGGAGAGGTCCACCGAGACGCCGCCGCCGTCGCCGACGCCCTCGGAGGACATACCGCCGCGGTGCGGAACCGAGCAGAGCGCTTCGCGGCCCTTGATCAGGACATCGTGGGTCTGCACGCCGTCCTTGCGCGTGATGAACCCGACCCCGCAGCTGCTCTTGTCATCTGCGGGGTCGTACAAACCGACGATGGACGTGCTCACTGCAGCAACCTTCTCCCTGTCCTGGTTGCCCGGAGATTGTTCGACCGGGCAGATACGACGGCATGGTTTCCGTCAGGGCAGGGCGTCGCTGCTTCGATGAAGCGGCACCCGAATGGGATCAGACTACTGAGTAGAGGCTTACCTTAGTCAAGTCTGCTGGGTGTGACTTGGATCCGAGCAGGTCAGAGGGTTGCTTTGTAGGCAAGTGCGTAGGCGATCTTGCCCGGCTTGTCGTCTGTGTACGGCTTCGACAGCTTTGCGAACTCGCCCTTTGACTCCGCTTTGCCGTCGTTCCAGGCCGGCAGGACTCCGAGATCGGTAGCCGTGAACCCGCTGTCGACGACGGCATCACCCGCCAACGCGGTCTGTGCTTTGGTCACCGACTTCACGGTGGCCAGGTAGCTGGAGAGGTCGTCGCGATTCCAGTTGGTGAGGTCGACGGGCGCGGCGTCGCGGACCCACGCACCCCAGTAGAACTCCTGGAACGGAATCGTGCCGGCGGCGAATCCGATGTCGCGGGAGAAGTACATCAGGCTGCGGTACTTGTCGTCGGCGAAGTTGGCCAGGCCGACGCTCTTCGGCAGGGACTGGACCGGTACCTGGTTTCCGTCCACGTCACGCGACCAGACCCACTTGTTCTTTTCCATCTCGGTCCAGAAGGCGCCTTCACTCAGGCCGCTGAGGTTGCCGAGAACCCGCAGTCGCACGTGCAGGTCGGGGCCTCCGTCGGCCGTCTCGATGAAGGACGTGAGGGTGTGGTGACCGTCGGTCAGGTAGAGATCGCCGCGGGGTCCGACGACCACGGTCTTCATGGGCGCGATGCTCTCGGCGGTTTCCTGACCCACTGGAAGCTGGCAGGTGAAGGACGACGGGTCCTTCAGCGTCGAGGCAGGAGTAGCGGTCGCAGCCTGGATCTGGCCGTTCGCCTCGCACCAGTCGTCGAACTTCTTGTTGATCGTGTCTTTTCCGAGCGTGTATCGCCCGAGCTTGTAGTACACCTCGTCGTAGCCGAGGGAAGGCTGCGTCGCATGAACGTCGCCGATGCGCACGTCCAGAAGGTCACCTTCTTTGGCGCACAGGTACTCCGAGCCGCCGGCGGAGCCTGAGAACGAACCGGTGGAGATTCCGCCACACGCGAGGGGAGCGGCGACAGCGGGTGTGCTGACCAGTGTTCCGGCGCCGAGCAGTACCAGTGTTGTGAGTGCCGAGATGGCGGAACGACGCATGTGGGGATCTCTCCTGAGGATGGGTTCGCACGTGAAGAAGCTTGCGTCACAATCGCTCAGGGTGGTTTCGGACTTACTGACAACAGACGTCCGCGCGGTGGCTACCACGTGAATTCACGTCGTAGCCACCGCGCGGTGAGCCTGTTGGTTGATCAGCTCTGTTGGTTGATCAGCCCGGCAGTTGATCAGCCCGGCAGTTGATCAGCCTTTGTAGTTGTAGAAGCCCTCGCCGACAGCGACGCCGAGCTTGCCTTCGTCGATGTAGTTCTTCTTGATGTAGTCGGCGAACGCGCGCTGCTTCTCGCCGCCCTGGGAGGAGATGTTGTAGACGGTGGTCAACCCGACGACATCCATGATCTGGAAGGGGCCGAACGGGGCTCCGGTGCCGATACGCCACGTCTTGTCGACCATGTCGGGATCGGCGATGCCGTCGATCAGCAGGTCGGATGCTGCATTGAGGAGCGGGACCAGGAGCGAGTTGAGTACGTAGCCCGCCTTCTCCTTCTTGAGTTCGATCGGCACCATGCCGATGTTCTTCGCGAATTCGACGACCTCGTGGTACACGGCGGGGTCGGTGGACTCGGTGCCCATGACCTCGGCAGTGTTGTTGACCCACACGTGATTTGCGAAGTGCAGTGCGAGGAACTTCTCGGGGCGGCCGGTGAACTCCTTGAGGTCGCTCGGCAGAAGCGTCGAGGAGTTGGTTGCGAACACCGTGTGCTCAGGAGCTACTGCGGCGAGCTTCTCGTAGGTGTCGCGCTTGATGGCAATGTCCTCGGGAATTGCCTCGATGACAAGATCGGCCTTGGTCACGGCTTCGGCGAGGTCGTACGAGTACGTAATACGTTGTAGCGCTTCGTCGGCCTTGCCTTCCTTGGCCCCGTCGACGTTTTCGGCCTTGTAGGCCGCGGCCAACGAGTCGAACCGAGCCTTGGCCTTCTCGATGACCTCGGCGTTGATGTCGTACGCGACGACGTCGAATCCGTGATAGGCGGTCTGATAGGCGATCTGCGAGCCGAGAACTCCGGTACCCAGAACGGTGATCTGCTTCAGTTCAGTCATTTTCGATCCTCAATCCTTTTCGGTGGGTAGTCCGGCAAGCGTCAATCGAACTTGTGCGGCAACGATGTTCGTGAGTTCGTCAGCCGTGATCCGGTCCAATGCCGCGCGGGCTATTTCGAAGTGCAGCACGTTGGAAATCGTTCGCGCTGCAGTGATGGTTCGGGTGGTGTGGTTGGGGTGCCCCTCGAGCAAGATTTGCGCAATCCGCGTTTGCAAGCGCTGCGAGAGTTCCAGACCTTCGGCCCGGAAACATTCGCTGGGCTCGCCGAACAACACTTCGCGTTGGTAGATACCAGTGTTCTCGTCGTTTCGGCGACTCGCGATCAGCAGGGGTGAAACCAGCTCGAGCACACGATCTTCTGTGCCCGTCGATTTGGCCTCACGCTCTTCTCCCAGTTCGATCTGCTTGCGGTACTCCGCGTTGTACACCATGAGCAGTAGCTCGGCTTTGCTTGCGGCGTAACGAAAGAGGGTGCCACCGGCTACATCGGCGCGGTCGGCAATTTCTTGAGTTGTGACTGCGCTGTAGCCCTTTTCCGCGAACAGTTCGGCCGCGGCGTCGAAGATGCGTGTCTGCTTCTCGAGTTTGTTGCGTTCACGACGACCCAACTCTTGGTCCGATTTCGTCATCCCGCTCACCTCGCTTCATTTCGGATCAAGCTCATAAATGAGTGTACTCCGAAAGATCGAGAGGGTGGGGTCTCCTCCGTCACATCACCGCAGTCCGCTGACCCAACCGGCGAACACGTCGGAGAACACGTCTGCTTCGCACGCATGCGCCGATTCGGGGTAGGCACATTCGGGGTATCCGGCGACGACGGCGGCAAGTTCGGCATTGCAACACTGCGCCAAGAGGCCGCGCAGGAGGTCCGCGGCCGACCAGCCGGCGATGGATACTGCTGGGATCCCCTCTTCCTCGTACACCTTCACCAGATCGTCATGCCTCCAGGACAATTCCTCGGCCACCAGTGCATCGGGATTGAAAGACATGGCGCGGTCGAGTGATCCGCGCAGAAGCGAGTGTGGATCGTCCTCACCGCGCAGCCTGGTCGCGAGGTCGGCCGGTGCCTTCTGCATGACGAACATCCAGGGTTTGCCGTCGGGAAAGACTCCGCCGAAGCCTGCCACGTTGAAGGGGAGGTGGCTACTGAGAAAATCTGTCTCCACGTCGACGTGCTGATCGTCTCCGAGGTGGATGAAGTGGCCGGACGCGATCTCCTCTCCGGTTGCCGGCTCGGCCCACGTGTTGTTCCACAGGTCGGTCATCCGACTGCCGTCGGGAAAATCGAGAACCTCGAAGAGGAAACCCATGTCGTCACCACTCTCCGTCGAAGTGGGTGGTTACTCCACCGGTGAGTCGAGAAACCGTTTGAGCCGAGGTCGCGAGGACGACTCGGCTTGTCTCGAAGGTCATCTCGTCGCGTTCGGTGTCCTCCGATTCGGGATCCTCGGCGAGTGAGAAGTCGAGTTCCACCTCTCGATCGGTGCTGGAACAGACCGAGATCATCAGCCCGAGTCGTTCGTCGGTGAACGCCGGAAGCGATTTCTCGGGATGAAAGTCTGCGGCCGCGTGAAAGAAGAACGCCGCCAGCCGTTCGACAAATCCTTCGTCGGTGTGTCTGCTGAGATACTGATTGAACCGATCGGGGCTGAGCAGGCCTACGTCGAAAACGAGTGTGGGTACGTCGGATTCGAAGACAGCGGCGGGTGCCGCATGACTGCGAAGGAATACCGCGGCGCCGCCGTACCCCGGCAACCTGAACCCATCACGCATCTGGTGTACTCCCGTCGCAGAGGTGTCCTGTCCACGCTAGGCCATAGCCCGGACGCGTGCTGCTTACCGGACACGTCGGTTGATGGAAGAATTACCGCCCATGAGCGCTGTCCTGTACCCGCCCGTCGAACCGTACGAGTCGGGACTGTTGGAAGTGCCCGATGGTCAGAGCCTCTACTGGGAGACCGTCGGTAACCCGGCCGGTGTCCCGGTTCTCTATCTCCACGGCGGTCCCGGTGCGGGATGCACTGTCGGCGCCAGGCGTTTTTTCGATCCCGAAACCTTTCGCGCAGTTCTGTTCGATCAACGAGGCTGTGGGCGCAGCCTTCCTCTCGCGAGTAGCCCGGACGTCGATCTCACCGTGAACACGACGGCGCACATCCTCGACGACATCGAGCGTCTTCGTGAACATCTCGGTATCGAACGATGGATCGTTTCCGGCCTTTCTTGGGGCGTCAGTTTGGGTCTGGTGTACGCCCAAGCGTTTCCCGAGCGGGTGATCGCGATGGCTTTGGGCGCGATCACCGGCGGGACGAGAGTGGAAATCGAATGGATCACCCGTGCCATGGGCAGGATATTTCCGCGTGAATGGGAAGAGTTCGTCGCGCCGCTGCCGGTGGAAGAGCGTGACGGGAATCTCCCGGCGGCATACGCGCGACTGCTCGCCGATCCGGATCCTGTTGTGCGGGAAAATGCTGCGGTGCAGTGGTGCCGCTGGGAAGACGTACATGTGTCGCTGATGCCGGGGTGGACTCCGAGTGTTCGATACCAGAATCCGGACTTCCGTCGGGTGATGACCAGGCTGGTCACGCACTACTGGGCCAACGATTGCTTCCTCGCGCCGAATCAGATCCTGGACGGAATGGACCGTCTCGCCGAGATTCCCGCGATTCTCGTGCACGGCCGGTATGACATTTCCGGACCACTCGACACTGCCTGGGCGATCCACCAGCGTTGGCCGGGCAGTGAGTTGGTGGTGCTCGACGACGCCGGGCATGGCGGGGGTGGATTCAACGAGGCAATCGTGGAAGCGCTGAATTCACTGGCTCATTCGGTCTGATCGAGTGCTCCGGCGTGCGCCGCAGCGAGCGCGCCGGCAGCAGCGCGATCGGCAACCGACTGGTCGACAGGTAGATCGGCGACCAACAGGCGATAGTAGATGGGCGCGGCGACGGCCGCCAGAAGATCAGCAGCTGAGACCTTCTCGGAGATTTCCCCGCGTTCGACTGCTCGGCGGACCACGATGTCGGCCAGTTCGTAACGTGCGGAATAGAACTCGCGCTTGAGTCTCGCCACTTCTGGCGTACGAACCGCGTCCGAGAACAGTGCAGCCACCAACGCGCCGCCCGACTCGCTTGTCACCAGTGCGACTATCGATCTGGCCATCTCGCGCAGGTCGGATTCGATGGAACCGGTATCCGGGATGGGGACGGTGGTTGCCGATACCTCGACGGCCGCGTCGGCCACCAGTTGGGACAGCGTGCTCCATCGCCGGTAGATCGTGGTCTTGTGGACTCCGGAACGGGCGGCTATGTCCTCGATGGTCATCGCTGCAAATCCGCGTTCGGACAGTTCGGCCGCGGTGGCCGCCAAGACGGCCTCGCGCACCCTGGCGCTACGCCCTCCGGGCCGTTGTGGTGTCGAGGTCATGGGTCAACCTTATCGCAACAAGGTGTTGTGTTAGCTGGAGACGCGTGGTTCACTGAGCTAATGCAACTGATCGTTGCATTAGAGATGAATTGAGGGGTGTTTTCCCATGTCATACGAATTTCCTGTCGATCACCGAGGCCTCTTCGAAGAGCGCACAGGACAGTTTCTGAGCTTCGGGCTCCCCGTCTCGGATCTCGAGGAACTGCGCGCGTCCATCAACTCGACCTGGGCCGACGCGCCGGGTGGTTGGTCGTACGAGTGGTCGGCGCTGGCGGCGAAGTACTCCGCGGCCGGCAATCATTCCCTGGCAGCGATGATCTACGGAATCGCCAAGTTCCCGGTGCTGGCCAACGAATCCCGTCGACGGGCTCTGCGCAATCAGGTGGACGAATACGTCAAGGCAGCACCAGGATTCGGGCTCGAGTTCGAGCGTCGAATCCTCGCCCTGCCCTACCGAAACGGCGAGATCGAGCTACCGGTACACATCCTCTCGGCGGACGGACGGTACGAAGACACACCCGTCCTGTTGCTCAGCGGCGGCGTCGACGGCTGGAAGATGGACATGCATCCGTTGGCCAGCGCGTTCGCGAAGAACGCCGGGGTGACGGTTGTTGCTTTCGATCAGCCGGGAACTGGTGAATCACCCGTTCCTCTCGATGCTTTCGGCGACGAGGTGATCGACGGGCTCGTATCGACGGCTCGCGCTCTCGGCAACGGGCAGGTGGCGCACCTGGGAGTCTCCTTCGGTGGAAACTTCGCCGTGCGCTCGGGGTTGACCGGCGCCGTCGATGCGGTGATCAACATCGGTGCCCCGGTCAAGGGTGCGTTCGAGACCGCGAATGCCGAGCGCCTGGTCTACGGCATGGGCGACATCGTCGGAAACGCACTGGGTTTCGATGCCCCGGCAACCAAAGAGGCGCTGGTACAGGGTCTCCGTGCGTTCGATCGCAGTGTCTTGATGACCGCCGACGACGGCCGGACCCCGATGCTTGTGGTCAACGGGGCCGACGACGTTCACATCCCGCTCTCGGACACAACACTCTTCGAAGAGCGCCCGAACACGCAGGTACACGTCATCCCGGATGCGGGGCACTGCGCAGTGACCAAGCTGCCCGAGTTGACGCCGATGATGATCGACTGGCTACGAGATGCCCTGTCAGGAACCGCTCCACGAACCGGTAGATGATCCGCCGCCGAAGCTGGCAAAACGATACGTCGCAAGAACGGCCTTGTGATCGGTCGGCCACGGCGTCGGTGAAGCGATGAAGTTGTCCTGGGAGTTCTCCTCCACTCTTTTGTTGTGCACGATCGTCTTTCGGGGTCCGATGATTCCCACAGATCCCAACTTCAGGTCGGAAGCGCGGTCGGCGAAGATGTAGTCGATCCGATCGCGTTCGTCTGCCTCGGGTGCCCAGGTGAGCTGTGAGGTGTCGACGTCGGGATTGTCGGACGGCCAGGTGAAGCCCGGGTGTGTAGCCGGGTTCGGGTACTTGCTGCGGTATGCATCGACAAATCCGGCTTGGTCGAGCAGACGGGTGGATTCCCACGGAATGACGACACCGTTGTGGTCGAACAGATTTCGCGTGCCGTCGGTCCAGTCCAGGGCCGACGGTTCGTTGAAATCGCCGCCGAGGATGACGGACCTGCCCTTCGCCCGTTCTGCGGCCGCATCGTCGATGAACGTCGAAATTGCCAGGGGTCGTCCCGAATTGACGTTCACACGCTGAACCGTCTCGGGGTCCGTGACCGGACCGGACGGCATCTTGTTCCAGCCGAACTCGGAGAACTCTCCAGGCTTGGGAACACCCGCGCCGTATCCGCGCGGTAGATAGGTCGCGTAGGACGTGTAGGCCAGATGTGCCGAGTAAGCAGCGATTTGTTTGCCGTCGACCGTCACGACTGCCTTGATCATCGAGTTCAGGTCGGCTGTTTCCTCGATCGGAAACTTGGAGAGAATCCCCACGTCGGAGGACGCTGCTCCGTAGAAGGTGGTTCCTGATTTGGTCAGCATGTCGGCCAATACAGTTGTCGCAGTGCCGGCTTCCGACAGGAGAACTATCGACGCCTGGGTCGAGATGATCATGTCGGCGATCAGCTGCAGGCCACCGTTGATCTTGGTTCCGCCGTGCCAGGTATTGAGGGAGAGCACTTTGACCTCCTGCGCGGGGTTCGCCCCCGCGACGGAGGTATTGGCACCCAAGGTAAATGCGCTTGCGGTGACTGTCCCTGCGGCTACCGCCATCGCCTTGACCATCTGGCGGCGCGTCAATCCATTCATCAGATCCCGGCTCTCGTTGTCGTGTGCTCGAACCCCCGGAAGATGATTACCATCGCTACCTAAACGGACAGTTAACCAATTGCAAAATGGCAGATTTCCACAGAACACCGCGCGGGCAATAGTCTTCTGGTCGTGGTACTCAGTGAGCGTTTCCCCGGTAACAAGACCTTCGCGAAGGTTCGTGTCCTGCCGCCGGTGGTGAAGTTGCTCCTTCTTTCGATGGTGCTGTTCAACATCGGGTTCTATCTGGTTGTCCCCTTTCTCGCGGTGCACCTTTCGGAGGACCTCGGATTCGCGGCCTGGATTGTCGGCCTGGTCCTCGGACTCCGGATGTTCAGTCAGCAGGGCATGTTCTTCATCGGCGGAAGCCTCGCCGACAGGTTCGGCAAGCGTCCGATCATTCTGCTGGGCATCGCAGTTCGCGTGGTCGGCTTCCTGATGCTCGGATTGGCCGAGAGCATGGCGGCGGTGATCGTCGGTGTGCTTCTGGTCGGGTTCGCCGCGGCTCTGTTCGCACCCGCAGTGGAGTCGGCCAACGCCGAATACGGACGCGAACTCGAAACCTCAGGAGTCATGCGTCGTACGGATCTGTTTGCAGTGGAACAGATGTGCAGTCGTCTGGGAACCGTGATCGGTCCGGCGTTGGGTGCTGCTCTGTTGATGTTTCCGTTCTCGTGGACGGCGTCGAGCGCGGCGTTGCTGTTCGCGATCATGTGGGTCGGGTTCTTCATCTGGTTCCCGCGGCCGGGCGATGCCCACGACGGCCCGGTGTCGACCTATACGCTGCGCGACGTCTGGCGAAGCGTCCTGACCAACAACAACTTTCTGCTCTTCGCGACGCTCTGCAGTTTTCAGCTGGTTGCGTACAGCCAGCTGTACCTGATGCTTCCGGAGCAGCTCGAGCGCGGTATCGGTTCGCAGTCGGCGCTGGGATGGTTCTACGTGGGCGCAGCGGTGTTGGTGATCGTCGGGCAGGGACCGACGGTCGCGGTTGCCCACCGCATCGGGCATCGACGCGCGATCACCTTCGGGCTTGTGCTCATTTCGGTGTCGTTCCTGGTTCCGCTGGTCACCGGCGTCGACTCCGCAGTTTCGGCGTCGACGCAGATAGTCGGTCTGGCGGTGTGGATCGGGCTGCTGCACCTGGGACAGATGTTGATGGTGCCGCCGATGCGAGACACCATTGCCATCCTCGGTCGTGAAAACAACCTCGGAGCGCACTTCGGCATGCTCAACACGATCGGCGGTCTGCTCGCGCTCCTGGGAACCGTGGGAGTCGGATTCGTGTACGACCTAGTCGACAACGGCCACGCAGCGCCGGCGTCACCATGGGTGATCGTTTCGGTCTGCGTGGCCGTGTCGGCTGTGGTGTTGTGGGTGTGGTCCGGTCGAACGAAGGTTATCGACCCGCGATCGTCTGATTGATCTTTGCTACAAAATCTTCCAGCACAAACGGAATGGTGAGCGGGTTCGGCATGGACACCGCGTCACTGACGATGGGGTCCAAGCTGATCAGGCCGCCGGTCTTGACCACGTTCAGATTGGTGAACGCCGGCTGCGTCTCCATCTCGGGGCGAGCCTTTTCGTAGTTGTCGAAGAGCAGGTAGTCGCACTCGAGGAGGTCGTAGTTTTCGGCGGAGATCTCGTAGTTCAGCTTGCCCGCGAACCGATCCTTCAGTGCGGCAGGAGCCGTGAATCCCAATTGCGTGAGCAACTGAGCGCGCGCTGCCTCAGGGCTGAACGCCCGCAGATTTCCGTCGCTCCAGCGAATGACGAGAGCTGCTGTCTTGCCTTCGAACTGGGGGTTCTCCGCGCGGGTGCGAACGATGAGGTCTTCGACTTCCTGGACCTCCTGCTTTGCCTGCGCGGGAACGCCCACAGCCGTACCGATGCGGGTCGTGACTTCCTGCCAGGGCAGCACCCAATCCGTCTGATCGGCGGCGTGAAGCACAGTCGGCGCGATGGCGCTGAGCTGCTTGTACAGATCCTCGTCGATCGCGTTGTTGACGGCGATGATCAGGTCAGGCGCTGCTGCCACGATCGTTTCGATGTCGAAATCGGTGGTGGCGTTGGCCAGTGGTGTCGGCTCGGCGCCCTGGACTGCCGAGTCGGCCCAGACTCCGATTCCGTCGTCGGTCGATCCCTTCCACACCGGGACCAGGACGGGCGTCAGCCCGAGGGAAAGCAGAACGTCTGCGTCGCCGATGCCGACCGCTGCGATGCGGCTGGGCGCCTGCCCGATGGTGGTGGAGCCGAACTTGTGGTCGATCGTCACCGGGAAGGCGTTGGCCTCGGCGTGAGCACCTTCGGTGCCGGGAGTGGATTCGTCCTTCGCGCTGTCGCCGCAGGCAGCAAGGGCAAAACCTGCTGCTGTTGCGAAGGTGACGGACAGCATGGCACGGCGGCTCAACATTGGGTTCACAGCAACCTCGGGTTTCATGGTTATGGGACCCTAACCATAGTGGAGCGGCAGTGTCGGCAGTGTTTGTTAGTCTCCGCCCATGACGGCGGTTCTCGACTACACATCAGCAGGACCGTTCACCCGCATCGACGGAGTGGACCCGCTTGCCCTCGAGTCACTCCCCACCGACCCCGTGCAAATATGCCGGGTAGTGCCGTACCTGGTGGTCCAAACCACCGATGCACGGTCGCTGAATCTGCCCACCGACCGATTCGACGAAAACCAGATCCGGCCGGCAAGCGTTCTGCTTCAACGCTTGCTTGCGCTCGATCCGGCACCGGTGACCTCCGCCCGAGAACCCGACAAGCGGCTCGTCGGAACCTGTCGGCACTTTGCTGTTTTGAGTTGTGCGTTTCTGCGCTATCGCGGAATTGCCGCTCGCGTCCGCTGTGGTTTTGCCACCTACTTTCAACCGGGACAGGGCGTGGACCACTGGATCACCGAGTACTGGGACGACGCCGGCAAGCGGTGGATCCGCATCGACTCGGAGATCCTCGGACAGAACGTCCTTCCTCACGCCCATAACCTGCAGCCGGGAGAATTCCTCAGTGGTGGTGAGGCGTGGCTGGCGTATCGACGCGGCGAGATCGACGGGTCCCAGTTCGGGGTGTACGGCACCCAGAACTGGGGGCCGGCCGAGATCCGCGGCAACGCAGTGAAGGATCTTGCCGCGATGAACAAGGTCGAAACCCTGCCGTGGGACGAGTGGGGTCGTATGACGGACGCCTACGACGGAAAGACCGGCGCCGACTACGACCTACTGCTCGACGATATCGCCGAGGTGTGCGCCGGCGACGATCCAGTTGCCGTGCGAGCGCTGTACGAGCACGAGGATTTGTGCGTGCAGGACAACCTGATTCGTTTCTGAGATGCTGGTGCGATGAATCCGGAGCATCGCCAACTCGAGTACGGACTTCGATTCGACTGGGGCCTGCGCGGCGCCGAAGCAATTGCTGTCGGCGTCGATGTGGCAGTGGTGGTAGACGTTCTCTCGTTCACGACGACGCTGAGCGTCGCCGCCGACGCGGGAATCGACGTACTTCCCTATTCCTGGAACGACGAGAGTGCGGTCGATTACGCGCGTGATGCCGATGCGGTTCTTGCAGTACGACGAAGTGTGGCAAGGGAGGGGCAGATCAGTCTGTCTCCCAGGACGATTCGCGAGTCCGAGGTCCCGAGTCGGCTGGTACTGCCGTCGCCGAACGGGTCGACTATCGCGTTTGCGTTGGCGTCCCAGGTTGCGGTGTGTGTCGGCGCTTCATTGAGGAACGCTTCCGTCGTCGCTGATTGGATTGTGCACGAACATGGTCCGGGATCGCGGGTTGCGATAGTCGCATCCGGGGAGAAGTGGCCCGGTGGAGAGTTGCGTCCTGCAGTGGAGGATCTGTGGGGCGCCGGCGGGGTTGTCACGGCGTTGACCGCGGCTGGTTGGGAAGGTTCCCTGTCGCCCGAGACACAGATGGCGGCGGATGCCTGGACAGCGGTGTCGGATTCGTACGAGGACCGCCTGCGGGACTGTGCCTCAGGACGCGAGTTGATCGTCATGGGGTTTCCACACGACGTCGCCATCGCCTCGGAACTCGACGACAGCGACACCGTACCTGTTCTCGAAGATCGTGTGTTTCGAGGTCAGCGCACCGGGCGTCGATTGAACAAACTCCGCGCCCAGAGGTAGGAGAGGAAGGTGATTGCGACGCACCATCCGATCGCGAGTATGGCGTTGTTCCCGATCGCTTCGCCGAGAAGAAGTCCTCGAAGAGTCTCGATGATCGGAGTGAAAGGCTGATACTCGGCAAACCATCGCAAGACGGTCGGCATCGAGTCGGTGGGGACAAATCCGCTTCCCAGGAAAGGCAAGAGGATCAACACCATTGGAAGATTACTGGCCGTCTCGACGCTCTTGCTGACGAGGCCGAAGGCAACGGACAACCAGATCATCGCGATGGAGACCAGGATGAGTAGAGCAAACGCGGCGACCCACTCCATGAAGCCTGCAGTAGGCCGGAAGCCGACGGCTATCGCCACGGCGATGACTACAACGAGGCTCACGATCGTCTGAAGGAGACTGCCGAGAACGTGACCGGTCAGGACGGACGTGCGCGTGATCGCCATCGTGCGGAATCGTGCAATGATCCCCGCGGTCATATCGGTTGCGACGGAGATGGCAGTACCTTGTGCCGCTGATGCCACAGTCATCAGAATAATCGCCGGTGCAACGTAATTGACATACTCGGCTCGGCCGCCACCGCCTGGGCCGAGGCCGTTCCCGAGCGTTCCGCCGAGCACGTAGACGAACAGCAGTAGGAAGACGACTGGCATCCCGACAAGCATCACCGTCATCGACGGATATCGAAGGATGTGTCGAATGCTGCGACGCAGCATGGTTTTCGAGTCCTGATAGGCAAGCGTCATGGTGGTCATCGCGCGTCGGTCCTTTCGGTGGCGGTCAAAGTCAGGAACACGTCGTCCAGGTCCGGTGTGTGCACGGAGAGTTCCTTGACGTCGATCGAGTGAGCGTCGAGTTGGTCGAGAAGAGAGCGCAGCGAGCGGACACCGCCGTCGCTGGGAACCTGCAGAACATACGCGGCATCGTCACGGGTAGACTCGTCGAAAACAGCAGCAGCAGAGTCGAGTTGGTCTCGATCGATGAAGTGAAGACGAATGTGGCCGCCGGGGATGCGTCGTTTGAGTTCCGCTGCCGTACCTTGGGCGACTATCCGTCCCTGATCGAGGACGGCGATGTGGTCGGCCAGTTGATCGGCTTCCTCGAGGTACTGCGTCGTGAGGAAGATGGTGACACCGCCCTTGACCAACTCCCGGATGATCTGCCACATGGTGCGTCGACTCCGGGGATCGAGGCCGGTGGTGGGCTCGTCCAGGAAGATGATCTCCGGTCGTCCGATCAACGTCATTGCCAGGTCGAGCCGTCGGCGCATTCCGCCCGAGTACGTCGACGCGAGTTTGTCCGCGGAGCCCTGCAGATCGAACATCTCCAGGAGTTCGTCAGTGCGAGTGCGGCATTCGTCCTTGCCGAGGTGGTGAAGATCGGCCATGAGGAGAAGGTTTTCCTCGCCGGACAGGTAGTCGTCTACCGCCGAGAATTGTCCGGTGACACCGATGCGCGAACGCACCGCGTCAGGATCGTCGGAAGGGTTGTACCCGGCGATGCGGATGTCGCCGCCGTCTGCGGGAACGAGGGTCGAGAGGATTTCCACGATGGTGGTCTTGCCGGCGCCGTTGGGGCCGAGGAGTGCAAAGACGGTTCCGCGGTCGACGGAGATGTCGATTCCGTCCAGTACCGTCTTGTCGTCGTAGGCCTTCTTCAGACCCGTCGCGGTGATGGCTGGTTTACGGGACATCAGCGTTCCTTTCGCTAGATCTTCTTGTTGGATTCTTCTCGGGGCTCCGAACGTCGAATGACGATGTCGCCGTAGCTGGTTTGCGCCCGGACGTCTACCCGGCGTTCAGTGGAAGCCGGACCGTGCGTGGCATTCATCTGGTTGTCGACGCGGCCGAAGGACGTATGAGCGTCGAATCGTGCGGCGGTTCCGGATCGAACGCCGATATGGATTCGCCCGGCGGCCGTCTTGGCGGATACGACTCCACTCTCGATGCTCTCGAAACGGATGTCGCCGTTGGCGGTTGCGGCGCTCGCGTCGGATTCGGCGTGTTCGACGGCGACGCTTCCGTTGGCGGTCTTCGCCTTCAGCGCGCCGGTGATCGTGCCGATGTTGATGTCGCCGTTGGAATTCTTGACCTCCGCGTTGCCGTCGACGCGGCCGATGCGGATGCTTCCGGACCCGGTGCTCGTGTCGATGTCACCGGCCACATGCTCGACGATGATCGCTCCGGCGCCGGTGCTGACGTTGAGCGGTCCGGTCGTGTCCAGTGTGCAATCTCCGGCCGAGACCTTCACGCGTGAGCGTCCGAGAGTGCCTTCGGCGCGCAGGCTGGCAACTGCGGCAGTGCCTTCGAGTTCCGAGCCGGAAGGAAGCTGAACGGCGATGTCGACAGATCCTGTCTTCCCGAAAATGCCGAGACCGCGCTGTTTCGGAGTCTTGATCTGTAGCCGGCCACCTGCGAATTCGACGCGCGTTTGTTCGGCGACTCGAACGTCTACCTCGCGAGACGAGTTGCTGGGCAACACTTCCACGACAGTGTCGTTGCGGCTGCTCGCAGCGATCCGGATGTGTCCGACTGCCACGTCGAAGTTCAAGGTGATGGGGTCAGGTGTGCTGAATGTAGGCATGGTGATACTCCCGATGAGGTTGTCTCGGTTGGTGATAGAGGGTCGTGCGAAAGGTGAAGCCGGTGTCAGTGCACCCAGCCGCTGAAGCTTTCGGAGCCTTGGGACGTGCGCTGTCTCGGAGTGCTTCTGCTCATGCCGCCTTCCAGCGCAGTTGCAGCCGAGCGAACCAGCCACGCGTTCACGGAGATCCCGGCTTCCTTGGCCGCCGCCTCGATCCGGTCTTTGAGGTCTTGCCCCAGCCTCAGGTTGATTCGAGTCATCGAGGCGTCGTCGGACTCCGTGACGGGGCGCGGAGCCGGAGTCGGTTCCTCTTCGGCGGGGGCCGGAGCCGGTTCGCTGATGGCTGGTGCCACCACGAATTCGGGTTCGCGTCCCCGAAGGCGCAGGTCCACCGAGCCCGGGGCGAGGTCACGCGTGATCTCGGCGGCTGCCGCAGACAATGCGTCGAGAAGGGTGAGTCGCACTGCTGATTCCAGCGGTGCGGTCAAACGATCGGCGAGGGCCTTTGCGTCTTCTCCGCCTGCTTCGGCCGCCACCGCGAGTTCGTGGCGAAGGTTGTCTACGTACGGTGTCAAGTCCATGGCATCACTATGGCACCACTTTGGTGCCATAGCAATAGTTTGGTGGCACATTCGTGTGAGTTTGATGAGAAGTGCCAGGTCATCGGGGTGGTTGGCGTTTCGATTCTCGGCAGGCTGGCACACTCGTAAGGGTGAGTCCTGCCGAACCCAACCGTCGCCGCCGTATCTTGCTCTGGATTGCCGGGGTGCTCGGCGTCGTGATCGTGGTCGGGGCGGTTGTCGTCGCGGTCGCGCCTTCGCGGTATCTGCCCTGGGACACTGCCGAGTTCCCGACGGTCGACGCCAGTTCGGTGACTGCGGACCAGGCTCGAGTGCTCGAACTGCTGCAATCCGAGCACGAGCGGGACCGTCCGGGCACTTTCTATTCCGACGGTATCGACGAAGAATGGTGCGCCGATTTTGTCAGCTGGATAATGAGGGAAGCGGATCGACCGTTGTCGAACCCGAACTCCGGAAGCTGGCGTATCCCGGGGGTGTACACCTTGCAGGAGTACTACCAGGGGATCGGCGCGTACGCCGAGAACGGCAGCGGGTACACCCCGAGCGTGGGTGATGTGGTGATCTACGACAGTTCGAGATGGGTAGGTCAGCACACCAACATCGTTGTGGCAGTGGACGGTGACTCGGCGATCACGGTCGGCGGCAACGAGTTCGGCAAGGTGCGAGTCCATGATCTTCACTGGCAATCCGACTCCGCCGTCGTGGGGTTCGGAAAACTTCACCCCTGATCGCTGTGGTTCGAGGTCAGGGCAAACCATCGAGCGGATGCACGTGCCTCGCCGCCGGCGTCGATGTGCAGCGTGTTCGTGCCGGTTCGCACGCTCACCTGCTCGCCTCTCTTGATGGGCTGGGTGTACTCGAGGATCGCGCGAAAGGGTTCGCTTCGTAATTTTTCGGGCAGTGCATCTTCCACGGGTTGCCAGTAGATTGCGTTGTTCACGTGATCGAAAGGGTCGAAATCGCTCGAGCGCAACGGGAATGGAGAATCCGCCTGATTGTCGGTGTCGGGGTCGATCCACCGACGCCAGTGAAGATGCTCGTCCACGGCCGTCGATGCCAGGGCAGCGGTGAACTTTTCACTGATGGTTGCCGGCATTCCGGTTTTCGGGTCGATGTTGATCCAGAATGCCTCGGTCTCGATCAATCCACCGCTGTCGGACCTGATCCGAACCCGCATCGAACACCACTTGCTGGAGAGTCCGGAACACCAGCGCTGCAGATGAACTCGATCCGGCCAGATGACGGGTTCGAGTACGTCGATCACCGTCCTTCGCACCATCCACAGCGGGTGTGTATCCATGGCGCCGCGGTCGACGAGATTGTCGAAGCCCGCGTCTTGGAGGTAGCGCGCGATCGCGTCGAGGCGCAGTTGCTTGTCGGTGTGGATGTCGCCCGTACGCACCGGCCAGGAGGCCTGGAAGATGCTGCCGGTTGTCGGTAGTTCGGCCATCGCTACGTGATCGTCGACTTTTGTACGGTTCATCGGATGTGGGCTCCCGGTGTTCGCTTACCCGGTCGGGTGGCTTCACGCTTGCGTTACCCGCTGGCAGGATCTTGAACCATCTGAGTTCACTGTTTTCTGAATACAGATTGCGATGTACTGTCGTATGTATGGATATCGAGGGCGTAGATGTGGTGACCAACGTGGCGGTGCTTGCGAGGTTCGGGCATGCCTTGTCCGACGAGACTCGGACACGGATACTGCTCGAACTGAAAACTGCCCCTCGGTACCCGTCCGACCTCGCTGAAACACTGGCTGTAACCAGGCAGAAGCTGTCCAATCATCTGGCTTGTCTGCGCGGGTGTGGCTTGGTAGTGGCCGTCCCGGAAGGGCGCCGGACCAGATACGAACTCGCCGACGCACATATCGGTCAGGCCCTCGACGACCTGCTCGGGGTCGTACTCGCGGTGGATCCGTCGTACTGCCCGGACAGTGAATCAGAAGGATGCTGCTGATGGTTGCGCCCGTTGACGGTGGCGGCCTCTCGACTGCCCGGCGTGCGCTCTTGTCGAGACGAATTCGCATCTTCGTGGCGATCACGATCAGCTACAACGTCGTCGAAGCGATCATCGCGCTGGCGGAGGGCACTCGGGTGTCGTCCGCAGCACTGTTCGGTTTCGGCCTCGATTCGGTGATCGAAGTGTCCTCGGCGGCAGCGGTTGCCTGGCAGTTCTCGGCTCCGGATCCGACGAGCCGTGAGAAGACGGCACTGCGAGTGATCGCATTCTCGTTCTTCGGGCTCGCTGCGTACGTCTCGTTCGACGCGATTTGGTCGCTGTTCGGTCTGGGTGAAGCGCGGCACACGAGCGTCGGAATAGTATTGGCTGCAGTCAGTTTGGCGATCATGCCGGCCCTGTCCTATGCGCAACGCCGAGCAGGTAGGGAGTTGGGTTCGCTTTCGGCGGTCGCGGATTCGAAGCAGACGCTGCTCTGCACCTACCTTTCTGCGGTCTTGCTGGTCGGTTTGCTGCTCAACTCGGTGCTCGGCTGGTCGTGGGCGGACCCGATTGCGGCACTGGTGATCGCCGTCATCGCAGTGAAGGAAGGCATCAACGCGTGGAAGGGTGATCCGTGCTGCCCGGTTGTGACGGTGCCCGAGAGCGGTGACGAGTGTGACTGCTGCTGAGTGAACACAGGTTCAGTTGAGTGAACACCGTCTGCAGCGCGTCGGAGAGGGTGCTCACTCGGTGAAAGGGGTGCCACCTTCTGCGCGGGTCTTGATGTGCGCGGCGCGTTGCTCGAGAAGACGGCGCAGATACGGGCCGACAGCCAACCTCAGTGCCAGGTGTCCGAGCACGCCGAAAGGGGCCGTAACCGTGAAGCGGTCATGCATCCGCGTCCACCCACCCGGCTGATCGTCGAAGACGTGCTCGTGTTGCATCGCGGCAAACGGGCCGCGGACCTGCTCGTCTGTGAACGAGTACGGACGGTTGTACTGCGTGATTCGGCTTGTCATCGAGAATCTCCACCCGAAATGCCGAGCAGTGAACGACACCTCGTCGCCCTCTCCCAGCGTCGATCTACCCGTACTCGTGACTGCCACCTCATCTGTTGCGTGGAGCGAGGCGGAGTGTTCGTCCATGTCGAGTTCGAGATCGAAGATCACTGCCGGTGGAGCGTAGATATCGGTGATCACGACCACGGTGTGTTGCACAGTGCCAGTCTGCCAAGGTTGGTTTGCGATGCCGGCAAGCGGGTACGGGTCGGTGACCTGCGGTTCATCCGCGACGGGTGATGTTTTCGCTTCCCAGCCCCTCGAGACTGAGTATGGGAAGTGCATTCTGTCGAAAGGAACGCTGATGACTGCTCCACCGCGGGAACCCGCGAATCACCCTGTCCGGCAGGGTTTCGCGGTAGGTACGACGTTTGCAGCAGCAATTCTGCTGCTCACCGCAGGCATTGTCGCTCTGCTTCAGGGCATTGCGGCGGTCGCCGACAACAATCTGTTTGTCGTGGGTATCAACTACACGTACAAGTTCGACATCACGACGTGGGGCTGGATCCACATCATCTTGGGCATCATCGGAATCGTGGTGGCTCTCGGCCTCTTCACCGGTGCAGTGTGGGCCAGGGCGGCGGCGATAGTCATTGCGTCGCTCTCGATCATCGCCAACTTCTTGTGGATGCCGTACTACCCGCTGTGGTCGATCCTGGTCATCGCGCTCGACGTCGTTGTGATCTGGGCCGTCGCGACCTGGGACACAGACAGAGTCTAGGCGCCGAACAACTCGAGAGCAGTTGGTCCCGACCGAATCGACTCGGTCGGGACCATCGCTCGTGCGCGGGGGACGATCCGACGGAGGGCCGGCTCGGATCAGTCGGCTCGGATCAGTCTGGGAGCCTTCGTAGTTCGGCTACGGTCAAGCCGAGGGAATCGAGGCGGGCCATGATGCTTCGCATAGCAGTGTGATCCGCGACGGGCCCGTACAAACTGGTGAATCCGCCGGCTGCACTGGCAACGCTGAGTTCGGGAAACGCCGCTTTGACGCGGTCCGACACTTCGCCGTCGATGAGGAATTGATACCGAGTGGGAGCATTCATCAGTGTCCGCTCCATTTCGTAGGGCCATGAGGTTCGGTCAGTACCGCGTCGAGCCTCGAAATCACGTGTCGTCAGGGGCAATCGGCGTCGCCGCTCGATCCAGGACTCCGTATCCGTGAGATCCAGTCTTGCTCCCACACGCTCCCGAGGCGTCATCCCCAACGGGTGAATGTCATCGCGGCTCCGTTCATCCCTTTTGTGTGAGGCTGCGAAGGAACGTCACCCCTAGTGTCGACCGGGAGAGAGAAGAGGTCGGCATGGGATCTGTCATCGGGGATCTTCTACCCTTAGCGGTCGGTGTTGCGGTATCGCCCATCCCGATCATCGCGGCGATCTTGATGTTGTTGTCCAAGCGAGCCGGTAGCACCAGCGTCGGATTCGCCCTGGGCTGGATACTCGGAATAGTTGTCGCCACTGTGATCTTCGTGCTCCTGTCCAGCAAGCTCGGCGACTCCGAAGGCGATCCCTCTGCGACGGTGTCGTGGATCAAGCTGGCGTTGGGTGTGTTGCTACTTGCGTTCGGAGTCAAGCAATGGCGCGGCCGCGGTGGCGAGCATGAAACCCCGAAGTGGATGCAAGCCATCGACGACATGACCGCTGCCAAGGGCCTCGGCTTGGGCTTCGCGCTGGCAGCGATCAATCCGAAGAATCTGATGATGTGTATCGCGGCTGGTATCTCGATCGGCTCTGCGTCATTGGGCTCCGGCGAAGTAGTCGTCGCGGTCCTGGTTTTCACCATCATCGCTGCCTCGACAGTGTGCGTGCCCGTGATCGGTTACCTCGTTGCCGCGGAGCGACTGCGCGGTCCGCTGGCCAAGCTGAAGGTGTGGTTGCAGGACAACAACGCCACTGTGATGAGTGTGTTGATCCTGGTTATCGGTGTTGTTCTCATCGGTAAGGGCATCGGCGGTCTCTGACAACGGGAGGTAGTTATGGGATCGCTGCTACTGCAACAGATCCCGCTGGCACTCGGTATCATCATGAGCCCGCTGGCGGTTGTCGCCGTTGTCGCCGTGCTCTTTTCCGAACGAGCGCGTCTCAACAGCATCGCGTATCTGATCGGGTGGTATCTCGGAATAGTTGTCGCCCTGGCCGGGTCGTACATCATCTTGACCGCACTCCAAGTTCATCAGAGAACACACCCACCCCTGTGGGTGCCCATCCTCCACCTCGTTCTCGGCGTGACGTTGCTCGCGGGTGCCTGGTTCGTCTACACGCGTAGTCGGCGCGGAGTGCAGGCGATGGCGGCTGCAGTGGCTCCGGGAGATGTTGTCGCGGCGGCCCCTCAACTGCCGAAAATGCTCCAGTCGGTAGAACACTTCCAGCCGATGCGATCGGGTGTGCTCGGGTTCGCGCTGTTCGTTCTCAATCCCATCGACATGTCCTGTGCGATTGCCGCTGCCATGAACTTTCGCCTCAGCACCGTGGCGCCGACGTCGCAGATCGTCTCGGCCGTGATCTTTTCTCTGGTGTCCGTGACCTCGGTCGCCGTGCCTGTCGCCCTTCTCCTGATCAAGAAGGAGGAGGCCACCGAACCGCTGCAGAAGATCCGCACCTGGATAGCCACCAACACGCACTTGCTGAACGTCGGGCTCCTCGTCCTGATCGCGGCGATGCAGATCAGTAAAGGGGTGCAAGGGCTATGAGTGCTCCGCACACACGGACGTGGTGGGTCTTCGGATCACTGTCCGACTATCAGCGAGGCTGGCTTCGACCAGACATCATCGCGGGCCTCACGGTGTGGGCTGTCCTTGTCCCGGAAGCGCTCGCGTACGCCACCATCGCCGGAGTTCCGCCGGTGGTCGGGCTCTATGCTGCAGTTCCGTCACTGATTCTGTATGCAGCAGCTGGTAGTTCGCGGCATCTGATCGTCGGGCCGATGTCGGCCACTGCCGCGTTGTCCGCGGCGATGATCGCTCCACTGGCGTCGGGAGACGACACCAGATTTGTCGCGTTGTCGGTCGGGCTCGCGATAGTGACCGGACTCGTCGGACTGCTCGCAGGATTCATGCGCCTCGGATTCATCGCATCCTTCATCTCCGAGCCGGTTCTCAAGGGATTCATAGTCGGTTTGGCGCTCACGATCATCATCGGTCAAGTACCCAAACTCCTGGGCGTGGACAAGGGCGAGGGGAACTTCTTCGTCCAGGCGTGGACGGTGATCAAGGAACTTGGCGAGGTCGACGGTCCGACGGTGGTCATCGGATTGCTCAGCTTGGCAATGGTTCTGGGAGTCAAGCGATGGCTCCCGCTGGTGCCAGGTTCGCTTCTGGTTGTGTTACTGGGGATTACCGCAGTAGCGCTGTTCGGACTCGACGACCGTGGCATCGACATCGTCGGACACATCGATTCGGGCTTGCCGACTATGGGCCTGCCGAGTGGAGTGGGAGCCGAGGACTACCTCGACCTAGTGGGGCCGGCCGTCGGTGTTCTACTCATCGGTTTCGCCGAAGGTCTCGGCGCTGCAAAGACATACGCGGCGAAGGCCGGATACACGATCGACGCCAATCGGGAACTGGTAGGACTGGGGGCCGCCAATCTCGGATCGGGCATCTGCTCGGGAATGGTGGTCAACGGCAGCCTCTCGAAGACGGCTGTCAACGGGGGAGCGGGTGCCAAATCACAGGTCAGCGGGTTGGTGGTCGCCGCATTGACGCTGCTGACACTGCTGTTCCTGACTGGGTTGTTCGAGAAACTACCGGAAGCGACGCTATCGGCGGTGGTGATCGCCGCAGTGATCGAACTAGTGGATTTCTCTTCTCTCGCAGCGCTGTACCGGGTCTGGACGAAGCGATTGGGCAGCATCTACGGGCACGCCGCTCGGGCCGATTTCGCCGCCGCTGTCGCGGCGATGTTCGGAGTTCTCCTGTTCGATACCTTGCCCGGTCTGATCATCGGAATTGTCGTCTCGATGCTGCTGCTCCTGTATCGAGTCTCCAAACCGCACGTGGCCGCTCTGGCCAAGGACGGCACGCGCTGGGTCGACACCAGCAGCCATCCTGATCTGAGGACACTCGACGGCGTCGTGGTGGTCAGGGTCGAATCCGGACTCTTCTTCGCGAATGCCGATCACGTCCGTGATCAGATCACCGGCATGGTGACCACCGGGACCACGACGGTCATTCTCGACGCCGAGACTTCACCGTTCATCGACGTCAGCGCGGCCCAGATGTTGGCTCAGCTTCGAGATTCGTTGGCTCGCAAGAATGTGAGCTTCCGGGTGGCCCGCGACATCGGTCAGTTCCGCGATGTCTTGTCCGGGGCTGACGAGGGTGCGCTGAAGGTCGACGTCTATCCGACCGTCTCGCAGGCCCTCGAGGGTCGGGACAACACTTCAGCGTGAGGTCCGCAGCCAGATTCCCAGTGGCCCCGCATCTTTTGCGACCGATCCGACGATCGATGACGCGACCACCACGATGGCAGAGAAGATGAACAGCCACCCGATCACGGTGAACATCACGCCGAGAAGGCCGAACTCGTCCTGAGACGTCTTGGTCATCCGCGGCAGAAACAGAGTGCCGGCCACGTGCAGTCCGGTCAGACCCGTCGCGGTGAGCAAGCCGGACCCGACACACATACGAGTGGTTATGCGATTGGCGGTCAACAGCATGGGCACGGCAGTCCAGACCAGTGCCCACACTGCGTAGACCGCAACAAATTCCAGGAGACTGCCCACTCTCGGAACGGCATTCAGTTCGCGGCACAGCGCAGCACCGACCACTGACGCGGCGACGACGAACACGACCGCGATCCACCGCCATGCCTGGCGAAGTGTCGCTGTCGGCACACTCCAGATTCGTCCGTACATCCGGCCAAGGGCGCGAGCGTATGACGTGGAACTGATCAACAGCATGAGCAAGCCGACAATGCCGAACGCGGCCGCAGTGGAGGTGTCGGTCATCACGGCGTCGGGAAGCTGCACCCCGAGGTCGTCTCTGGCGACATCGGCCAAGGGCTTCAGCTTTTCCAGGGTGGACGCTGCGATCATCACCGGCAGCAAGGACGTGAACGCCTGGGCTGCCAAAGTCATGGCGCTGTCGACGAGTCCGACTTCGAAGACGTCGATCGTCGCGTCGGTAGCCAACCGTCGGCTTGGTGTGCGTCTCGCCCAGACGGTCATTCGATCGCGCGTATCGGAGTACAGCTTCGGGGGCATGGAAGCAGTCTTGCTCAGATGAGTCCGCCGCGACGCGCAGCCTTGAGTGCGTCGCGTCGGTTACTTACTTCCAACTTCCGATAGATCCCGCGTAGATGCGTCTTGATGGTGTTGACGGACAGGAACAGCGTGTCGGCGATCGACTCGGTGGTGTCTCCCGAGGCCAGTTCGCGCAGCACGGTGTATTCGCCCGGTGTGAGGATCGGTGCACTCACCAGCTCTTGTGGACGAATGCGGTTGCGTACCTGTTCGGCAAAAGCCTCCTGATCGCCGAAGTGCCCACTGAACTCGTCGAAGATCGGACGCAGTGACGCGCCGTAGTCGAGGAAAGGTCGCAACAGCCCACCGGTTTCTGCGGCTCGCAGGGCTTTGTGCAGCGAACGAAACGACTTGCGCTCGTGACCGGTGGCAGCGTGGATCCCAGCCTCGAGTGTCCAGGCGTAGACGGTGTGGGCGAGCACAGGCTCTTCGGTGGATCCGAGGGCTTCGGAAACCTCGACGAGTGCTTCTGCGAACTTGTTGGACGAGAAAGCCACGGCAGCTCGCGCCAGGTGTATCTCGGAAGTCTCGCCGAACTGATCAGCCGCATCGCGCACGAGTCGGCCCGCCCATTCCACTTCGCCGACCGACAGGCATGCGTTCACGACCGGTGGGAGTAGGGCAAGGGTCGCCAATGAGAAGGTGCGCAGTGCGATCGCGCTGAGCATCGCATCGCGGACGTCGGCAGCGGTCGACCGTCGATCGGCCGCGTCGCCGAGACTGTGGAGCCCGAACGTGACGACGGTGTGCCACCCGAATACCGGGACGCTGGCGCCGAGAACATCTGTGCTCCGGTAGTTTCCGATAGTCGGTATGCGGTACGGAAGTTCGCTGGTGGCGCAGAGATATGCAGCGAAGGCCACCACGGACGCGGACAACTCGTACTCCGCCGTCGTTGTGATTCGGTGTTCGACCGCGTAGTCGATGGCGTAGGTGGAGTGTGCCCTCATCGCCTCGATGTCCCCGCTGAGTGAGGCGACAAATCCCAGCCCGGTCAGTGCCTTCAGTACGAATCGCGACCTGCCTCGTAGTGTTCCGAGCGCGACCGCCTGGGTGTATTCGACAGTTGCCCTGTCGAACTCGCGTTTGAGTAGGAGGGCCGTCGCTACCTCGAGGTGAGCGTAGGCTTCGACGTCCGAGTGAGTGCTGTTCTGGCGCCGCACCAGGCGCGAAACCAATGGTTTGTTGTCGGAAGTTGGCGAAGCACAGGAGATTTCCAGACTCATCGCCAGGAACAGTGGCTCGTCCGCAATAGGCGGATGAGTTGCCTCGAGGAGATCGAGGCACGTGGTCGCAGAGGTCATGTCACCGGAATGGAGGGCGGCCGCAGCCAGGACCAGGCGGGTGATCGGAGATTCGGAGACCTGCGTCGGTGCGGATTCGAGCACTCGGACGACGTCTCCGCTGTGCCCGTCGAGTACGAGGCCCAGTCCGCAGCGCTCGAGAAAAGCGAGGATGCGGCACGGGTCGCCGATCGACACCTCGAGTTCGAGCGCCTCGAGTTCGAAGTGATGACTCTCGAACCAGGTTGCTGCTCGAAGGTGCGCGCGATTTCTCTCCTCGTGATCGACCCGGCGGAACTCTGCGCGGAGGTGTTCGAGGAGAAGGGGGTGGTAGCTGAACCACGTGGTGTGGTCAGCGGAGTCGGTCCGCGTCACGGGGAAGTTGTATTGAATCAGAGCGTCGATCTCGGACCGCGCATTCGAATCGGTCAACGTTTCTGCGAGTTGAGCAGAGAACGAATCGACGACGGATGTCCGCAACATGAATGTCGTGACATGCTCGGGCAAGGATGTCAGGACCTCGTCGACGAGGAAGTCGGCGATCGGGCGGGGCGTATGGGTGAACTCGTTCAATGCATTACCGATGTCGCTCCGGCCTGCCAGGAACGCTGCGGTTAGGCGAACAACAGCGCCCCACCCCTTGGTGAAGTTCTCGACGATTGCGAGCTCGTCGTCGCCGAGGGCGATGTCGTATTCGCCGAACATCGCAGTGATCTCGGTGCGGTCGAAGGCGAGATCGGTGGATGCGAAGCGAGTGAGTCGGCCATCGAGCGCGAGACGATGCCAGGTGAGCGGAGGTTCGTATCGAGCAGCGACGATGATCGACAGATTGTCCGGGGTGTGCGTGAGTATCTGGTCGAGAAGACCGATCGACATCGGATCGTGGAGTGTGTGAACGTCGTCGAGGATCAGCGTCGTTCGGCGATCGTGAGCTTCGACGGTTTCCGCGAAGTGCGCGAGCCACTGTTCGACGGGTCGTCTCGATCCCGCCTGTGCCGGGAACCCTTGCCCGGTGGGCGCGCGACCGGCCGGGTCGAGAGGCGTCGAGATGGCCTCGGCGAGGGATTCGCACAGCACCGACACGTTGTTGTCGCGCTCGGCCAACGTCAGCCAGGCGAGGTCCACGTCAGGGGACGCCCGCGAATACTCACGAGCCCAATTCGCCAGCAGCAGGGTCTTTCCCGCTCCGGCCGGTGCAGAAAGCAGCCCGACGGACCCGGGTCCCGAGCCCTCGGTAGTGGTGGACGCGGTGAGTTTCTGGTGCAACCGGGGACGTGGAACCAGTCCCTTGATTGCAGAGGGCGGGTGAAAGCGCCCGCTGACAGGGACGTCCGACGCGTGAGTGTGCCCGACGCGGTGAGACGCGTCGAGCGTCACTGCAGCGGCATCACGAAATGGGCTGCTCATCCGACTCCTGTTCGACTGGCTGCACTGGACGTGACCGCTGGATCGACATACGTAACGAGTTAGATGATGTGAAACTACCCAATTCGGACACTTGTTAAGCGTCCAAATCAAAAGATTCGGACCAAAGTCCCTGATTTAGCGAGTGGTGCGTTCGAACTACGAACGGCGTCGCCAGTGCTACCGCCTGAACGGCGGGGTGCGAGCAAACCTCGAATATCGGTCGAATACCTTTTCCAGGCCCACGAGATCCGGATCTGACAACAAGGCCGCCAGAAGTACACGTGCCTGCCCGGCCCGAAGATCGGTGGAAAATACAGCGCCTGCGGCGATCAAGTCGTGGCCGCCGCCACCACCACCGTAAACCGGGGAGATTGGCCCCGAGGGCACACGAGTTGTCACGACCACCGGAATGTGAGCGCCTACGCAGTCTCGGACGGCCTCGACGATCGTCGGATTGGCATTTCCCGAACCGAGTCCGTCGAGAACAAGTCCATTTGCCCCGGCGCTCACGCAAGCGTCGATCTGTACGCGGTCTGCCCCGGGATACACGGCGATGATGTCGACGCGGGTGTTCGAAATCGGATGCCACGGCAATGGTTCGGGAGTGCGCAGCAGGGCCGGGTCGATGCGCAACGAGCGGAAGGCGTCAAGTGCCGTCGTGTCGGCCTTTCGCGTACCTGCGGCCGGGTGGACCGAACCGCCGAAGGCGATGAGGACACCACGTCCCTGCGACGAGATGTCGAGTCCGGCCGCGATCGCCGCGGTCAGATTCGAACGAGCGTCGGACTCTGGATGGTCGAAAGTGCGCTGCGCCCCGGTGAAGACCACCGGACGTCGGTCGTCGTGGTGCAGGTCCAACAAGAACGCAGTTTCCTCCATCGTGTCGGTGCCGTGAAGCACGACCACCGCGTCGAGTCCAGGATCCTTCAATTCGTCGGCCACGGCGTCGCGAACACGATCCATGTCCGCGAAGGTCATGCTCGAACTGTCCTTCGACATCACGTCCACGACTCGAAGATCGATGTCGGTCTGCTCATTGCCGAGCAGATCTGCACCGGTGATTGCGGGCCGACTGATTCCGTGCGCATCTCGGGTGCTGGCGATGGTGCCACCAGTGGTGACGACTGCGACTTTCGACACTGAGGTCCTTTCACGTCAAGCTGCGGGGCGATGGATGGCCAACTCGCGAATGCGATTCCTGGCGCCGTACCAACCAATCATCAACAGCGGTGCGATGATCGCGATGGAGCCGACGGTCCATGTTCCAACAGGGTTGTCGAATGCCATCAATACGATAACGACCGCAAGAAAGACCAGTGTCGCGATCCCGGTGTACGGTGCGCCGAATATGCGGAAGGGAGGGCGGGTGACTTTGCCTTGTTTCGCAAGTTGCCAGAGCTTCAACTGGCACAACATTATGACTGCCCACGCACTGATGATGCCGAGGGCTGCAAGATTGAGGACTATTTCGAAGGCTTGCGCTGGGACAACAGCATTGAGCCCGACGCCGAACAGAATGACCACGCCGGTGAGTGCGATTCCCCCGTACGGCACTCCGGCTTTGTTCATTTTGGCAGCGAAGGCAGGCGCCGAGCCTGCCATCGCCATCGAATGGAGTATTCGTCCGGTCGAATACAATCCGGCATTGAGGGAAGACAAGGCTGCCGTGAGAACGACCAGATTCATGATCGCATCCGCACCTTGGATGTTGATCGAACCGAAGAATGTGACGAATGGACTTTCACCGGCGTGGTACTCCGTGTACGGGAGCAACAGCGAGAGCAGTAGCACCGATCCCACGTAGAAGACGAGGATCCGAATGATCACTGTGTTGATTGCCTTGGGTATCACCTTCCGGGGATTTTCGGTCTCTCCGGCCGTGGTTCCCACGAGTTCAATTGAGGCGTAAGCGAACACGACGCCTTGAATCACCACGACTGCCGGCAGTATTCCGTTGGGGAACAGCCCGCCATTGTCGGTGATCAGGCTGAATCCGGAGGAATGCCCTTCGATGGGCGTGCCGAAGAGTACGAAATAGACACCGAACCCGAGGAATGCGGTCAACGCAACGACCTTGATCAACGCGAACCAGAACTCCAGCTCTCCGAAGACTTTGACGGACACCAGATTCAGTCCGAGAACCAACACCACCGCGATCAGAGCGAACATCCACTGATCGATGTGCCCCAGTGGCGCCCAGTACTTCTTGAAGAAGTTCATGTACAACGCCACAGCCGTGACATCGACCACGGCAGTCATTGCCCAGTTCATCCAGTACAGCCAACCCGCAGCGAAAGCCATCTTCTCGCCAAAGAATTCGCGTGCGTAGGAAACGAAGGATCCCGAAGTCGGTCGGTGCATCACCAGTTCGCCGAGTGCCCTCAGGATCAGGAAGGCGAAGAACCCGCACAGCGCGTACACGAGAACCAAGGCCGGGCCCGCCTGTTGGAGTCGCCCTCCCGCACCCATGAAAAGGCCTGTTCCGATCGCACCACCGATCGCGATCATCTGAATCTGTCTGGGGCCGAGCGCCTTCTGATATCCGAGATCCTCTTCAGCGGCAACCTCGGCGTGGGGTGTCTCTTCCCGTTCGACGGTCATCAAACCTCCTCCGCAACGGCGTTAGCATGAGGCTTCTCGCCCGCAACGCGGAGATTGGCGAGATGTTCGGGGCTGAGCAACCGATCGAGTTCCTCGCGGTCGAGCAGGCCCGCTTCGATCACGAGATCGGCGACGCGACGCCCGGAAATCAACGCCTCCTGGGCAATCCGTGTGGACGCGGTATATCCGATGTAGGGGTTGAGCGCGGTGACGAGGCCGATGGAGTCTTCGACTCGCGCGCGCAACAGTTCGGTGTTGGCCGTGATACCGAGTACGCACCGGTCCGCCAGAATGCGGCAAGCCGCACCGAGGTGTCGCATTCCTTCGGACAGTGAGTGCACGATGATCGGCTCGAAAGCGTTGAGTTGGAGTTGCCCGGATTCCGCAGCCATCGTAATCGTCACGTCATTGCCGATGACTTCGTACGCGACCTGATTGAGGACCTCGGGAATTACCGGATTGACCTTGCCCGGCATGATCGACGAACCTGCCTGCACCGGCGGCAGATTGATCTCGTTCAATCCGGCTCGCGGACCAGAAGAGAGCAGCCGAAGATCGTTGCACACCTTGGACAACTTCACAGCGACCCGCTTGAGTACGCCGGAGAGGTGGACGAACTGGCCCACGTCTTGGGTCGCTTCGACCAGATCCGTTGCCAACACCAGCGGCAGCCCGGTTAGTGCGCCCAGGTCGGAACAGGCCACCTCGGCGTAGCCGGCAGGCGCGTTGAGACCGGTGCCGATAGCAGTGGCGCCGAGGTTGATCTCGTGAACGAGAAGAGCAGCCTCAGCCAGGCGCGCTCGATCCTCCTCGATCATGACCGCGTAGGTGCCGAACTCCTGACCCAGAGTCATCGGCACGGCGTCCTGCAGTTGGGTGCGTCCCATCTTCACTGTGTCGGCGAACTCGAGAGATTTGGTCGTGAACGCATTCTGGAGTACACGAAGTGCATCCAGCAGGTCCTCGATCGCGAAGATCGTCGAGATGTTGACGGCCGTGGGGTAGACGTCGTTGGTCGATTGGCTCAGGTTCACGTGCTCATTGGGGTGAAGTCGTTCGTAGTCGCCGCGCTGGTGGCCGAGGATTTCCAATGCGCGATTGGCGATTACCTCGTTGGCATTCATGTTCGTCGACGTTCCGGCACCACCCTGGATGACGTCCACTACGAACTGTTCGTGCCACCGGCCGTCCACGATTTCCTTGCATGCCTGTGAGATGGCCTCGGCTCGCGGGCCGTCGAGGATGCCCAGCTTCTCGTTTGCGCTGGCTGCGGCCCATTTGACGTAAGCGATGCCGCGGATCAGATGCGGGTTCGTGGCAATTGTTCGACCAGTGATCGGGAAGTTCTCCATCGCGCGCAAGGTGTGGATTCCCCAGTACGAATCGGCTGGAACTTCGCGATCGCCGAGCAGATCGTGTTCTGTTCGCGTTTCGAGCACTTGATCAATTCCTCGTGTCTCTTCGCGCAAGCATCACTCTGCGCGGTGGGTGTATTTCGGGATCGCAGCGCTGACGGACAAGTAGTAGACCCACCCAGCTATCGGGCTATCAGGCTGTCTGACAGGTCTAATTGTTACCTCGCTCACTCCTGCACGTCAACCCGTCACCAGGTGCGATGTTTGACGCGGGACTTCGGCAGTCGCAACAATGACGGCATGAACCTGTCAGACAGCTGGGCCACCAGGCGACCAGTCGCCGCGCGGGTGAGTGCTGCCGAGGCAGTCCTCGCAGACCTTCGTGCCGCAATAGCCTCCGGCGATCTGGCAGTCGGAGAGCGTCTCCCGTCCGAAGCGTCCCTGGCCGAAAGGCACGGGGTCAGTCGATCGGTTATCCGCGAAGCCCTGCGCTCGTGCCACGCTCTCGGGCTCACCGAGACAAAATCCGGGCTCGGCACGTTCGTCGTCAGTGATTCGATAGCGCGAGACCTCGATTTCGGCAGCTATGCGGCCAACGAATTGGTCGAAGCACGGCCTCATGTCGAAATTCCGGCCGCAGGATGGGCTGCGCAACGGCACACCGCGGAGGAACTGGCAGCACTCCGCGGACTGGTACAGCAGATGCGTGACGAGGACGATCCGCTCGTATGGGTTGCACTCGACGCCCAATTTCACGGACTGATTGCAAAAGCCAGTAGGAATCGTGTCTTCGAGTCGGTAATCGTCGATATCCGTGAAGCGCTGACAAGGCAATCCGAGACACTCAATCTTGTTGCCGGTCGCCAGGAAAAGTCGAACGAGGAACACGAACGAATAGTCGAAGGAATTGCATCCGGGAGTTACGACCACGCCTCCAGGGCGATGGCCGAACACCTGGACGCCGTCAGGATGACGCTCGAAACACTTGTCCAAGAAAGTGATTCGCTGTGATGGCGCGGCCGCGCAGGTCTGTCCTCGCCTGCGTAATCTTCGCGGCATCGGTGACCGGAGCGTTGGCGGGTTGCAGTTCGTCCGACACCCCGCTGACGCCGACAACCGCGGCGTCAGCGACAACAACGGCAGCTGTACCGCCTACGGGTGTAAAGCCATCGTCGACGCCGGAATCCGAGCGCGCGCTCTTCGATGCTGTGGACCGCAATGATCCCGCAGCTGTTACCGCTGCCCTGACTGCCGGCGCGAACATCGAAGCGCGCGGCGAGGGCGAACGGACTCCACTCGTCGAGGCCACCAAGAACAACGCCGTCGCTGCGGCTTCTGCGTTGATTCTTGCCGGTGCTGACGTGAATGCGAAGGATTCCATGCAGGATTCGGCCTTCCTGTATTCCGGAGCCGAGGGATTGAACGAGATTCTGGCACTGACGCTCAGCCATGGCGCGGATGTCGACAGCGTGAACCGTTACGGCGGTACGGCTCTGATTCCCGCGAGTGAACACGCGCATGTCGAGACCGTCCGGATGCTGATTGCTGCCGGGGTACCGGTCAATCACGTCAATGATCCGGGGTGGACGGCGCTTCTCGAGGCCGTTGTGTACGGCGACGGCTCGGCGCGCTACGTCGACGTGATCACTCAGCTTCTCGACGCCGGGGCAGATCCCTCGATCCGGGATGCGTCGGGAAAGACCGCATTGGACAATGCCGAAAGCCGTGGTCAGTCAGACGTTGTGGCGCTGCTGCAATCGCGGAGCTGACGCCAACGAGTCGGGCTGACTCCGTAGGCCTGCCGAAACCGTCGGCTGAAGTGTCCGGCGTCGACAAATCCCGCACGGCGGGCAATGGTGGCGATCGGCAGGTCGACGGTAGCGGGTCGAGCCAGTTCGTCCCGAGCCTTCTGCAGGCGCTGGGTGATGATCCACTGCTCGAGCCGGAATTCGTTGTCTGAACAGATCTTGTACAACTGACGCAGTGAGATGCTGTGGGCGTGGGCAATTCGTGCAGGATGCAGCGCCGGATCGTGAAGGTGTTCGCGGATGTATCTGCGGATCGATGTCAACGTGAGTGCCGATCTCGGAGCGGAGGCGTCGGGATTTGCATGCGCGATCGATGCGACCAAAGCGCGCGCCAGTTCGATCGAGGCCTCGCCCAATTGTTCGGCGGCAGGATCGGTCTCCAACTGATCGGCGCTGCGGAACAATTCACGAACGTGCGCGATCATCAAGGGGTACAGGTTGCTGTGGTGAGGTCGCGTGGCAGCGTCTCGCACGGTGTCGATCGGTAGTCCCAGCCGATCCATCGGAACGTAGAGGCACTGGGAAGCGCCCGTTCCCGTCCAGGAGAAATCGTAGGTCGACGTCAGGTCCGTCATGAGTAGTTCACCGGCCGGGACTCTGCGTTGTTCATCGTGCTGATCTAGATGGCCGATTCCGCTCTCCTGCAGGGCAATCGCGAGAACCGGCATCGACGCTGATCGCACGTGCCGCGGTGTTCTGGTCAATCGCATCCCCGTCGACTCGGAGCGGAACAGTGATGCTGCGCCCAGATTCCACACGTTCATCCGGGCGCTCACGCCCGCCGGATCCTCCAAGTGGATCGCACAGGGAACCGATGCGCGTCCCATCGCGTCGACGAAGGCGTCCGTGCGTTGGTCAGGCTCCAGCACGGAAGTATCCAGGAGCAAAGCCATGCAGCCTTGATACCCCGGGATGTGGACGCTCAACCAGAATTTGTGCACCGTGAGCCCAGAAGTCTGCACGGACAGTCACGTCCGTCGCAGCAGGTATTTCTAGGATCGAAACGGGCGTGTCCCGGCCTACCGCAGTTTCTCGCTTGCCTAAGAGAGTGAAGGAAACGCATGAAGATCTCACGTGTATTCACAGCAGTTCTGGCAATGCTCATGACAGTCGCGGCCGGACTGATCTTCGGTTCCGGTGCTGCGGTGGCAAGCCCCAAGCCAACTGTCGTTCTGGTTCACGGAGCCTTTGCCGACGCCACCAGTTGGGACGGCGTTGCCGCCGACCTACGCTCGCGTGGCTATCGCGTCGTGGTGCCGGACAATCCTCTGCGCGGGCCGGCTTACGACGCGTCCGTGATCGAGAAGACGGTTGCGGACATCGACGGCCCCGTCGTTCTCGTCGGGCACTCGTACGGCGGCGCGGTGATCACCAATGTCCACGATCCGAAAGTCCAGTCGCTGGTCTACATCGCGGCGTTCGGTCCGGTGGAGGGTGAGCCGGTACAGATCACGATCGACCCGATTCGATTTCCTGGCAGCCAATTGCTTCCTCCCGCTCTGGGATTGAGGATCGTCGACGATCCTCACGCGATCGGCGGGAAGAACGTCGACGGCTACGTCACGGACGAGTATTTCCATTCCGTCTTCGCTCAAGACGTTTCCGACGAGACGGCGGCAACGATGTTGGCTCACCAGAAGTCCGCCGCTTTGTGGGCGAACCTCGAACTCGGCGGGCCACCGTCGTGGGCGAACACACCGAGCTGGTATCTGGTCGCCGGTGAGGATCGCGTGATCCCAGCTTCGGCGCAGCGGTTCATGGCAAACCGGATGGGCGCGAACACCAGCGAACTCCCGACCTCCCATGCCTCGCTGGTTTCACAGCCAGGGGCAGTGGCAGACGTGATCGTGGCGGCCGCTCACGGGTGAGTGTGCGACCGCCACGAAAGTAGAACAGGGTCAGGCGGAAACGATCACCGAGGAGCCGTGTCCGAACAGACCTTGGTTGGCGGTGATACCGATGCGGGCGCCTTCGACCTGACGGCCTTCGGCTTGTCCGCGCAGCTGCCAGGTGAGCTCGCACACCTGCGCAAGTGCCTGTGCGGGAACGGCTTCGCCGAAGCACGCGAGACCGCCGGACGGATTGACCGGGATGCGGCCTCCGATACTGGTGTCACCCGCACGCAGAAGGTGCTCGGCCTCGCCCCGCTTGCACAGCGCGAGGTCTTCGATCCAGTCCAGTTCCACCGAGGTAGCGAGGTCGTAGACCTCGGCGACGTCGACGTCTTCGGGAGAGATTCCGGCTTCCTCGTACGCGGCGTAGCCGATGGATTCCTTGAACGTGCGCTCCGGAGCCGGGACGGCGGAGCTGGAATCGGTGGAGAAGTTCGGCATATCCATGATCGTCTGCGGGAACGTCGGCGTGACCGTCGAAATAGCCTTGATGCGAACAGGTTCCGCGATGCCCATCTTGCGGGCGTATTCCATCGACGTCAGCAAGATTGCGGCGCCGCCGTCGGACGTCGCGCAGATGTCGAGCAGGTGAAGGGGATTGGACACCACGGGGGAGGCCAACACGTTCTCGACGGTGACTTCCTTGCGGTAGCGCGCATTCGGATTATTGAGCCCGTGCTTGGCGTTCTTGACCTTCACGTTGGCGAAGTCCTCCGCGGTGGCGCCGTAGAGGTCGATGCGACGACGCGCGTTGAGCGCGAAGTACGCCGGGTTGGTCATACCCATGAGGCGGAAGCGCAACCAGTCCGGGTCGTCCCAACGCTCACCGGCGACGGGAGCGAGGAAACCCTTGGGGGTGGTGTCGGCTCCGACGACCAGGGCAACTTCGCTGAGGCCGGCCAGGATTCGTGCGCGAGCGGTGTCGAGTGCCTGGGCTCCCGTCGCGCACGCTGCGTACGACGTGGCGACGCGAGCGCCGTTCCAGCCGAGTGCCTGTGCGAAGGTGGCTCCGGCGACGTATCCGCCGTAACCGTTGCGGACTGTCTCGCCGCCGACGATGAAGTCGACGTCCTGCCAATTCACACCCGAATCGGCGAGCGCGGCGCGAGCGGCGGCAACGCCGTATTTCACGAACGACTGCCCCCACTTGCCCCAGGGGTGCATTCCGACACCGAGTACTGCGACGTCCTTGCTCATGACTGCGACTCCTGATCAGCTGCGGCGACAGGCTTCCAGCGCCACGTCGTACGTACTCCGGTTTCGTCGGTGTACAGCGGCTCGACAACCAATTCGACGGTATTGCCGACCTTGAGATCGTCGACGCCGAATCCGTCGGCCACCTGGCCGAGGATGACGATCCCCTCGGGCAGCTCGACTGCTGCGAGAGCAAAAGGCTCGTACGGATCCGAGCGCGGGATGTACGGCGGCGGGGGCTGGTACTGCGCGTCGGTGTACGACCAGACAGTGCCGCGGCGGGAGAGTTCCACGTCGTCGAACTCCTCGCTGAAGCAGCTCGGGTTCTTGCAGAACGTCGCCTCACGAGGGAAGGAAATGGTGCCGCAGGATTGGCACTTCGTGCCGATCAGAGCAGGTTCGTCGCCGGTGGTGAACCAACCCTCTACTGCAGGTGTCACACTCCCGTTCGGCGCCGGCGTTGCAGTCTCGCTCATGCAATCCTCATCTGGTTGGCGAGCCTGATCCGGGGGATCGTGGGCCCGCTGTGCCGCTTACTGGAACAGGTTGCAGTATTACACGATTTCGGCCGCTGACGGGCAAAAATTTTCGCTGAGTGGGACGCTGCCGGAACGCAGACGGCCCCGCCGGGCAGACGAGTCTGCAGGCGGGGCCGTGTGCGTGAAAGTAGCTGTTTACCTGTAGCGGATCAGCGAGCGCGAACGGGTCGACCGAATCGACGCGCCGGTTTCACCCGGGCCGCAGCGTCGAGGATGGAGGTGATCTCGACCTGATCCAGAACCTTTTCGCGGACACGGTCGTGCGCAGCGCCGCGTTCCAGTTCCGCCTTGTCGATGGCGTGCCAGCCCTCGCGGTCGACTACGTCGGACTGTCGCGCCCGAACCAGACGATCGACTGCGGAGTCGTCGGCGACCGGGTTGGTCAGGCGTCCGTCGTTGAAGTCGTCGACGAGCATCCTGATCGTTTCCTGCGCGCAGGACTTGTTGGTGCCGATGAACCCACTCGGTCCGCGCTTGATCCAACCGGTCGCGTAGACGCCGGTTGCGGGATCGCCGTTCGGAGCTTCGAGGACGCGGCCGTTCTCATTCGGAATGACCGAAGCACGCTCGTCGAACGGGACGCCGGTGATGGGCACTCCGCGGTAGCCGATCGAGGTGAGGACCAAGCCGGCATCGATGGTCTCGGTATCGCCCGTCGCCTCGATCTGCACGGTTCCGTTGGCGTCGACCAGGGCGTTGCGAGCGAACTCGATTCCACTGACCTGATCGTCGCCGGTGATCGACGTCGGCGTGAGCAGGTAGCGCAACGTGATGCGCTTGTTGCCGACGTCGACGTGATCGCGGTTCTTCAGGGCTTCGAGTAGGCGCAACTTCTGCTCGACGGCATGCGGAAGCTCGCCGCGTTTTGCCAGTTCTTCGGTGGCCGAGTCGAGAACCATGTCGTCGGGTCCGACAGAGAGTTCGATGTCCGGCAGTGCCATCAGGCCGGTGAACTCGGGGACTGTGAACGCGGACTGCGCGATTCCGCGTCGACCCACGATGACAACTTCTTCGACGCGACTCTTCCGCAGAGCGGCGAGTGCGTGAGCGGAGATGTCAGTGCCCGCCAACTTCTCGGGATCGGCCGTCAGAATGCGAGCGACGTCGAGCGCGACGTTTCCGTTTCCGATGATGACCGCGCGGCGATGCGAGAGATCGAAGACGTCGTCGGCGTGATCGGGGTGGCCGTTGTACCAGGCCACGAAGTCGGTGGCCGATGCCGTGCCAGGCAGATCAGCACCCGGAATGCCGAGACCACGGTCGGACGAAGCGCCGACTGCGTAGAGCACCGCATGGTGATTTTCGAGCAGTTCGCTGTGCGAGATGTGCTTGCCGATCTCGACGTTGAGGTAGAACTCGAAACCCTTTTGTGCGGCGATCTTGTCGAACAAGCGAGTGACCTGCTTGGTCTTCTGATGGTCCGGAGCAACGCCGGCGCGAACCAAGCCGTAAGGCACAGGAAGGCGATCGAAGACGTTGACCTGCACATCAGGCTGAGTCAGCAACTCGTCCGCGGCATACATCGCCGACGGTCCGGAACCGACGATGGCAACGCGCAACGGCGGTCGGCCCTTGTCGACGTGGGCTGCCGGGATGACCTTGGCGAGAAGCGGCCTGGGCCGCTCTTCCTTGTAGAAGTCCGCATTGATGGACAGGAAGACTCGCTGCGGGTCGGTCAGCTTCGACTCGGGGACGATGGCGTCGACCGGGCAGGCCGAGACACATGCGCCGCAGTCGACGCAGGCCTGCGGATCGATGTGCAGCATCTCGGCGGTGAGGAAGTCCGGCTCGTCCGGCGTCGGATGGATGCAGTTGACCGGGCAGGCGTAGACGCACGAGGCGTCGCTGCAACAGGACTGCGTGACTACGTGTGGCATGGCGCTATGAGTCCGATCTCGACTGTCCGGGAGCTACGCGGCGGCGTTGTGCGAGCTGCGGTGAGGTTCGCTACGGAAGCGTGATGCGCGGCCGTCCATCTTGCAGGCCTTCCACACCAGGCGCGAGGCACGGTTCATCAGGCCGGTGTCGGTGGCCAGCATGCGGACGTCACCGAAGTAGTTGCGCAGGGTCTGGCGTGACTCGGGCAGATCCCAGAACAGGTCCTTCTTCACGGACTTCGGGATGTCGAACTGCTTCCAGAAGGACTTCGGCGGGATGACGATGGCGTCACAGAGAATGCGCATGACGATCGGGAACAGCAGCGAGAGGACGAACCGGTTCGGGCGTGACATCAGCGGGATGCGACGGCTCAGAAGCTTGTGCGCGAACGAGATGTGACGCGCTTCCTCGGCTACGTGGATGGCCATGACCGACTGCATGATCGGGTGGATCTGGCCGCCGGCGCGCAGGATGCTCTTCTGAATGTGGTCGATCGGCTCTTCACCGGCGAGGACACCGACGAAGAACAGTTCGGGGAACGGACCCGCAGCGAGGGGGATGAAGGGTGCAAGCATCTTCATCGGACGGCTCATGCCGGGAGCGTCGGCACCGATGCGGTTGACCATCTCCTGGAACATCATCGTGTGGTTGCACTCTTCGACCGACTCGTGCGTGCAGTAGCGCGCCTCGGCCGAATCGTTGGGCAGCGAGAAGACGTACTGCATCATGCCGCGGATCAGAATGTTCTCGAACTGGAGACCGACCTTCGCGACATTGGCCTGGCGCCACATGCCGATTTCGATCTGCCTGGCCTCGGACTGCGACTGGTACCAGGGGTGAGCACCCAGCGGGTCTGTCTCGGCCGGGAGGATCCAGCGGCGATCGTTCGGGACGACGGCAAACTCGGGGGAGTCCCAGTCGATGTCGAGGTACGGGTCGAAGTGCTTGTGCACCGAGCCCTCGGACAGGAGTCGAAGCGTCTCGTTGTACGAGTCGTCGGATGCTTCTCCGCGCTTGTCGAGCGGCGATGTGAGCGTCATGGCGTCTCCTCTTCGTTTCGGTCACCGCTGGTATTTCTCGCGGTGTTCGGTGGAATCGAGGGCCGGTTGTGTGATCGCTGGCACTCGGTCTGGGTTTAATGTAACCCGAGGTATCAGGAAAAGCTAGTGGCAGATACTCCTGGATCTCGACGAATTCTTGACACGGTCGAAACGGCGCCATAACTTACTTTTGAGTAATTTCCGCGGTGCGCTCGAAGTTGGCTGTTCAGGGATGGGTTCGCACCGAAACGCACGCGAAGATCGAACCGAGGCCGATGTGATCAGAACGCTGCTCAGCAATATTGCCTTGAGTCCGCCGACGCGTCTGCGCTCTCTTGTTCCGTCACGCGGTGTCACGCTCTCCGACAAGACGATCGTTCTGACAGGAGCTTCCTCGGGGATCGGCGAGGCGACAGCTCATCTCTTGGCTCGTCGGGGAGCCGAGATGATCCTGGTCGCGCGCGGTGAGGAAAACCTCGAACACGTACGGGACGAGATCCACCGCAGGGGAGGGTGGGCGCACATCGTGCCTGCGGACCTCTCCCGCGGTGAAGCCGTCGACGAACTCGCGGAGACGATCGCGGATCGATTCGGGTCGGTCGACATCCTCGTCAACAATGCGGGTCGCTCGATCCGGCGTACCGCGTTGGATTCGGTCGACCGATTCCACGACTACGAGCGCACCATGGCACTCAACTACTTCGGACCTACACGACTGACGTTGCGTCTGCTGCCCGCGATGCTCGAGGCGAAGTCCGGACACATCATCAACGTCGGAACCTGGGGAGTCACTGCCGGCGTGATGCCGAGGTTCAGTGCCTACCACGCGTCGAAGTCTGCTCTCAGTGCCTTCGGCCGAAGCCTCGGCGCGGAATGTCACGGCACCGGTGTCGATGTCACCACAGTGCAATTCCCACTCATACGAACACCGATGATCGCGCCGACGGCGGATTACGTGAGCCAGCCGGCGCTGGCGGCCGATCAAGCTGCATCGTGGATCTTGAGGGCGATCAATACGCGTCCCGTCGAGCTGTATCCACGGTACGCGGGGCTGTTACGAGCGATTGACGTTGTATCCCCTTCTGCCACTGACGCTCTCGTGCGAAGGGCCGGGATCTGAGGGGCTGGGATCTGAGGGGCTGGGATTTGAGGGGTTGGGAT